>USGM01000107.1 GCA_900554205.1 uncultured Lachnospiraceae bacterium
GGGAATCGGAACCTTTTCCAGCCCGGAGCTGGCGGAGGTGGTCTTCGGCGGGATCTATCAGGCGACGCAGGAGGCGGGAATTTATCTCGCGGCGCAGTGCTGTGAGCATCTGAACCGGGCAATCATTCTCGAGAAGGAAGCGGCAGAGCGCTACGGCTATGAGATTGTCAATGTCGTACCCCAGCCGAAGGCGGGCGGCTCCTTTGCCACGGCGGCATACAAGGCATTTGAGCATCCTGTGGCTGTGGAGCATATCAAAGCCCATGTGGGGATGGACATTGGAGATACGCTCATTGGCATGCATCTTAAGGATGTGGCGGTGCCGGTGAGAATCCGCACAAAGGAGATCGGCGACGGGCATGTGGTTTGTGCCAGAACCAGACCGAAGTTCATCGGCGGCGCAAGGGCTGTGTACGACGAAGAGAAAATGTAGATAGTGCAGATAAAAGGAAACTCGCCAGAGTCAGAACCGACTTTGGCGAGTTTTATGATAGAATTTATTTTTCCTGAACTTCCTCGAGCAGCTTCATAATCGTGCGGATGGAGTCCATCTGGCCGCTGCGGCTCATCGCGTCGTGATAGTTCTGCCGGTTGCAGTAAAGCTCGAAAACCCTGTCAACCAGAAGATCGGTGGTCAGGTCATCCTCGTCGATGACGATGGAAAAGCCCTGTGCCTCGAAGGACTTCGCGTTGAGAAGCTGGTCTCCGCGGCTGCTGGCAGCAGGGAGCGGGATCAGGATATTCGGCTTCTTCAGTGCAAGGAGCTCACAGATCGCATTTGCACCGGCTCTCGAGATAACGATGTCAGCCATGGCAAAGAGATCCTTTAACTCCGCCTTGATATACTCAAACTGCTTATAGCCGGGGGTGTTTAACAGCAGGTTATCCACCTTGTCTTTTCCGCAGAGATGCACGACCTGAAAGTCCTTCAAGAGCTTCGGAAGAGCCTCTCGGACAGCCTTATTGACATTAGCGGCGCCAAGGCTTCCGCCGATCACCATGATAACGGGCTTGTTGGCGGAAAAGCCGCACATGTCAAGACCTGCGAGTTTATTTCCCTGCGAGAGCTCTGCGCGGATCGGGGAACCGGTGAGAACAGCTTTATTCTCCGGCAGGAGCTTTAAGGTTTCAGGGAAATTACAGCAGACCTTTTTTGCGACCGGAATGCAGAGCTTGTTGGCAAGTCCCGGCGTCATGTCCGATTCGTGAATGACACAGGGAATGCCCAGAACGGCAGCGGCGCGGACAACCGGCACACTGACAAAGCCGCCCTTTGAGAAGACAACATCCGGTTTGTATTGTTTCAGGAATTTCTTCGCCTCGGAAAAGCCCTTGATGACACGGAAGGGATCCGTGAAATTTTTCGGGTCAAAATACCGGCGAAACTTTCCGGTGGAGATGCCTACATAGGGTATATCAAAATCGCTGATCAGCTTTTTCTCGATTCCGTCGTAGGAACCCATATAAGTAATTTCATATCCGGCGGTCTTCAGGGAAGGAAGCAGCGCGAGATTCGGCGTGACATGTCCCGCGGTTCCGCCGCCCGTCAATACAATTTTTTTCATAGCATCGTCTCCAGTGCTCTTGCCAGCTGGTCAGGACAGGAGGTGGATTTCAGACCGCATTTGATACCCTTTAATCTTGCGATGGCATCTTCCGGCTTCATGCCCTTTACCAACGCGCAGATACCCTTCAGATTACCGTTGCAGCCCCCCACAAACTGAACGGAATCGATAACCCCGTCCTTCAGTTCCACATCGATTTCCTGGGAACAGGTTCCCTGTGTCTTGTATTTCATAATCATCCTCTCCTTTTTGGGTCTACCAGTAGTATTTTGATAAAGTATAGCAGATTTGGAAGCCTCTTTCAATCCTTATCAGGGGGCTGAAAGACTTATTTTTTATTGAAAAAATGTAAGGATGTGTCGTTGCCGCCGGGAATTTGTCGATGGAAAAATCTGTTCATCGGGACAAGCATAATTTATAATAAGCATGTACAAAAGCCGAATCCGTGAAATGACGGGTTCGGTTTCTTTTCGTCAGGGAATTAAAAGAGAACAGATAGAAGAGGTGTGAAATGATTCGTGTGTTTACGGAACAGGCGGCAATGACAATATGTATGTTTTCCTGTATGGTTCTGGGAATTTTCCTGAAAATATTTCTCGGGATACTTTACGCGCATATGATAAAAGAGGCGGACAATATGGCATCGACAGACAATAAGCTCCTCAAGCAGTGCAAGACGAAGTTTTCCAACTGCTACGAGCTGAATAACGGCATTTCCAACGTGCCCGTGTTCGTGGATAAATTTCTGAACCGGCTGTCTCTGGGGCCGTTTTCGTTTGAGATGCTCTATCATCTTTCCGGGCAGCTGATGCTCCTGTCCGTGGTGTTTTCCGGGGTCGGTATTTGCAGAAGCATACTGGCGGGACACACGCTTGGGGCGATCCTTCCCTTTTATATTGTCAGCCTGCTCGGGCTGTACCTGTATTTTTCCGTATCGACAATCGCGGATGTCCGTGGGAAAAAGAGAGTTCTCAAGGTGAATCTGGTAGATTATCTGGAAAATCACCTCTCTCCGCGCATCAAGGTTACCAGAAGGGACATGGAGATGCTTTACGGCGACGCGGCATTTCAGGAAAGCCCGGGTGCAATCGAGGGCAAAGAGCCGGAGAGGACGAGGCGTGCCAGAGCGGGGCGGAAGCAGGTGGAGTTCATGCCAAACGCGGCGCAGAGCGGGAAGAGAGCCGAAATTATACAGAAGGACGACGATTATGTGCCGGCGCGGGATGCCGCCGTGACCGAGGAGGAGCTGGAGATGCTGTTAAAGGAGTTCCTGACGGGCTGAAACAGCAGATGCTTATATGCTTTGAGCGGCGCGAATGTTAATTTTTTCTTGAATTTACAGTACAAATATGATAATTTAGTAACGAGAACAGTGAATGCATGTATGCACTGCCAATGAGAGAAAAAGATGCAGAAGTGAGGAGCAGATTATGAGCAGACAGGTTACATTTGATTATTCAAAGACCGCTTCCTTCGTTTCCGGGGAAGAGATCGGCTATATGAAGAAGCTGGCGCTGGACGCCAAAGAGGTTCTGGTTTCAAAGACCGGAGCAGGAAACGACTTTCTGGGATGGATTGACCTCCCGGTAGATTATGACAAGGAGGAGTTCGCAAGGATCAAGGCGGCGGCTAAGAAGATTCAGAGCGATTCCGAGGTGCTGCTGGTGATCGGTATCGGCGGTTCCTATCTTGGCGCAAGAGCGGCGATTGAGTTCCTTGGACACAGCTTTTATAACGTTCTTGACAAGGCACAGAGAAAGACACCGGAGATCTATTTCTGCGGTAATTCCATCAGCTCTACATACCTGAAGCATCTGATGGATGTAGTCGGAGACAGAGATTTCTCCATCAACATGATCTCCAAGTCCGGCACAACGACCGAGCCTGCGATTGCATTCCGTGTATTTAAGGAAATTCTGGAGAAGAAGTATGGAAAGGAAGGCGCGGCAAAGAGAATCTATGCCACCACCGACAAGGCGAAGGGAAGCCTGAAGCATCTTTCCGACGAGGAGGGCTATGAGACCTTTGTTGTTCCCGATGATGTCGGAGGACGTTTCTCCGTTCTGACAGCGGTAGGTCTGCTTCCGATCGCGGTCAGCGGCGCGGATCTTGACAAGCTGATGGAGGGCGCTGCCGCAGGACGCAAGGCTGCGCTGGAAAATGATTTTGAGAATAACGGTGCGCTCCAGTATGCCGCACTGAGAAACATTCTGCTGCGCAAGGGCAAGAGCGTGGAGATTCTGGCAAACTATGAGCCCGCTGTTCACTATGTATCCGAGTGGTGGAAGCAGCTGTTCGGAGAGAGCGAAGGAAAGGACCAGAAGGGTCTGTTCCCTGCAAGCGTGGATCTGACGACCGATCTTCATTCCATGGGTCAGTTCATTCAGGATGGCTCCAGAATCATGTTTGAGACGGTTGTCAACATTGAGACCTCCCGCGAGGAGCTTATCATCAACGAGGAGCCGGTAGACCTCGACGGTCTGAACTATCTGGCTGGCAAGAGCGTTGATTTCGTCAACAAGAGTGCCATGAACGGAACGATTCTTGCACATACGGACGGAAATGTGCCGAACCTGATGGTAACGGTTCCCGAGGTAAATGAGTTCTATCTGGGTGAGCTGTTCTACTTCTTCGAGTTTGCCTGCGGTGTCAGCGGTTATCTGCTGGGCGTAAATCCTTTCAACCAGCCCGGCGTTGAGAGCTACAAGAAGAATATGTTCGCACTGCTCGGGAAGCCCGGATATGAGGCACAGAGAGCAGAGCTGCTTGCAAGACTGCAGTAAGTCCATAGACGAAATACAGTGAGCCTGCGGGGAGATTTTCTCGCAGGCTCATTTCAGATAAGGAGGCATTGGGATCGACATGAAGATTGTAATTCTGGAACGCAACAGCGTGGGCAGTGATGTATCGGTTGATTGCATCAGCGACTTTGGCGAGGTGACCGTCTACGGAAATACCGTCACAAGGGAAGAGGTAAAGGAGCGTATAAAAGAGGCGGACATCATTATTGCGAACAAGGCGCCGCTTGACGGGGAGACGCTGAAGGATGCGCCGAAGGTAAAGCTGATCTGTGAATTTGCCACAGGCTTTGACAACTGCGATCTGGCTTATTGCAGTGCCAGAGGAATCAGGGTGGCAAACGTGCGGGATTACTGTACGGCGATGGTTGCCCAGCACACTTTTGCGATGGCACTGGCGCTGAGCGAGAAGCTGCCACATTATGACAACTATGTCAAGTCCGGCGCATACAGCGCACAGGACAGGTTTTCTAACTTTGACATTCCGTTTTATGAGCTGGAAGGCAAGGTCTGGGGTATTGTCGGCATGGGCAATATCGGCAGGCGTGTCGCAAAAATTGCGGAGGCGTTTGGCTGTAAGGTGATCTTCTATTCTGTGACAGGGAAGAGTACCTGCACGGAGTACCGGCAGGTGGATTTTGATACCCTGCTGGCGGAGAGCGATTTCCTTTCGCTGCACTGTCCGCTGAGCGAGCTGACGATGAATCTGATTGACGAGGCGGCATTGAAAAAGATGAAAAAGACGGCGATTCTGCTGAATGTGGCAAGAGGCAGAGTGGTGGATAACCGTGCGTTGTATCAGGCACTGGTGGATGGCGGGATCGCGGCAGCAGGACTTGATGTGGTGGAGTCAGAGCCTTTGGAGTTGTCAAACCCGCTTGCCGGCTTAAAGGACAGCAACCAGCTTATTATCACGCCGCATCTTGCATGGGCGAGTGTGGAGGCACGGACAAGGTGCGTCTGGGAGGCTCATGAAAACATCGCGGCATTCCTGCGGGGAGAGAGCAGAAATGTGGTGAACCTTGACAAGATCGGGACATCCATAGTAAATTAGTTATATTTCAGGTCAGAACATGCCGCCGGACTCATGGGGTAATTCGGTAGAACAGGCGGCAGTATAACAGAACGGAGAGAGTACATGATAGAAAAGATCAAGGAACTTTGCAAGAAATACGAGGAAATCATCATTTATCTGATTGTCGGAGTTATGACAACCATCGTTTCATGGGCGGCGGCATTTCTGGGCAAGCTGCTGCTGGATGTGGATGTCTCGTGGCAGAATACGCTGAATAATACGATCAGCTGGATGGTGGGTGTGCTATTTGCCTATCCGCTGAACCGCAAATGGGTATTTAAAAGCAAAAATCCGAAGATACTCAAAGAGTTCCTCGGATTTGCCTCTTCCCGTGTCTCCACGCTGATCATGGATATTGTGATCATGTGGCTGACGGTAAATGTGATTGGTATGAATTACTGGATTGCAAAGATCTTCATTTCTTCCGTGATCGTCACGATTGCGAATTATGTGTTCAGTAAGCTCCTGATTTTCAAGAAGAAGGAAAATTAGAGCTGTCCGACAAGCTCTTCGACCAGAGCGGCGGAATGCTTCGCGGCAGCAGTCTCAAACTGGGGATAATCCATCTGGGCACTGTTGTCCGCCTTGTCGGAGATTGCGCGGATGATGACAAAGGGGATTCCATTCAGAAATGCACCGTGTGCGATGGAAGCGCCCTCCATCTCTGCGCAGTCGCCCTGATATTCCCGGATCAGCTTTTCTTTAATCTCGTTGCCGGAGATGAACTGGTCGCCGCTTACCACGCGCCCGATAACGGCATGTACATCGGGGTTTACCTTCTCACAGGCAGCCTTTGCCAGTGCAATGAGCTTTTCATCAGCAACGAACTCTCTTACCCCTATCTGGGGAACTTCACCGGGCTTATAACCGAAAATAGTGACATCCACATCGTGATGCAGGGCATCTCTCGAGATCAGAATATCACCGATGTCCAGAGAAGCGTTCAGGGAACCGGCAACACCGGTATTGATGATGTGCGTGACATCGAAGAGATCGACAAGAATCTGCGTGCAAAGCGCTGCGTTGACCTTACCGATGCCGCTTCTGACGATGACAACGGAGGCACCGTTCAGCGTACCCTCGTAAAACTCCATTTTTGCCTTTTTTACAATTCTTGAGACAGTCATAGCTGACTTTAATTCTTCCACCTCGAGCTCCATGGCTCCGATAATTCCGATCTTGCTCATTTCAGTCCTCTTTCTATTATATATTAAAAGTTCTCTTACAACTTTCCTGCCTAAACTATACTTTCATTCTTCCAGAAAGGATTTTTGTCTTAATGCCGCTCTGAATTTCCTATCAAGAATACACTTTTATCCTTTTAGCTAGGAAACTTTTTTTATAATCTCTGTATTTTTCCTGCCTGAACTACACTTTTGCTTTTTCAGGTAGGAATTTCATTTTCCAGTCCTTCATATAGCAATGTTCCTCGCTCTATTCACGAAATTGACGTGGAAATATTTACTTAGGATAAACCAGTCGTGCATCATCGATGCTATAAAGCACATTATCCAGATACCGCTTCGCCAGCCAGTTTGCCATGCCGAGGTTCATGTCCAGATAGTTTCCACAGTCCTTCGGGGATGCACCGGGAACCTCTCCCTTGAAGTCACGGATAAATTCGTACATCTCGATCATCAGCGGAACAATGTCTCTGGAAGTGTAATCCCCTGCCAGCAGCAGATAGAAACCGGTACGGCAGCCCATGGGACCAAAATAGATGGTCTTGTCTTTGTAAACCGGATGGTTTCTAAGGAAGGTTGCGCCGAGATGCTCGATTGTGTGTACCTCAGCTGTGTTCATGACAGGTTCCTCGTTGGGGCTTGTCATACGAAGGTCAAAGGTTGTGATCACTTCGGCTCCGACAGTGTCCTTTCTCGACACATAAACGCCGGGTTGAAGCTTGATATGATCAATGGTAAAGCTTGCAATTTTTTCCATATAAACTGTCCTTTCGTCTTTGAATCATAGCTCAAAAATACCCTAATTCCGCCGCTTTGTCAAGGAATACAGAGGCCTCGCGGTCACAAGGTTTGCTGTTACAATAATAACGCCGCCATACCTATGAGTTACTCTTTATTTTTAAATGATTTCACATATATTATAACAGTTTATGCTGCGTCAATGTCAACATAATTATTATTTTGCAGGTATGAATTGTGACTTATATGCGAAATCTACGCAAATAGTGTCCTTCTGTGCTTCTTGACAGGACGGAAAAGAAGCGTTATTATCTGGTTAGAAATAGCTAACCAACAGAAAGGAAGGATAACTATGGCGACAGTTATTATATGCATTATATTGCTTGTGATCTGTATTTTCGGCATTAAAAGCTACGCGGGAAAGCTCTCTCACGGCTGCTGTGGGGGTGCCAGTGATGCGGTTAAGCGTAAGAAGCCGCAGGACGAGGATATTACGCATTATCCCTACAGCTATGTGGTTGAAATTGACGGCATGACCTGTAAGAATTGTGCGGCAAGGATTGAAAATGCCTTTAATACCGATGACAGCGGAAACTATTACGCGAAGGTAAATCTCGGGAAAAAGAAAGCCTTCGTACACACAAAGCATGTGACCCCTGAGACGGAGCTTAGCAGGATTGTTGCAAGAACCGGCTACACTGCGGTAAATGTGGTAAAGGAATGAGAAAAAGAAAGACAGGAGCTGCCCCGGCGTGGGACGG
The DNA here is from genome assembly GCA_900554205.1 of uncultured Lachnospiraceae bacterium. Lineage (GTDB taxonomy): Bacteria > Bacillota > Clostridia > Lachnospirales > Lachnospiraceae > Acetatifactor. The sequence continues at coordinate 8,122 of USGM01000107.1, forward strand.
CTCCCTTTTTGTGGGGCGGATTTTATTCTGCCAGCTTGAGGTGGAACTGGAATGCCTGATATTCTCCGGAAAGCGAGGAGACGGGAATACCGATGGTCTTCAGCACGGTACCGCTGTAGGTTTCCTGCGTCTCTCTGCAATAATAGAGACGGTTTGCGGGCAGTCCCTTGCATTTCACATAGATCGGCAGACTGTTGCCGTGCGTGTTGGTGGTTACAAGGTTGAGCAGTGCCTCCGACTGATCCGGTGAAACCATATTCCACGCAACATATTCGTCATGGACTCTCGGGTCGGTGCAGCGGTAATAGTTGCCGTTGTGAATGACCGACCAGTCTTCTTTAAAGGTCTGAATCTGGTTTTTAATCTGTTCCTTTTCGTCGCTGCCTAATTTCGTGAGGTCAAGCTCATAGCCGAAATTGCCGGACATGGCGACGACTCCGCGTGTGCGGATATCCGTGGTTCTTCCATTCTGATGGTTGGGAACCGCTGAAATATGGGAACCGATGACGGAGACGGGATAGCCAAAGGATGCGCCGTATTGGATGCTGAGCCGCTCAATGGCATCGGTGTTGTCACTCGTCCAGATCTGGGGCGTGTAGTACATCATACCGGCGTCAAACCGGCAGCCGCCGCTACCGCAGCCCTCAATCAAAAGGTCAGGGTAACGTGTCTGGAGTTTTTCCAGAAAAGCATAGACCCCAAGGACATATTTATAGGTCAGTTCTCCGTAGTTCTGTCGATCCGCCACGGCGGAATAGGCTTCGCAGATGCTGCGGTTCATATCCATCTTGATATATTCAATGTTGGCGGAGTCGATGACCTTTGCAATCTGTTGGAAAATGGCATCGCGAACCTCCTGCCGGGTAAAGTCCAGAACAAGCTGCGATCTGCCGAGAACAGGCTGTTTTCCGGGCAGCCGGAATGCCCAGTCCGGGTGGGCGCGGTAAAGATCGCTGTTCTCATTTACCATTTCAGGCTCAATCCATAGCCCGAATTTCAGTCCAATGTCGTTTATCTGGGATACGATATCGGAAAGAGATGCATCGAGCTTTTCCTCATTTACGACCCAGTCGCCCAGAGATTTATCGTCGAGATCACGATTTCCAAACCAGCCGTCATCCAGCACAAACATCTCGATACCGAGCTCGGCTGCGGTTTTTGCTATCTCAATCAGTTTTTTTCCGGTGAAGCTGAAGTAGGTTGCTTCCCAGTTATTTACCAGAATGGGTCTGCGGATTTTCTTATATTTTCCCCGGCACACATTCTCACGCAGAAAATAATGGAAGATATGTGAGAGCTGTGCAAGACCCTCCTGCGAGTAGCCCATGATAACCTCAGGGGCGTAAAAGGATTCACCGGGGCACAGGCGGTAATCGAGCAGTTCATCGGAAATACCCATCTGTATGCGTGTCTGGGAATATTGATCCTGCTCCGCCTCCAGGAGGAAGTTCCCACTGTACATCAGGGAAAGACCGTAGCAGGCGCCGTAATCCTCGGTAGTATCCTGTTCTGCGAGAATCGCAAAGGTATTATGCTGATGACCGGAGACACCACGACGGCTTCCGATGGAGACGGCCTCGTGACCGACGGGGGTGCGCTCATAATGCATTTCGTTATAATGGCGTCCATAGAAATGGATCAGGTGATATTTCCCGTCCAGAAAGTCCATCGACGCGCTCATCACTTTGTTTATGTACAGGTCGGATGTGCCGGAATTGAGAACCTCCACAGTTCTTGTTATGACATCCTCCTTTTCAAACACGCCATACCGGAGAATGACCTCCAGATCAAGCCGTCTATCCTCAAGAGTGATTTCACAGGTCTTTACGCCCTTCGTTCCGTAGGAGGACGGCAGTCCCGGTATCTGATATTTTCCGTCGAAAATACGGTGTCCGCGGTATCTTAAATCTGTTCCGGCAGCACCGTCAGCAGTGCGGATGCGGAACGCATGGTTCCGGTAGTCGCCGCTGCCCGCGCAGGAATATTCCTGCGGCTGCGCATCGCAGGAGAAGATGGGATTGTTCCGGTATTCATAGGGAACACCGTGACCGCAGCGGAAGCCGTAGGTCAGCAGATTACTCATATCGCCGTCTGTCCGCGGGCCGTAATAGAGATGTAATAAAAATCCCTCGTCATTTACACCGATCTGATAGGTGGTATTATTGGTATTCAGGGTAATCAGTTTCATGGCTTTATGTCCTCCTTTCTTATTTTACGGAGCTGTCAATCATGCCCTGGATAAAGTATTTCTGCAGGAACAGAAAGGCAACGACAACAGGCAGAATGGCGAGGATGGCAGCGGCGGATGCCGAATTCAAATCGCTGTAGGTCTGTGAGAAG
>USGM01000108.1 GCA_900554205.1 uncultured Lachnospiraceae bacterium
TCGGCGAGGATAATTTCGCGAAGCTGGTGGAAGAATTAAACAATGCAAAGCATTTCATATTCATGGAATATTTCATTATCAAGCAGGGCGAGATGTGGGATACGATCTTGGAAATCATGGAACGAAAGGCGAAGGAAGGCGTGGATGTACGTCTGATCTACGATGATTTTGGCTGCTCGATGTGGATTCCGTCCCGTTTCATCAAGGATATGAGGGAGAAGGGAATCAAGGTTGCCGCATTCAACCCGATCGGACCGTTCTTTAATCTGCGGCAGAACAACCGCGACCACCGGAAGATTACGGTTATTGACGGATATGTGGGATTTACCGGGGGAATCAATCTCGCGGACGAATATATCAACAAGAAATCACGGTTCGGACATTGGAAGGACACCGGTATCATGGTGCAGGGAGATGCGGTGGAGCGTTTTACCTACATGTTTCTGGAGATGTGGAACGAATCGGAGAAGCAGCCGGATGATTTCATAAAATATGCCTGCCCGGCGGACAGCGCTATGCCGTCGGACGGCTATGTAATCCCCTACAGTGTCTGCCCGCTCGGACCGGAGCGTGTCGGTGAAAGGGTGTATCTCGACATTATCAACACTGCGCACACCTATGTCCATATCATGACACCGTATCTGATACTCGATCATGAATTGATGATGGCACTTACCTATGCGGCGAAGAGGGGAGTGGAGGTCATAATCATCATGCCTCACATCCCTGACAAGAAATATGCGTTTGACCTTGCGAAGACCTACTACAGCGAGCTCCTCGAGGCGGGTGTGCGCATCTGCGAATACGAGCCGGGCTTTGTGCATGCAAAGGTATTTACAGCGGATGATGAGAAGGCGGTCGTGGGAACGGTGAATCTGGATTACCGCAGCCTGTATCATCATTTCGAGTGTGGTGTGATCCTGTACCGGAACTCCAGGATTGCAATGATCGAGCAGGATATTCAGGACACGCTGGCGAAGTGTATTGAGCAGACCCCGGAGAGCGTGAAGGCGTTGAAGCTGAGGGAGAAGATTCTGGGATGGGTCATGAGAATCGTTGCCCCGCTGATGTGACGGATTTCTTTCTACAGATCGGGAACTTTTCCGGCAGAAAGCCGTCTATAGGGGTGAAAGAGGTGACAGGGAGGACATATCTTGAAGGACTCGGAAATTTTGGATCTGTACTGGGCGCGGGATGAACGTGCACTGACGGAAACGCAGCGCACCTACGGCGCGTACTGCCACAGCATAGCGTGGCATATCCTGTATGATAATGAGGATGCAGATGAGTGCGTCAATGACACCTGGTTCCGCGCGTGGAAGGCGATTCCGCCCGGACGGCCGGGTAAGCTGGCGCTGTTTCTCGGTACGATCACAAGGAATATCTCGCTGGACAGATGGAAGGGGAAAAGAGCGGAAAAGCGGGGAGGCGGCGTTGTCGCCGTCGCTTTGGACGAGCTCGCGGAATGCGTACCCGACGGGCATGATACCGAGGCTTTGATCGAGGCGGAGGAACTGCAACGGGCGTTGAACAGCTTTCTCCATACCCTTTCCGAGAAAGACTGCAATGTATTCCTGAGAAGGTACTGGTACGCAGAGGAGTACAGCGAGATTGCCGAGAGATATGGACTTAAGCTGAATACAGTCAAGACAAGCCTTTTTCGCACACGCGGCAGATTGAAGGAGTATCTGCAGAAGGAGGGCGTTGTACTGTGAAGGAATCGGAAAAGGCGATGAAGCTCATGCAGGCGTTGTCCGGTGTGGACGAGGAGCTGCTGGAAAGAAGCGAGGAGAGAAAAACAGGGCATAAGATTGTGCGTTTTATGAACCGGTACGGCAAGGGATGCGCCGCGTGTCTTTGCCTGATTGTTGCAGGAGCAGCATTTTTTTCTATGCGTGGAGTTAAAACGGACAATACAACCGAAAGCATTATGGAGATGGCGCCGGGGCTGCAGGCAAACATGACGGCAGGCGGAACGGAGGATGGCGCAGCCGGCGAGGCGGCAGAGTTAGAGTGTGCGGAGACGGCGAAGGACGAGCCCGCGGAGACGATGAACAGCGACATGGATGCCGGGGAGGCTCCTGCATGGCTGGATATAGAGGAGCTTGTGCAGCAGGCGAAGCATTCTGCAGAGCAGGACGAAACAGAGAAGTATTCCGGGGCGCAGAATAACGGTGCATTGGAGACCGAAAAAGCTGAGGGCACAGCCGGTGCGGAAAGCACGACGGAAGATATACAGCAGAACGCGACGGAAGAGCTGAGACAGAGCAGAAAGGTCGCGCCGCTGGTGCCGGACAGCTATTCTTATATAGAAGAAACGCTGTCGGAGAATGGGGAGAGCCGCACGGTGGAATGGTCGGATGGGGAACACGGACTTTGGCTGCGATTCACGCAGACGGAGCTGACAACGGATGTTTGCTTTGATGCGGAGCCGCCTGTCTATACCGTGGAAGAGGACTGGCGGGAATTGATAACGGAGAAGGAAGACGGAGAAAGACAGCGGCTTGCACTGCTGTATGAGGACGGCATGCTTGTGGAGTACAGTGGGTACCTGACGAGCGAAGAATTGATCGCACTGTTTGAATCCCTGCTGTAATATTAATTGCTTTCATTTTCGCGCATACGGTAGCCAATGCCGATCTCCGTGAAAACATACTGCGGTCTTGCAGGATTTTTCTCGATCTTACGGCGGATGTTTGCCATATTGACACGGAGGATCTGGTTGCTGCTGTCCATGTACGGCCCCCAGATCGCATTCATGATATAACCGTAGGTTAGAACACGGCCGGATTGCTCGGCGAGCAGCGAGAGAAGCTGATATTCTATCTGCGTGAGGTGAACCTCATTGCCATCCAGCAGAACCATATGCTTGTCAAAGTCGATTTCCAGACCGGAGGCGGAGTAGGATCTTCCTGATGCGCTGAAATGCCGCCTGCGCAGACAGGTGCGGATGCGTGCCATCAGCTCGGCAGGGCCGAAGGGCTTTGTCACATAGTCGTCGGCTCCGAGATCCAGTGCGAGAACCTTGTCGTCCTCGTTGACTCTGGCGGAGATGACGATGATGGGAATATCGCTCCAGTCACGCATCTGCTTTAGCACCTGACAGCCATCGATGTCGGGCAGACCGAGATCAAGCAGGATGATGTCGGGTAAGTCGGCTGAGGCAAGGTTGAGCCCCTCCTTTCCCGTATAGGCGGAGATTATGTGGTAACCGTTGCCCGACAGGGCGGTAGTGATAAAGGAGCAAATGCTCTTGTCATCCTCGATCAGCAGTATATTTGTAGTTCTGTTCATGAATCTGATGCCTCTTTTCTCTTGGGAAGTGTGAAGGTAAATTCTGCACCATCCCCGTGGTTTCGCCCGATAATGGTTCCGTGGTGAGCTGTGATAATAGTCTTACATACGACAAGTCCGATTCCCATCCCTTTCTGGATGTCGGGCGTATCCGAGATGTAGTCGGTGCCCTCGAAGAGATGCGGCAGCATCTCCGCCGGAATGCCGGTCCCGTGGTCGCGGATGGTGAAGGAAACATTGTCCGGATGATTTTCAACAATCAGTTCGACCGGAGCCGTTGTGCCGGAGTGAAGCAAGGCATTCTCCAGAAGATTGATGGTTACCTGTTCGATCAGCACGGCATCCATAGGGATCATGATGAACTCGTCAGGAATGGAGACCTGTATCATAGAGCCCTCATAGCGGCGCTCCGTGCGCTGCAGAGCCTCGGCGACAACCTCCTCGACAGGCTCTTCGCGGGTGCTGATGGAGAGCTTGTCCCGGTCGATGCGTGTGACGGTCAGCAGGTTTTCCACCATGTGTATCAGCCATGTGGAATCCTCGTAAATATTGCGGACAATCGTGGACTTGTCTTCCTCAGACAGAAAATCGCCGTTCTCGAGGTAGGCAAGACTGCTTCCCACGATGCCGGTCAGCGGAGTGCGCAGATCGTGTGAGATGGCGCGCAGCAGGTTCGCGCGTGTCCGTTCCTTTTCCACCTCTGCAAGCTCTTTCTGCCATTTTGCAATCAGATCCGCCTGCCGGACGAGGTGCGATGTCAGTGTGCTGATGAAGATGGTGATGGAGCACATGAAGAGGAAGGTGATGGGATAACCCTCCAGCGAAAAATTCACTTTATGATAAGGAAATGTGAACCTGTAATTGTACCATAGCACGATGAAGAGGGAACAGCAGATGCCGTAGCCGTAGCCGACTGTGTTGCTGGAGGCAAAAATCAGGAAAAAGAGAAAGATCAGCGTGATGTTGGGGGAAATTTCCTGTACAAAATAGTAATAGAGCGACGAGACCGCAACGGCGGCAGCCATGCAGAGCACAGACAGCAGCGCACTGGCAAGATGCTGCTTTGGTTTTGACAATGTATGTATTTTCGCCCGTATCATTCTTACCTCCGTACCAGACAGTCGTCTGATGTACAAATTCCATTATATAACTTTTTAAAAAATAATGCAAGGAAAATATGATGATTAATTATTGCAAAATTTTAGATTTCCTGTAGTTGGAAGAAATGCTTGATTATTTAGAAAGGCGAAGATATACTTATAAGGTAATAAATGGTTGTTGAACGAAAGAAATGGATGATTGGCCGCGGAGGAAAAATGGAGACGACGAACAGAAGAGTATACCTTGATAAATTAAAGGTGGTGGCAACCTGCGCATTAGTGCTCATGCATACGGCTGCAGGGGTGATGGCAGTGACCGACCTCTCCGCGTACCCGGCAGAGAAGAAAATTCTTCTGATCGTGATAGATCTTACCCAATGGGGGCTTCCCATGCTTGCAATGGTTTCCGGTTATCTTTTCCTCGGGTTTGACAAACGGATTTCAGTCCGGCTGATGGCTTTCAAATACTGTATACGTGTCATTCTTGCGCTCATTCTGTTCGGCGCACCTCTTGCCGTTGCTGATCAGATAGCTGCGGAGCATAGCTTTTCGCCGGGCATGATCTGGGAAGGCATACGGAGGGTGTTCAGGATGCAGAGCTGGCCGCATCTGCGGTACCTGTACATTTTGCTTCTATTATATATGCTTTCTCCGGCGATGAGGAAATTCGTCGATGTGATACCGCGAGGGATCGTCTATATGTTTATGGGTGTTGCGCTCCTGCGGTGCGGCATTTCACAATATCTGGAGATGACAGCGGGGGTGGACTGGATGACTCCTCTGCCGACCGGCGGAATCTATTTCTTCTATTATATATATGGATATTTCTTCGCCTATGAGGACGGTGTTGTGGAGAGGAGAAATAATTCGGAGCCTTGGGTCGGTATTCTCCAGAGTATCTTTGCGCCGATGGGTGTTGCTGCGATGGTGGTATGGCTGATAAGGAAGCGGCTGGCGGCGCAGATTTCCAGATGGGGTATAATAATCCGTTTTCGGCGGTTCTGGCGGTCATGCTGTTTGCGTGGGCAAGGTCATGGCAGAGGAGAGACCCCGGAGCAAAAAAAAATACCGGAATGTGGAAGAAGGCTGCCCTGTTATGCTTCGGCATTTACCTCCTCCATCCGGTATTTCTGAAAATCTGTTATGTCGGTATGCATAGGACTCCGCTGGACTATGACCTTAGGTATTCCCTTCCGCTGTTCGCGGCGGGAACAATTGTCCTTTCGGTGGTGGTGACAGCACTGCTGCGGCGGGTTCCGTTTCTGCGTGACCATGTGCTCTAGGCTCTGTGCCAGCGTCCTGACGCGCCACAGGGAAGTACCAGCCCGGATTCCTTTACCGGTAGTCCGATCTCCTCAGCATCCACGGTACCGCCGAACTGTTTTGTAATGGCGGTGTTAATCATGTAGGAGAGAACGGCGGGCTGCAGTCCCGTTGTATAAGAGTTAATCAGGAAGAATAAGGCATCCTTTGAGAGCAGCTGCGCTGTCAGTTCTATGAACGGCCAGATGCTCTCTTCGATTTTCCAGATTTCGCCCTTCGGGCCCCTTCCGTAGGAGGGAGGGTCCATGATAATGCCGTCATATTTGTTCCCGCGGCGGATCTCGCGTTCCACGAATTTCACACAGTCGTCCACGAGCCAGCGGATAGGCGCTTCGCCCAGCCCGGAGCTGATGGCGTTTTCCTTCGCCCATGTGACCATGCCCTTCGAGGCATCCACATGTGTGACGGCAGCGCCGGCTGCGGCTGCGGCAAGCGTTGCTCCTCCTGTATAGGCGAAGAGATTTAATACCTTTGGCTGCCGGCCGGGATCTTTCTTTACCGCATCGGCGATCAGCCCGGAGAACCAGTCCCAGTTCGTGGCCTGCTCGGGGAAAAGTCCGGTGTGCTTAAAGCTGAAAGGCTTCAGGTGGAAGGTCAGAGCCTTTTCAGGAGGAAGACAGGGGAGGGAGTAATGAATCGTCCATTCATCCGGCAGATGGAAAAATTCCCATTCGCCGCCGCCCTTGGCATTTCTGTGGTAGTGCCCGTTTTTCTTTTTCCAGCCGCCGGAGGTGTGTGGTGTGTTCCAGATGACCTGCGGGTCGGGGCGTACCAATATATAATCTCCCCAGCGCTCGAGCTTCTCGCCGCCTGAGGTGTCCAATACTTCATAATCTTTCCAATGATCTGCAATCCACATAAGTGTCTGATTCCTTTCCGGACATCCCTTGACGGATGTCTTTCTTCTATATTAAGATGCATTCATTATAACCAATGTTTTACAGGGAGTAAAGCAAAAAGGATTGTACTAAAAAAAATACAATATTTTTTTAAAAGTTCTTGCAAAAAGCAAAAACACCATGTATACTATCAATTGCTGTGGCATGATAGCTGTGAAGCGTGAGGTTGCTGTTTGCCAGTGATGACAGACAGGTTTTCCGTGGAGCGAATGTCAAGTTAGAAAACTGACGGCAAGTCACTGTACCAATTTGAAGTCTGCAACTCAGCAGAAACGACGTGTGAATAGGAAGGGATCCGAGAGATGTTGCGTGAGGGTTCAGGACACACACGGGAGAGTGTACAGTCACCGCTTGTCGTACTAAAGGCAATTTGATTGCCTTGAGGCAAAGAAATTGCCTTGAACTGAAAGTGCGAAAAGGAGGCGACTTTTTTTATGGCAAGTCAAGTAATGAGAATTACCCTTAAGGCTTATGAGCATCAGCTGGTGGACGCATCCGCCAAGAAGATCATCGAGACTGTAAAGAAGACCGGATCAGAGGTTAGCGGGCCTGTGCCGCTGCCGACAAAGAAAGAGGTTGTTACAATTCTGAGAGCCGTACACAAGTACAAGGATTCCAGAGAGCAGTTCGAGCAGAGAACTCATAAGAGACTTATCGATATCATTGCACCTACACAGAAGACAGTTGATGCACTGCAGAGACTGGAAATGCCCGCAGGTGTTTACATTGATATTAAAATGAAAACCAAGTAATGAAAACAAACCTCTACTTAGACGTAAGAACACATCGTTACGGCGCAACGGTAACAGCGTGGTCCGCTATGTAGAAAGCCTTAGAAGGCAGAAAGAGAGGAAAAATGAAGAAAGCAATTTTGGCAACCAAAGTCGGAATGACTCAGATCTTCAATGAAGACGGCGTATTGGTTCCTGTAACGGTTCTTCAGGCAGGTCCCTGTGTGGTAACACAGATCAAGACTGTTGAGAATGACGGCTACAGCGCAGTACAGGTCGGCTTCGCAGACAAGAAGGAAAAGATCGTAAACAAGGATGCAAGCGGTAAGAGAGAGATCATCCACAGACACGGCGTCAACAAGGCGCAGGCAGGCCACTTCAAGAAGGCAGGCGTAAGCGCAAAGAGATATATCAGAGAGTTCAAGTTCGAGAACGCTGGCGATTATACGCTGGGCGCAGAGATCAAGGCAGACATCTTCGCAGAGGGCGACAAGATTGATGCTTCTGCAATCTCCAAGGGAAAAGGATTCCAGGGTGCGATCAAGAGACTTGGTCAGCACAGAGGACCCATGAAGCACGGTTCCAAGTTCCATCGTCATCAGGGTTCCAACGGTGCATGTTCCTCTCCCAGCCGTGTGTTCAAGGGTAAGGGAATGCCCGGACATATGGGTTGCGTAAAAGTAACTGTTCAGAACCTTGAGGTTGTAAGAGTAGATGCTGAGAAGAATCTGCTTCTGATCAAGGGTGCGGTACCCGGCCCGAAGAAGGCTCTGGTAACCATCAAAGAGACCACGAAGGTCGAGGCATAATAGATGTGCCTTTGCCAGGCGCACGTGCGAAAGGAGGCCAATCAGATGGCAAACGTATCTGTTTTTAATATGGAAGGCAAGGAAGTTGGAACAATCGAATTGAACGATGCCGTATTTGGTGTTGAAGTAAATGAGCATTTAGTTCATATGGCGGTTGTACAGCAGCTTGCAAATAATCGTCAGGGAACCCAGAAGGCAAAGACCCGTTCCGAGGTATCCGGCGGCGGAAGAAAGCCCTGGAGACAGAAGGGAACAGGACATGCAAGACAGGGTTCAACCAGATCTCCCCAGTGGACCGGCGGCGGTGTTGTATTCGCACCCGTTCCCAGAGATTATTCCTTCAAGCTTAACAAGAAGGAAAAGAGAGCAGCACTGAAGTCCGCTCTGACAGACAAAGTTCAGAAGAACAGCCTTATCGTTGTTGATGAGCTGAAGTTCGACGAGATCAAGACAAAGAACTTTGCAAATGTGATGAGCAATTTGAAGGTTGAGAAGGGTCTTGTTGTTATCGCCGAGAACGATGCAAACGTAGTTCTCTCCGCCAGAAACATGGCAGATGTAGATACAACTCTGGTAAACACCATCAACACATATGACATCATGAAGGCTAAGACAGTTGTCCTGACCAAGGATGCTGTTGCAAAGATCGAGGAGGTGTACGCATAATGGCAGACATTAAATACTATGACGTAATCCTCAAACCGGTTATTACCGAGAAGAGTATGGCTGGTATGGGCGAGAAGAAATATACTTTTCTGGTTCATACAGAGGCAAACAAGTCCCAGATCAAGGAAGCTGTTGAGAAGATGTTCGATGGCGCTAAGGTAAAGAGCGTGAACACCATGAACTGCGAGGGAAAGAACAAGAGACGCGGAATGGTTACCGGCAAGACTGCCAAGACCAAGAAGGCTATTGTTACCCTGACTGCTGACAGCAAGGACATTGAGATCTTCACAGGTCTGTAAGCTGTAGGAAACGAAAAGGTTTCTTACGCATGGTTAAGTATGCGGCCGAAGGATGCGGCTGCGCAAAATTCATTGAAAAGGAGATAAGACAATGGGTATCAAGACATACAACCCCTATACACCCTCCAGAAGAAATATGACCGGTTCTGATTTCGCTGAGATCACAAAGCTGACCCCCGAGAAGAGCCTTTGCACTTCTCTGAAGAAGAATGCCGGACGTAACAATCAGGGTAAGATTACTGTGAGACACCATGGCGGCGGCTCCAGAAGAAAGTACAGAATCGTTGATTTCAAGAGATATAAGGATGGCATTCCTGCAACTGTTATCGGTATCGAGTACGATCCCAACAGAACAGCAAACATCGCTCTGATCTGCTACGCAGACGGCGAGAAGGCATATATCCTTGCTCCTGAAGGACTGACGGACGGCATGAAGATCATGAACGGACCGGAAGCAGAAGTGAGAGTCGGCAACTGCCTTCCTCTTTCTGAGATCCCTGTAGGTACTCAGGTACACAACATCGAGCTGTATCCCGGTAAGGGCGGTCAGATGGTTCGTGCAGCAGGAAACAGCGCACAGCTGATGGCTAAGGAAGGAAAGTACGCAACACTTCGTCTTCCCTCCGGCGAGATGAGAATGGTTCCCCTTGTATGCCGTGCAACCGTTGGTGTTGTAGGCAATGTTGATCATAACCTTGTAAATATCGGTAAGGCAGGACGTAAGCGTCACATGGGTGTTCGCCCTACAGTACGCGGTTCTGTTATGAACCCGAATGACCATCCGCATGGTGGTGGTGAAGGTAAGACCGGTATCGGCCGTCCGGGTCCGTGCACACCGTGGGGCAAGCCTGCTCTTGGTCTTAAGACTAGAAAGAAAAACAAACAGTCTAACAAGTTAATCGTAAGAAGAAGAAATGGTAAGGCGATTTCATAATCGATAGGAGGTAAAACGATGGCTCGTTCACTTAAAAAAGGACCATTTGCAGACGCTAGCTTACTGAAGAAGGTAGACGCTATGAACGAGGCAGGACAGAAACAGGTTATCAAGACCTGGTCCCGCCGTTCTACAATCTTCCCGCAGATGGTTGGTCATACAATCGCAGTACATGACGGCAGAAAGCATGTACCGGTATACGTAACAGAGGATATGGTTGGTCACAAACTTGGTGAGTTCGTTGCTACAAGAACTTACAGAGGCCACGGCAAAGACGAGAAAAAGTCCGGACGTAAATAATAGATACGCTTTGAAAGGAGG
>USGM01000109.1 GCA_900554205.1 uncultured Lachnospiraceae bacterium
AACTGCCGCACAGGTGTACGGCAGTTTTTTCTGTTTTACAGCATCACTGCGCCTGTGCAAGGCAGGCGTCCATGGCGGTAAAGATGGCCTCGCTGGTCATGGTGGAGCCGGTGATAGCATCCACACCGGCGGTGGAGCCGGTCTGGGTCAGCTGGGCTGCCAGCGTCTCAGCGGCCTTGCCACCCAAGTTCGGGGTCTCGGCAGAGGCGTCCACCTGCACGGCAGTCACCTTGCCGCCGGTAATCTCGATCTTATCCACATGACCGGCGCTTCCGCCGCCGATTCCGGCTGCACCGGTTCCTCCGACGGCATTGACAACGCCGCCCCGGATGATAATGGTTCCCTCGGATCCATAGCCGGAGCCGCCGATTCCGGCTCCCGAGGATTCCAGCACGCCCCTATAGAAATAGGTTCCGCCCTCTGCATTGACTGTACCACCCTCTATGATGATGGTTCCGAACTTCTGGATAACCTCTCTCGGCTTACCCGCATAAGCCCCCGTTCCGTTGGCGCCGATGCCCGCTGCGCCTCCGTAATAACTGCCGCCTACCGCTGTCAGTGTTCCCATGCTCTGTCCGGTGATCGTCAGGGTGCAGTCCTCCCCGACGCCGATGCCGGCGCCTCCGATACTGCCCTTGAGCACATTGTCCCCCTCCAGCGTCAGATTCAGCTTTGCGCCGTTGATCAGCTCGATTGCCGCCGTCGTGGCGTACCATGCGCTGCGGTCGATGCTCACATCCCGTAGCGTCAAGTTTACGGTCGTACCGTCTATCACGATCCTCTTTCGCGCGATATTTCCTTCCTCGTCCGAGAAGCTGCCCGTCAGAACCGCATTGTCATACTTGGCCATATTGCTTGCATTGATCGTAAAGTCAAGGCGCTGGGCGTTGTCCGCTGTGAGCGGCAGCTCACTCAGCTCCACCGCCGCCTGCGTCTGTATTGTCTGCGCCGCGTTTACGCTGTCCATGCCCGGCGTCCCGAAGGAGGCACCCGCAAGGAAGCCCGCAAGCAAAAATGCCGCTGCCCATCTGCCCGCCCTGCGCAGACCGCCCACGCTCCGCTTTCCGCTGTTTGCGTTTTCCATTTCCTGCTGTTTTCCAAGGTGCTGTTTTACCGTCTGATTTTTCATAATCCGCTTCCTCATTTTCTGAAAATCCTTATTTTCCAATAACCATACTGCCCGTTGACGCATACCCATCACGCCGTGTTCCCCGCCGCTTTTCTGATGGCATCCCGATAACGGATGCCCGGATAGGGGCGCACGATGAAATCAAAGATATGATTTCTGATCGCGGTTCTCCCGAAATACTGGTCATCTGTAATCCAGATGATCCTGCACGCGGGATGCCTGCTCTGATAGGTCTGCATGATTTCCATGCCCATCGCGCCATTGAGCGCAACAACGGCGATGTCACTGTCCTCCTCCACATGGAAATGTCCGTCCATGCAAACCTGCTTGACAATGATACCGTCAATCTCTTCCTCCATAATCTTCCGCAAAAGCTGATACTCCTGCTCGCTGTTTGTGTAGATCAGTGCCCTCATACCTTCTCCTGTCGTGTAATCATTTTGTTCCCCCGAGTTTCTATTATGAATATATATGACGACAATCCCCCCGCGCAAGCCCACCGGCACGAGATGACGTCTATCGTCACGAAATGACATGAAAAAGGCGCCCGCCTGTTATACAGGCGAACGCCGCAAAACTTTTCTGATATACTATTTTCACTCCCCGAAAAATACCTTCAGCATATCCACCGCATATTTCGTATCGCGCATACCGGCTGTCTCCACCGCCGAGTGCATGGCGAGCTGCGGCAGTCCGATGTCCACACTGGATACGGAGACATGCGCTGTGGAAATGTTCCCGAGCGTGCTTCCCCCCGCGATGTCCGAGCGGTTGGCATAGGTCTGGAACGGCACCTCCGCACGCTTGCAGAGCGACTTCAGCTTCGCCGCCGACACGGCATCTGTCGTATACTTCTGGCTGCCGTGGTACTTGATGACAATACCACCGTTGAGATAAGGCCTGTTCGTCGGATCTGCCTTCTCCGGGTGATTCGGGTGCACCGCATGGGCATTGTCCGCCGAGATCAGGAAGCTCCCCGCGAGCATTCTCAGGTACTCGCTCCTCGACAGTCCCAGCGCCTCGCAGATTCTCCACAGGACATCCTCGAGGAAGGTCGAGTCCGCTCCCTGCTTTGTCCCGCTTCCCACCTCTTCGTTGTCAAAGACTGCACAGACATTGACATACTGCTCCGGCACGCTCTCCGCAAACGCCTTCGTCACGGAAAAGGCGCATTGCAGATCATCCAGCCTCGGCGCGAGCACAAACTCCCCACTCTCGCCCAACAGCCTTCCCTTCTCTCTGGTGTAGAGGAACAGATCATGTCCCATAATGTCCTCTTCGTTTACTCCCGCCGCCTCTGCCACGCAGGACATCAGGCTCCGCTTTTCCCCGCCGCTGCAATCGGCAAACAGCGGCAGCATATCCACCTGCGGATTGTAGGCGACACCGTTGTTCATGTCCCTGTTCATATGGATTGCCACATTCGGAATGACAAGCAGATCCTTATCCACATTGACCAGTCTGGTCTCTATTCCCTTCTCCCCATTCACGGCGATCCGTCCCGCTACCGAAAGCGCCCTGTCAAGCCATGTCGAAAGGATCATTCCGCCGTACTTTTCTGTGTTCAGCCGCACATAATGCTCCTCGACCGTGCTCTCCGGCGATTCCTTTACCTTAAAGGAGGGCGAGTCGCTGTGTGCCGCCGCAATATGAAAGCCGGACAACTGCTCCGGGATGCGGAACGCGATCACAGAGGACTCATTTCTTGTCACAAAATAGCCCTTTCCCCTCTCAAGCTTCCACTCGTCCGCTTCCCTCAGTTCCGCAAGACCTGCTGCCGAAAGCATATCCCCGATATTCTTCACCGCCTGAAAGCAGGTGGGGCTTTTATCGATAAACTCCAGCATCTCCCTTGCGCATTCTGTATATTCCTTCATTCTTATGCTCCATTTCTGCGCACATTCCTTGCGCATATTTTCAATCTGTTTCCTCCCGGCATCCGCATGTCAGCGCTCCGCGCGCACCGGATTCTCAAGGAAATCCTGATAGGCAAGTCTGATGCCGTCCTCCAGCTCCGTCGTGTAATGGTAGCCCAATGCCTCGAGCTTGCTGACATCCAGCAGCTTTCTCGGCGTGCCGTCCGGCTTTGACGCATCCCAGCTGATCCTTCCGGTATAACCGACCACCTTTGCCACCATCTCCGCCAGTTCCTTTATTGTCAGTTCCTTTCCGGTTCCGAGATTCACCGTCTCATTGCCGCTGTAGGTGTTCATGAGATAAACGCAGGCATCCGCCAGATCGTCCACATACAGGAACTCGCGCAGCGCCGAGCCTGTTCCCCAGCATACCACTTCCTCCGCTCCTGCAAGCTTCGCCTCATGGAAACGCCGGATCAGCGCCGGAAGCACATGGCTGTGGGTCGGATGATAATTGTCGTTCGGGCCGTAAAGATTCGTCGGCATGACGCTGATGTAATCCGTTCCGTACTGCCGGTTCAGGAACTCGCAGTATTTCAGTCCTGAGATCTTCGCCAGCGCATATGCCTCGTTCGTCTTCTCCAGCTCCGAGGTCAGAAGGCAGCTTTCCTTCATGGGCTGCGGCGCCATTCTCGGATAGATGCAGCTGCTGCCGAGGAACATCAGCTTCTTGCAGCCGTTCTGCCACGCGGAATGGATGGCATTCATCTCCAGAATCATATTGTCGTACATAAAATCCGCCAGCGCCTCGCTGTTTGCCATAATGCCGCCGACTTTCGCCGCCGCGAGGAAGACATAATCCGGCTTCTCCTGCGCGAAAAATTTCTCCACCTGATCCTGTCTTCGCAGGTCAAGCTCCGCGTGGGTTCTTGTCACAATATTCCGATACCCGTTTCTCTCCAGCGCACGGCAGATGGCGCTTCCGACCATGCCTCTGTGACCTGCCACATAGATTTTTCCGTCCTTCTCCATCATGCCTGTCTCCGTTCCGCATAGATGATGCTCTCCGCGAGCTTATCTGCCGCTTCTTTTCCCTTGAACACACTCACGATTGCAAGTCCGAAGGTGATCGCCGTTCCCATACCTCTGGATGTGATGACATTGCCGGAGATCTCCACAGGCTTCTCCGTCACCTCCGCACCTGCCAGCTGGCTCTCAAAGGAGGGATAGCAGCACGCCCTGCGCCCCTTCAGGATTCCCCTGTGCCCGAAAATGCTGGGCGCTGCGCAGATCGCGGCAAGGTACTTCCCCTTGGCAGCAAACTCGTCCACACGCTCCATCAGCCCCGCGTGATCCTCAAGATTCCTCGTGCCTGGCATTCCGCCGGGCAGCACAAGCATATCATAGTCCTCAAAATCAACGTTTCCAAATTCCTTATCCATGCTGACACAGATACCGTGTGAGCCTGTCACCTCCATCTCCCCGCTGACCGAGACCATGTCTACCTCCAGACCGCCTCTGCGGCAGATGTCCACAACCGTCAGCGCCTCTATCTCCTCATAACCCGCAGCAAAAAATACAGCTAACCTGTTCATTCTGATCCTCCTTCACTCAAGTAATACACTCAAAGTAAGTATACACAGTTTAGAGAAATTTTTCAATTTATTCCACGGGATTTCATAGCAAATACGTTTAAATAGTGTTATACTGAAAGAAGTGGCGGCATATGCCACGCGAAAGAGAAAAAAGATTGAAAAATAGTATTTTTCAATCACGAGATTTGTGTCTGCGCATACTTGACACAAACTCGTTATGCGCAAAGAGCGTGCGCAGAAATGAGGTTAAAAATGGAAATCGAACGGAAATTTACCATCAGAAGACTACCGGAAAATCTGGAAAGCTATCCCGCACATCACATAGAGCAGGCTTATCTCTGCACCTCCCCCGTCGTCCGTGTGCGCAAGGAGGATGACGATTACATTCTTACCTACAAGGGCAGTGGCATGATGGCAAGGGAAGAGCATAACCTTGCGCTGAACAGGGACGCCTATTATCATCTGCGTGAAAAGGCGGACGGCAATATTATATCGAAGAAGCGCTATCTGATCCCCCTTGTAAACCCGGTCTTTGCAGAGGGTGCTCCGACTCCGCCGGAGGGCTACGAACTGACGATTGAACTGGATGTCTTTGACCCTCCCTTTGCCCCGCTCATCATGGCTGAGGTAGAGTTCGGCAGCAAGGAAGCCGCTGAGGCTTTCATTCCTCCGGAATGGTTCAGCGAGGATGTCACCTACCGCAAGGAATACCACAACTCCTATATGGCGCTCCAGACATGGCGCTGAGCTCCGCTTTTATGTGACAAAAAGTCGTTACCACAGGAAACCTATGGTAACGACTTAATTTTTGCAAGAAATTCTCTCTCCGGTACCGGCTTGGAGAAATAATACCCCTGTAGATATTCGCAGCCCATCTCTGTAAGAAGCTCCTGCTGCTGTTCTGTCTCAACACCCTCCGCAACAATATGCATATGTATGTCCCGGATCATTGCCGCCGTGTGGCGCAGTGCGCACATCGCGTTTTCATTTTCCATCGCATACCAGACCATTGACTTGTCCAGCTTGATGATGTGGAACGGATGTTTCAGGACATTGCAGAGATTGGAATAGCCCGTGCCGTAGTCATCCAGCGAAAATGTCACACCTCCGACAGTCATGCGCTCCATGGTATTCCAGAGAACCTCCTCATCCATGGTCGTCTCCGTCACCTCAAGGTTGATCTTGTCATACGGGATTCCATATTCATCCATGATTCCATACAGCATCTCGCAGATGTCCTCCTGCATACACTGTACAACAGAAAGGTTGACTTCTATGAAGTCGATCCCCTTTTCCCAGATCTTCTCGCGCGCCATCATCTCACAGACAGTGCGGAAAACAAATTCCCCGATCTTTAAGATCATGCCGTTGCGCTCCGCCATCGGGATAAATTCCTCCGGACTGATAAAGCCCATCTCCGGGTCAAAGAGACGGATCAGCGCCTCCGCGGAGTGATACCTCTTCCGGTCGATGAATAGATCGGCTGATAGTAAACCTGAAATGTGCCCTGCTTTAACGCGCGCTGCATGCAATGCTGTATCTGAAGCTCTCTCTTTCTCTTTGCCAGTATCTCTTCACCGACATGGAGAGCCTGCCCGTCATTCTGTTCAAACGAGACCATTGCGGAATAGTCGATCGCATCCATGATGTCTTCCACGGTCTTTACTTCCTCCGGATAATCCATCTGGATCAATACCGTCTCAAGCTGCAGGTTCATATCCTCACTGATGACACCCTGACCGATCCTGTTACGGAGAATACCCACGACATAATCCAGCTTTTCCTTGTCATCTTCCACAAAGATCGCCAGTCTGCCGTCCGCCAGATAGAACAGCTCCATGGGACGTATTTCTGTTTTTAGTTTCTCAACAGCCTCCTTGAGCAGCGTTCCTCCAAGCTTAAGACCGACCGCTTCGCGCAGAGACTGGAAATTCGTGACATTGATAATTAAGAGATGAAATTTTTCCTGCTTTCTGACCGCACTGGAAACAACCTTGTCAAAGCCGCGTCTGTTATACACCCCGAGGACCTTATCTTCGTCCCCGTCTGGGCTTTCCAGTGCCATGTAGAGAAGCAGCAGGGAAAGCGAGGTGGCAAACTGTAATACCAGCGCATGGGGCATCAATGCCTGAATGATACCGCCGATCAGCGATGCCGTAAGATACAGTCTGACGGAGGTAAGCTGCCATTTTGTCAGAAGAGCCTTGTACCTCGATGTCGTCACCACCGTAGCTACTATGTAATATGCTGTAACCGCATACAGAATCGGAAAACCTACGCCGTGCTGATAGCCGTCCACTTGATTATAATGAAAAACAAAGCCCGTGACGGGAGACGTCATAATCATAAGAACCGATGCTGTAAGCGGTGCAAACAGGACAAGCAGATCCCTCACGCCCCACTTGCTCCGATCCTTTCCGGTGGAGATATAGAGGTAGAGATAGTATAAAAAGGGAAGCGTATTGAACAAACTCAGGTAGATCACATTCACAAGATACACAACCCACGGCACATAACGGATTTCATCCAGTACAACCGTCAGAATATCCACAATGTCCGTAAGCAGTGACAGCCAGATCAGCCATACGAAAGCAAAGGACTGGGGCATGCGAATGCTTTTCTTATGGTAGAAATGTATCAATATGACAACGGCCAGAACCATAGCCGCAATATCATAATGCAAAATATAGTTCATCTTTTCCCCCAACTCTGCACACTTTTCTAAAAGCAAAAAGAGCGAACCTCAGAGGGGGCTGCTCATGCATTAATCTGCTCACACAGGATGCGGATAACAGGACTTGAACCTGCACGTCAAGGACACCAGAACCTAAATCTGGCGCGTCTGCCAATTCCGCCATATCCGCATATAGAATAGTACTGCTGTTCTATTATAGCGTGGTCCTTCTGTTTTTGTCAAGGATTCCCAGAATTTCTCCCGCTGCTTCCAGTTACGACGCGACGGCTTCCGGCTTTCCGTCCCGGTTCTTCCGCGGCTGCGGCGGGGGCGGCTTTCGTTCTGATTGCTTCCCTGCCGTGGCTGCTTCCGTCTTTCGTTCTGGCTGCTTCCCTGACGCGGCAACTTCCGTCTTTCGTTCTGGCTGCTTCCTTGCCATGGCGGCTTCTGGCTTTCGTTCTGGCTGCTTCCCTGACGCGGTGGTCTCGGCGCGGTGGCTTACATCGGCCCCTTGTCCCGCAGGAAGGTATGCCACAGCTTCTTCCGGCACTGCATCGGCGACGCGTACCCATCGTTTTTTCCGTCAAACAGCCGAAAGCCCCTCTGCCTCCTAGAAACAGGCTTCCACTCAGGCAGCCCCTCTCCGTTCGGATTGCCGCCGCTCCTCACAAAGTTTGCGACATAATCTATCATCTGTCTGCTGAGTTCATGATCCGTCTCCTCGAAGGTTCGCCAGCATCTGTCCATATTGCCGCACATATACCAGAGGTCTGCCGCATGATAAGCCTTAAACTTATTTCCCGGCAGTTCCCTGTCAAAGAGATAGCCATACACCGGCTTTCTGCCCTCTCTGGCATTGCGGCGCGCGTAACCGTATGCCATCTCATAGATCAGATAAGGCATAAAGTCCTGCGAGGTAATTCCCACGATCAGCGGAATGTCCAGATCCGTTCCATCCTTCCTGATCTTCTGCGGCAGTGCGGGAATGATCTCCCCATCGATTCCCGGCTGTAAGTAATGCAGGTCGCCGTGCTCTCTCGATACGGTATACCATGCCTCCCATACTTCCTTCGCGGGCAACGCACGGAATGCCGCCTCATCCGCTGCTCCGGCTCTCTGCCTGACCTCTGTCCAGAAGCTCTCTGCCTCCTGCTCCGTATAAGGTCTGGCGAGCTTCGGGACGCAGCCTGCACCGGACATCATGATTGCCCCCGTGATGATTCCCTTGAGCTGATTGGTATAGAGCAGGTCATTAATGCTCATCGCCCCAGCGGATTGTCCCATCAATGTGATTCTTCCGGGATCGCCGCCGAACGCCTCTATATTTTCCTTCACCCACCGGATCGCCGCCATCTGGTCATGCAACCCGTAATTTTTCGACCGGTAAAGCGAGAAGACATTCAGCCGGTAGCCAACGGAAACATAGACGATTCCCCGCTTCGTGTACTCCCTGCCGTCCCCGTAGGGCATCTCACCGATAGTTCCCGTCTCATGCCCACCGCCGTGGATAAAGACAAGCACCGGGCAGTTCTCGCCCTGCAGCGGTTTCTGGATGTTCAGTTCCAGCGCATCCTCCTCATAGCGGAAGCTGCTACCCTTCCGGAACTCATCATAGTAAAAATTCCCCACGTCCTTCGACTCATCCCGGAAGGTGTCGTACTGCGGACAGTCTGTCTCCTGCGCTGTCGCGTCATAGATGCCCTTCCAGTGCGTAACTGGCACCGGATACTCGAACCGCTCCGCCGTCGCGTAGCGTACCCCATGGAAAAAAATGTCATCTGTGCGCTCCGTTCCCCTGATTTTGCCGCACTTTGTGTCTAATATAATATCCTCCGTCATATGTACCCTCTCCCGTAGCAGACCAATAAATCCTGTTTACGCTAAGTTTAGCACATCCGCCAATAATTTGCTACCACACTCTTTCCCGACTTTCCCACGCTGGGGTATGAGCGCATGCTTTCCGCTGTCTTACCCTCTGTCCTCTCCCGCCGCGGGTACTCGCGCTTATTTTCCGCTGTCATACCCTCGCCACTCTCCCGATCTCCTCTTTTTCGTAGATACCAAGGGCAAAAGCTCCAATGGTCTGTAATTGGCTGAATTGTTTGAATGATTCGCCATCCAAGAAGGGAATCGTACGTGCGGCTTAGCTGATTTAAAGCCTTTCGTATGTATAGTGGTGAGAATCTAAATGCACTTTAGCGTGCTTTCCAGTTTCCGCATGCATAGATATTGAGAATGTACGTGCGGATTTGCGTGCTTTCCAATTTCCACATGCATAGATATTGAGAATGTACATGCGGATTCGCGTGATTGATAATTTACGCATGTACAAGAGCCGGTAAAGTACATGTGAAATTACGAACCTATCATTTTCCACATGTACAGATTTTAAATATGTACATGCGTTTTTGCGAATCTGTCACTTCCCGCATGTACAAATGCCAGAAAAGTACATGCGTCTCAGCGGTTTGCTATTTTTCGCATGTATAGATGCAGGGCAAGTTGCCATATTGCGACAAGATACTTGGCTCAGAAGCCCCGATAGACTGTAGTGAGCCCAGCAAGCCGTTCCTTCCGCCACAATACCAGACCGATAGGCTGCAATTTTGCGAATTGTTTGAATGTGTAGTAGCCTCAAGTTGTGCCTAGTGGTGACCCCAGAGCGTTATTAGCAAAAATCCGCCTGTCTGAGCGCAGCGAGTTAAGGATTTTTGCGAGCGCCACAGATAAGGCTTTTGCCCTAACCATCTTTGTAAAAGTTCCACACCGTTCCCCCCGCTCTCCTTTCTTCGTAACAGTTCCGCACCGTTCCATTCATAAAAGCGTCTGCTTCGCAGCCGTCGCCGCTTTGCGGCTTTCCTTTTATTTCATTTCACGGGCGCTCCGCTCATAGAACGCCAGGATTGGCGCCTTGTGTGCAAGCACCCTCGCGCCAATCCTGACGTTCTATGGCGGAACTGTTACAAAAAATCTGCAAATTATGAAAAAACAGTTGACAACATGCAAATAATGAAATATAATATGCTTCGTCGGTTTGAGTACAATCACCGTATGTGTCCGTAGCTCAGCTGGATAGAGCAACGGCCTTCTAAGC
>USGM01000110.1 GCA_900554205.1 uncultured Lachnospiraceae bacterium
GAAAACTCAGTGATTGCAGAGGGCCTAGTACCGCTTAGGGTCCCTGGCTTAGAGTCTTCCGAGCTCGGAGTACTGTGCTTCTGTTGGCGGCACTCCGGTCATACGAAATGTAAATTAGTCGTTATTCTCTACCGAGTAGTTCGGTGCTTCCTTCGTGATGTGAATATCATGCGGATGTGACTCCTTCAGGGAAGCGCTGGAGATCTTCACGAACTGGCTGGTGTGCTGCAGCGTCGTGATATCCTTCGCACCACAGTAGCCCATACCTGCACGGAGACCACCGACGAACTGGAAGATGGTATCCTCTACGCGGCCCTTGTATGCGACACGACCCTCGACACCCTCTGGTACGAGCTTCTTCGCGTTTGCCTGGAAGTAACGATCCGCAGAACCGTTCTTCTGCTTCATCGCACCGAGGGACCCCATGCCACGGTATACCTTATACTTTCTTCCCTGGAACAGTTCGTAATCCCCGGGGCTCTCCTCGCAGCCTGCAAACATGCTGCCCATCATGCAGACGCTGCCGCCTGCGGCGATTGCCTTGGTGATGTCTCCGGAATACTTGATACCGCCGTCAGCGATAATCGGAATACCATACTCCCTGGCAACGCTGTAGCAGTCCATGATCGCGGAAATCTGGGGAACACCGATACCTGCAACGACACGGGTCGTACAGATAGAGCCGGGTCCGATACCTACCTTGACCGCATCTGCGCCGTTCTCGATCAGAGCCTTTGTCGCCGCTCCTGTCGCAACGTTTCCAGCAATGACCTGTAAATCGGGGTACTTGTCCTTTATCATCTTTAAACAGGTCAGAACATTCTGGGAATGTCCGTGAGCACAGTCAAGCACAACCACATCCACCTTTGCATCCACCAGTGCGGACACACGCTCCAGCACATTCGCTGTGATGCCGACACCTGCTCCACAGAGCAGTCTGCCCTGATCGTCCTTTGCAGCCAGCGGATATTTGATTGTCTTCTCAATGTCCTTGATGGTAATCAGACCCTTGAGGTTAAAGTCCTTGTCCACAATCGGAAGCTTTTCCTTTCTCGCAGCCGCCAGAATCTTCTTTGCTTCCTCGAGGGTAATCCCCTCCTGTGCCGTAATCAGTCCCTCGCTCGTCATGGACTCTTTGATTTTCTTGGTAAAATCTGTCTCGAACTTAAGATCACGGTTCGTGATGATGCCGACCAGCTTACGTCCCTCCGTGATCGGCACGCCGGAAATGCGGAACTTGCTCATCAGTGCATCCGCATCCGCCAATGTATGTTCAGGGGTGAGAGAAAAAGGATCGGTGATGACTCCGTTTTCAGAACGCTTAACCTTGTCAACCTCTTCAGCCTGCGCCTCGATGGACATATTTTTATGGATGATACCGATACCGCCCTGTCTCGCCATGGCGATCGCCATGCGATGCTCCGTAACGGTATCCATTCCCGCACTCATCATAGGAATGTTCAGCTTGATCTTCTTTGTCAGCCAGGTAGAAATGTCTACCTGATTCGGTACTACCTGCGAATATGCCGGTACCAGCAGCACATCGTCAAAGGTAATTCCCTCACCGATAATCTGTCCCATTGTTAATCCTCCTGTTTTTTATTTACCCTATAAAATAGCAGAACTCAAAATTAAAGTCAATCGGAAAATTATGTTTCTCAGTCACTGAACACCTTTCGCGGCGCAACGTTCTTCATGACCTTTATCATCTCGGGACTGGGGCTTAAAATCAGCTTTTCTCCTCCCTCATAGTACAGGACATAGCGCAGATCTGGCTGTTCTTCGTAACCGATGCTGTAATCCTTGTCCTTCGTCTGACGGTTTCTGAAATTATCCAGATGATAGCTTTTGATCGGCGCGAGGATTTCCATTCTGTCGAGCTGGTATACCGCAACTCTCTTTCTCTTCGTCTTCGCCATGACCTTATCGATCGTCAGCTCCTTGTCCAGATACAGATACTCATATTCCAGATCGGTGTACATGCCGACGAAATATGCTCCTACACCGGCAGCAATCGCAAGCAGCAGGATGATAATATTCATCGTCAGAAGCATCAGTACCGCCAGCACCACAGCCAGCATTACCAGCACATATTTAAAAAACTTTCCCAGCATGGGGGTCTTCGCCTTCACAAGGCATTCTACATAAGCGTCGCTCATTTTTTCCTCCAAATATTCCGGCTTCCCGGATGATGAAATACATATAGCTATGATAGCTCAAGTTCCTGTAAGTTGCAAGCAGACTTTCCCGATTACGACCTTTTTTATCCTTTTTTTAGATTCTTGTTATCGCCGTTTCATTGACATTGTTTTTCCACTTTCGTATTATAAATTGTATATTAGTTCCGTTGCGCAGCAGACGCTTTTATGAATGGACCGGGGCGGAGCTCCCAATAACAAAACGAAAGAAGGTTTTCTAACATGCCGGTAATGGATGAATTCAAAGAAGAACGGGCTGCCATGAAAAACGGTACCCCGAAGGAAAAGCTCGCTTATTTTTTTGACTATTATAAATGGTACGTCATCGTCGGAGTCATCGCGGTGATCTTCGCAGTCACCCTCATTCATCAGGTGGCTACCCGCAAGGACACTGCCTTTTACGCTCTGATGCTCAACGTCTCCGCCTACAATTATATGGATGATTCCGAGAACGCAAATGCCTTCGCAGAATATGCCGGAATCGACACGAAGGAATATGATATACAGTACGACACCACCGTACAGATCGGCACAGACGCCGGTGACGACTATAACTCCAGCCAGAAGCTGATGGTCTATATCGCCGCAGCCGAGCTGGATGTCATGGTCTCCGATGCCGGTTCGCTTGCACACTACGCATACCTGGGCGATTTCTATGACCTGCGCGACTTCCTCTCCGCCGAGCAGCTGGAAAAGTACGCGGATTCCTTCTATTACATCGACGGCGCCGTAAAAGACGAAATACAGGCTGCAAGCGAGAACGGTGATCTCGATTATCAGCCTGTATACGGTGATCCGCATCATCCCGAGGACATGACGGATCCGATTCCGGCCGGACTGTTCCTCGGGGAGGATTGCCCCCTCCTCAAGGACTATTACTTCCGCGGTGAAGACCCGTCCGTCAGCGTATTGATCAACACAAAGCGCCCTGAGATGACTTCTGAATTTATTGATTTTCTGATGCAGTAAGAAGCTCCTTCAACAGCTTATTCACACTTGCAGGATCGGCTTTCCCTTTCATCGCCTTCATCGTCTGGCCGACAAGGAAGCCGATCGCTCTGTCTTTACCGTTCCGGTAATCCTCCACAGACTGCGGGTTCGCCGCTATGACCTCCTCCACCGTCTTTCGGAGTGCGCCCTCGTCGCTCACCATCTTGAGACCCTTTTCCTCCACATAGGTCTCCGGGTCGATATCCTCCGCAAACATCACCTCAAAGACCTCCTTTGCCACCGTGGAGTTGATCGCCTTGCTGTCCGTCAGCGAAATCAGCTTCGCAAGATGCGCCGGGGAGAAGGTGATATCCTCGGGATCAAGCTCTCTCTCCTTCAATATCCGCAGTGTTTCCACCATCAGCCAGTTGGAAACCTTTTTGGGCTGTGCGCCCAGCGCGACCGTGCTCTCGAAGATATCCGCCATATGCTTCGAGCCGGTGATAATCTCAATGTCATAGTCCGGCAGTTCAAAGGTCTCTCTGTAGCGCTTCATCTTCTCCGTCCGAAATTCGGGCTGCCTGCCTCTGATCTCCTCAAGAAATTCATCGCTGATACTGATCGGCGTCAGGTCTGGATCAGGGAAATAGCGGTAATCCTGTGCATCCTCCTTTGAGCGCATCGCATAGGAGGTCTCCTTCGCGTCATCCCAGCGCCTTGTCTCCTGAACGACCTTCTCTCCCGCCTCCAGCAGATCAATCTGGCGGTTTCTCTCGCCCTCTATCGCCCTTGCAATCGAGCGGAAGGAATTCAGGTTCTTCATCTCTGTTCTGGTTCCGAAGACTTCCGTACCGACCTCCCGCACGGACAGGTTGACATCCGCTCTCATGGAGCCCTCCTGCAGCTTGCAGTCGCTCGCCCCGAGGTACTGGATGATGAGTCTCAGCTTCTCCAGATAAGCGATAACCTCCTCCGCGCTTCTCATGTCAGGCTCCGACACGATCTCGATCAGCGGTACACCCGAACGGTTGTAGTCCACAAGTGTGCAGTCCTCCCACTCGTCATGGATGAGCTTTCCGGCATCCTCCTCCATATGGATCTCATGGATGCCGATCTTCTTTGCTCCCTGCTCCGTCTCGATCTCCACATATCCGTTCCGGCAGATCGGCAGATAGAGCTGCGAGATCTGGTAATTCTGCGGGTTGTCGGGATAGAAATAGTTCTTTCGGTCAAATTTGCAGTAGCGCGTAATCGCGCAGTTCGTCGCAAGCCCGACAGCGACGGCATGCTCCAGAACCCTCTTATTCAACACGGGAAGGGAGCCGGGCATTCCGGTACACACCGGGCAGGTGTGGGAGTTGGGTCTGCCCCCGAATGCGGTGGAACAGCCGCAGAATATCTTCGTCTTTGTCGCCAGCTCCACATGTACCTCCAGACCGATGACGGTTTCGTATTCTTTCATCACTGCTCCTCCTTCCTTAACTGTTCATAGGTGTATGCAATGCGGATCAGCTTCTCTTCCTTGAAGCAGTCGCCGATGAGCTGGAGCCCGATCGGCAGCCCTTTTGCATCGCTTCCGCAGGGAACGCTGATTCCCGGCAATCCCGCAAGGTTGACGGAAATGGTATAGATGTCGCCCAGATACATCTTCATCGGATCCGTCAGGCTCTCCCCCAGCTTTGGCGCCGTTGTCGGTGCAACCGGGCCTAAGATACAGTCATATTTTGCAAACGCCTCGTCAAACGCCTTCTTGATCATTGCCTTGACCTTGAGCGCTTTCAGGTAATAGGCGTCATAATAACCGGAGCTTAGGACGAAGCTGCCCAGCATGATGCGGCGCTTGACCTCCGCCCCGAAGCCCTCGGAGCGGGTCTTCTTATACATCTTGTGCAGCCCTTCCGCCGCGCCGGCCCTGAGACCATACTTGATCCCGTCGAAGCGCTCCAGATTCGAGCTTGCCTCCGCTGCCGCAATGGTATAGTAGGTGGGAATGGCATATTCCACAAGGCTTAAGTCAAATTCCTCCACCACAGCGCCGTTTGCCTCCAGAAGCTTTGCGGCACTTCTGACGGCTGCTGCCACCTCCGGGTTCAGTCCCTCCGTGAAATAATCCCTCGGAATGCCGATCCGCATTCCCCGCACATTCTTTACCAGTGCGTCCGTAAAGTGCGTGTCCTCCCTTTTCAGGGATGTGGAATCCTTTTCATCGTGTGCCGCAATCGTCTCCAGAACCGTCGCGCAGTCCTCAACCGTTTTTGCCAGCGGCCCGATCTGATCCAATGAAGAGCCGTAGGCGATCAGCCCGTACCGCGAGACGGTTCCATAGGTCGGCTTCATGCCAACGACGCCGCAGTAGGACGCCGGCTGCCGGATGGAACCGCCGGTATCGGAGCCGAGTGCGAAGAAGCATTCCTCCGCCGCCACTGCCGCTGCCGAACCGCCGGAGGAACCGCCCGGTACATGCTCCGGGTCACGGGGATTTTTCGTCGCCCCATAGGCGGAGGTCTCCGTCGTGGAGCCCATCGCAAATTCATCCATGTTCGTCTTGCCAATCAGCACCGCTCCCGCCTGCTCCAGCCTCAGAACCGCCTCCGCGCTGAAGGTCGGGATAAAGTTCCCCAGAATCTTCGAGGAGCAGGTCGTCAGCATCCCTTCCGTACACATATTGTCCTTGATTGCAACGGGAACTCCCGCGAGAGGCCCGGTCAGCTCCCCCGCCTCGATTTTCGCCTGAACCTCCGCTGCTCTTTGCAATGCGCCCTCTCTGTCGACCGTCACATAGCAGTTGTACGCAGGCTCTGTCTTCTCTATCTGTTCAAGCACCGCCTCCATTGCCTCAGGTGCGGTCGTTTTCCCGCTCCTGATCGCCTTGGAGAGCTCCACCGCGCTCAATCCTAAAAGCTCTGTCTTCTCCATCATACGTTTCAGCCTCCTCAGTCAAAGGTACGGGGAACGACAAACATATTGTCCTTCTCCTCCGGTGCATTCTGCAGGGTCTTCGCACTCTCATCCCCGTTTATGACAACATCCTCACGAAACACGTTCTGCACCGGGAAAATGTGTGACATGGGTTCCACCCCCGTCGTGTCGAGTTCATTCAGCTTGTCAATATAGTCCAGCATTCTTCCCATATCCTTCTTGGCAGCCTCCCTCTCGTCCTCCGAGAGCTCCAGCTTTGCGAGAATGCCGACATACTCTATCGTCTCGTCAGTGATTATATTCGCCATGCTATCCTCATTTCTGCGCCCACCCTGTCAGGCGCCATGCCTTTCTGTTACCTTTTCACCTTAGTCCCTGACCTTGATGTGTACCTCACGCAGCTGCTGCTCCGTCACCTCGTTCGGCGCTCCGCACATCAGATCCTGCGCGGAACCACTCATCGGGAAAGCAATCACCTCTCGGATATTCTCCTCCCCGCGAAGCAGCATCAGCATACGATCCACACCGGGAGCCATACCCGCGTGCGGCGGCGCTCCGAACTGGAATGCCTGATAGAGCGCTCCGAACTTCGCCTTCAGCGTCTCCTCGTCGTAGCCAGCCAGCGCGAACGCCTTGACCATAATGCCGAGATCATGGTTGCGGACAGCTCCGGAAGACAGCTCGATGCCGTTGCAGACGATGTCGTACTGGTAGGCGAGGATCTCCAGCGGGTTCTGGGTCTCCAACGCCTCGAGCCCGCCCTGCGGCATGGAGAAGGGATTGTGGGTAAAGCCGAGCTGCTTCGTCTCCGGGTCAAGCTCATACATCGGGAAGTCATTGACATAGCAGAAGCGGAACGCATTCTTTTCTGTCAGACCGAGCTTTTCTCCCAGCTCATTCCGGATCTTTCCGGCATAGTAGCAAGCCTTGTCCTCCTTGTCGGCAATGAAGAAGATCGTGTCTCCCGCCTCAAGTCCCGCCAGCCCACGCAGCTCCGGCTTCAACTCCTCCGGGATGAACTTATCGATCGGCCCCTTGTAGGAGAGATCCTCCGCAACCTCCAGATAGCCGAGGCCGCCCATTCCGAGACCGGTGGCGAAGGAGAGCAGCTTCTCATGGAAGCCCTTGCTCATCTCCGCATGCACCTTGATCGCGCGGACGCATCTTCCCACAAACGGCCGGAAGGTACATTTCTGGAAGAAATCGGTGAGATCCATGATACGGAGCGGGTTGCGGAGATCAGGCTTATCGCAGCCAAACTCCAGCATTGCCTGTCTGTAGCTGATCACAGGATACGGAGCCTGTGTCACCTCCGCGCCCTCCGGTGCAAATTTTGCGAATGTGGCGGAAAGAACCTCCTCGCCAACCCGGAACACATCCTCCTGTGTCGCAAAGCTCATCTCGAAATCGAGCTGGTAAAATTCTCCGGGAGAACGGTCTGCCCTCGCGTCCTCGTCGCGGAAGCAGGGGGCGATCTGGAAATACTTATCGATGCCGGATGCCATCAGCAGCTGTTTATACTGCTGGGGTGCCTGCGGCAATGCATAAAACTTACCCTTATATTTTCTGGAAGGTACAATATAATCTCTCGCGCCCTCCGGTGAGGAAGCGCAGAGGATCGGGGTCTGAATCTCGACAAAGCCAAGCTCTGTCATCTTCTGTCTCAGAAATGCGATGACCTGTGAGCGGAAGAGAATATTGTCCCGCACCTTCGCGTTCCGCAGATCGAGATAGCGGTACTTGAGCCTTATATCCTCCCTTGTCTCCTTCGAGGTCATGATCTCAAAGGGAAGCTGCTGGTATACCTTTCCGAGAACCGTGATCTCCTGTGCCTCAAGCTCAATCGTTCCCGTGGGGATCTTAGGGTTGTAGGTCTCTTCATCCCGCTTTTCCACCGGCCCCTGTATTGTCACGCAGGTCTCCTTTGTAAGCCCCGCGAGCAGACCGTCCTTGCGGATAACGACCTGCAGGACGCCGTACATATCTCTGAGGTCCAGAAAGGACACTCCTCCGTGATCGCGGATATTTTCAATCCATCCCGCAACGCGCAGCGTCTGACCGATATGCTGTTCACCGATCTCTTTTACCGTAATGTCTCTGAAACAGTTTTTCATTTTCCTTTCCATTTCCTTTCCCTCACCCTTAAGGTGGAATGCGCATCCCCGGTCGGCTGTTTCAGCAATAAAAAACGCCCCGGGGACACAGTTGTCTGCATCCCGGGACGAATAATGAACGCTGGTCACGTCATATCCGCGGTACCACCCGCATTGACTGCCGTACCTTCCAACAAAGGTATTTCCCGGCAAATCCACTCTTGTACTTAACGCGCACACACGTCCTGCCCTAATAAGAATTTCTGTTCAGACAGGCTGCTCCGGAGCGTTCCCTGTATCGGCTTTCGCTGACAGCGCTTTCAGTCGGTGACGCCGTCTTCCTGTCGTTTCCCCCGATAAGAGTCTCCTTCATGGCATTTCCTATAAACTTGGTAGTAATATTAGCACACTCTTTAACACTTTGCAATACTAAATTTTTCTTTTTTTAGAGGCTTTTAATCCTGTCCACGGCCTCCACCGTATTCTCATAGCTTCCGAATGCCGTCAGGCGGAAATAGGTCTCGCCGCTCGGGCCGAAGCCTGATCCGGGCGTTCCGACAACATTCACCTTCTCCAGCAGATAGTCAAAGAACTCCCAGCTTGTCATGCCGTCGGGCGCCTTCAGCCAGATGTAGGGCGCATTGACGCCGCCGGACACGGTGTAACCCGCCTCCTTCAAGCCGTTGTAGATATAGTGCGCATTGTTCATGTAATAGGCAACTTGCTCCTTCAGCTGGCGCTTGCCCTCCTCGGAATAGACCGCCTCACCGGCGCGCTGCACAATATAGGGAGCTCCGTTATACTTCGTTCCGTGTCTTCTCGCCCAGAGAGAGTGGAGCGAAACCTCGCCGCATTTCAATTCTTTCGGTATCACGGTGAAGCCGAGGCGCACACCGGTAAAGCCCGCATTCTTCGAGAAGGAACGCAGCTCGATCGCACAGGTTTTCGCACCCTCGCACTCGTAAATGCTGTGCGGGACATCCGCCTCGGAGATATATGCCTCGTAGGCGGCATCATAGATGATGACAGCGCCCACCCTGTTCGCATAGTCCACCCATTCCTGCAGCTGTGCCTTTGTGATCGTGGCGCCGGTAGGGTTATTCGGGAAGCACAGATAGATCAGATCGGGCGTCTCCTTCGGCAGCTCCGGCGCGAAGCCGTTTTCCGCCGTACACGGCATATAGATGACCTCGCTCCAGGTCTCCTTCACCTTGTCATAGGTTCCGGTTCTGCCCGCCATGACGTTGGAATCCACATAAACGGGATAGACAGGGTCGCACACGGCAATTTTATTGTCAAGGCTGAATATCTCCTGAATATTGCTGGAATCGCACTTTGCTCCATCGGAGACAAAGATCTCATCCGCGGAAATGTCGCAGCCGCGCGCCTTGTAATCATTCTCCGCAATGGCATTTCTCAGGAACTCATAGCCGAGATCCGGCGCATAACCGTGGAAGGTCTCGGCATGTCCCATCTCGTCCACCGCCTTGTGCAGTGCCTCGATGATCGCCGGGGCAAGCGGCTGTGTGACGTCTCCGATTCCGAGACGTATGATCTTCTTGTCAGGATGTGCCGCGCTATAGGCGCTGACCTTTTTGCCAATCGTCGAGAAAAGATAGCTTCCCGGCAGTTTCAGATAATTTTCATTTACTCGAAACATAGTTTAGTCTCTCCTTCAAATACTGTAGTTGCAGGGCCTGTCATATAGACCACATTTTCCTCTCTGTTCCACTCAATCATCAGTTCTCCGCCGAGCAGCTTCACCGTGATCCGGTCGTCGGTCAGTCCGTTCAGTATGCATGCTACCGCGGTCGCGCAGCAGCCGGTGCCGCAGGCAAGGGTCTCCCCCGTTCCGCGCTCCCACACCCGCATAAAGACATTCTGCCTGTCAATAATCTCCACAAACTCCGTGTTCACGCGCTCCGGAAAACGGACATGGTTTTCAAACAAGGGTCCGATCTGCTCCAGCTTCATGTCCGCCACGCCGTCCGCGAGGATGACAGCATGGGGATTTCCCATGGAAACACAGGTCATCCGGTACTCCCGATCCTCGACATAGATCGGCTCGTTAAT
>USGM01000111.1 GCA_900554205.1 uncultured Lachnospiraceae bacterium
GCGCAGCTTCTCGTTAATGTATTCGTCCGCCAGATTGATTCCGCCGGTAAATGCCACCTTGCCGTCAACCACCAGAATCTTCCTGTGATCCCTGTTATTGTAATGCGGGGAAAAGACCGGCTTGATCGGTGCGAACATCTTGCACCGTATTCCCTCCGCCTCGAGCACTCTGGGATAATAGCTCGGCAGATTGAACAGCACATCCGTGCCGTCGTACATGAACCTGACCTCCACGCCCTGCTCCGCCTTCTCCCTGAGTATCTCATGAACCATGTCCCACATGCGCCCCTCGCTGACGATAAAGAACTCCACGAAGATAAATTTCTCCGCCTTTTTCAGTTCCTCAAGGATCGCCGGAAACTGCTCGTCCCCCAGACGGAAATACGTCACCTGCGTTTTGTCATAGACAGGACTGTTGTCCCGATGGTAGAGATAATGCGAAAGCTGTCCCATATGCGGACTCTCGGCACGCAGTCTCTCCCAGACTTCCCTGTTATCCGTCACATACTTCTTCGTCTGCTCCGATAGACTTTTCAGTCGGCTGTACATCACCTTTGTTCCGGGCTGCATAACAATTGTCGTATAGAAAACCGCCCCGAAGATCGGGAAGATTGCGATCGGGAACATCCAAGACAGCTTCATATCGGGATTTCCCCTTGTGTTAAAGATATGAAGTACAGCAATCGCACTGATCGTCAGAAACAATGCATAGAACCAGAAGCTGTATCTTCTGAGCCAGTAATACCCGATCACCAGCAAGGCAAGCTGCGCCAGAAAACCCAGCAACAGGATTACCGTTCTGCCATAAATGATCGTCTTAATATTCCCCAGTTTCTTTTTCTTTCCCTCTGTACGCTTATCCATTACCCTCTCCATCCAATCAGGTCTCCGTGACTCGCTGGAGTTCGACGGATACTGAAAGACACTTTTCTTCTCCCTGCCCATCCATCAGACGAAGCTCACCGCCAAGTGTATTAAGTGCCATTTTTGCCATCCGTATGCCGATGCCGCCCTCCGCTGAGGTCTCCGAATAATTCAGATTTCTATTTTCATACATTTTCATGACAAAGTCTGCGCTGTCTGTGTCCTTGCTTCCAATCGGATACACAAAGGCAAAGGCTATTCTGTCTTTCTGTTCACCGCGCCCCTCCAGTGTAACCTCGAGAGTCAGCGGATCCAGACCTTCATTGTGATCGCATATCTGGAATGCGAGTGCCCGCAATGCCTGCAGCAGCCTCGCCCAGTCCCCGATATACCAGGTGTCCAGCCGCTGATCCGCCTTGACCCGCAGGTCCGGGCTCTGACTCCCACCCTCCGCCTGCAGGCCCGTCATGCATTTCTCCAGAAGTCTCCGCAGCGGGAATTTTTCCTGATGACTATCCGTGTAGCGCTTGACACGGTGCGTGCTGATGTACATCAGATCCTCAAGCAATGTCATCTCATAGCGGTTCATATGAATCATATGTGCAATCATATGATTGGCACCTGTAATATTCCCGGTCTCCCCAAACCGCCTCGCAGAAGCTCCAAGCTGGGCAGAAACCTCCATCGGCTTCTGCAGCTCGCTGACAATATACTGCAGGAAACGGGTTCTCGTCTGTTCCGTCTCCTTCGCCTTCTGCAGGGCATTCCATAGCTCCTGCTTATGCAATTCCTCCGCCTTGGCAGACTCATCAATATTCTTAGCATATACCAGAACACTGTCCCGGTTTTTCTTTCCCCTGCCGGGAATGACGAAGGTCTGTATCCACTGATACCCGCCCTGATGCATACGCCGGTATATACAGGTCTCGCTTCCTTCTCCGTGCTCGCACAGTCTGCGCATCATCTCCGTCGAGGTAAAGGTACGGAACTTTTCAACATCCTCGGGGGCAATGATCTGAAGCAGTTCCTCCCTGAGCTGGTTCCAGTCATATCTCTGAAACGGCTTTGCAACCTCCGCCTCACCGTCCTTGATAAACACACAGCTCTGCTTGCGCCAGTTGACGATCGCCATTCTCGGGAAAATCTCCTCCAACGCATCAAGCGCCATCTCTGATAAGCCTTCCCTATGGCTAAGCCTCCGCCATGCAACCTGCACCGTCACCGCCGCGACAACCACCAGACAGGCAACTGCAAATCCCTCAATAATATAATGGGAACGGTTCAGCGCTGTGATTGATCTGTCCACATATTCCGACAGGTAAAGCTGTATCACATACCCGCCCTGAATCCCCAGCGGGGTAAAGCAGATCAGTCCCTTTCCATAGGTTCCCTCGTACCTGTAATCTCCTCTGCGTCCGCCGAGCATTGCCGCTATCATATTCTGATAGTCCTCTTCGCTCATCCTGTCGCGCATCAGTTCAAGAACATTTCCGCCGACCTGCTGATCGAGATTCGTCAGCAGAATATCTCCGTGCCGGTTCGTCAGAAAGCAGCCGAGATAATTTTCCTCCCCGGAAAGATCGTACAGATCATTAAAGGTGCTGTAGTAATTGCATCCTACGATGACACCGCGCACCTCGCCGTTCTCTCCGATCGGGGCATAATAATAGGCACACTTATCCCCATCAATCAGCGGAGACTCACTCCACTCGGAAATGCCGCTGTTACCGTTCATGCCATCCCCGAAAAAGCCTTCCTCTGACAGGCTCATTTCCGTTCCGTCTGAAAAAAGGCAGACTCCATCTGCCGTCACGATGAAAAGATCATCAATAACCGTATTCTTTTCAATTGATTCCAGTATCCTTGCAAGCGAATGCAGATCCGTATCCGCAGCATATTCCAGCACAACCGCCAGATTCTCCACAAACCGGAGCCTCGAATCCAGTGTGTCCGCAACCGATTTTGCATGGTGCTCCGTGCTCTCCAGAAGCACCTCCCGATCCCTCTCCAGAATCGCATTACTGTTACTGCGCGAGAGACCACTGATCGACATCGCCAAAAGGGCGATTGCAACAAGAACCGCAAGCGTAGCCTCCACATACATCCATCTATTTCGTTTCATTCCGTCTCCGCTTCCGGCTCTTTCAGCTCCAGCCTCTTCTTATTGTAAAGGGAGACATATTGTCTCCCCATTTCGTAAAATTTTTAATCTAAATTGTTAAATCTTAAATTTCTGAACGATTTCGCTCAGCTGTGATGCATACTTTGTATTCTCATCCGCCTTCGTTCCGGTATCTCCCGCAAAGCCTACCATGTCAGTCGCCTTAGTCGCAATGTCGTTGATACTGATTGCCGCCTCATTCACCGTTGCATTGATATCCTGAATGGACTTTGTGATGTCTGAAACGCTTTCCTCCAGTTCCATAATGGAATCATTGATCGTTCTCATGCTGCCTGAGAACTCTTTTGCATCCGTGCTGTACTCCTCGCTGACCTTGATAAAGTTCTCATAGTCTCCGATGACGGTCTGCTCCATAAATGCGATCATCTGGCGCAGACAATCCTCCATGCTCTCCGCGGCATTTCTGACACCGGTCACAATACCGGTAATGCTGTTTGCCGTCTCAGTGGACTGTGATGCAAGCTTTCCGATCTCGCTGGCAACCACCGCAAAGCCTCTGCCTGCCTCACCGGCTCTCGCCGCCTCGATGGAAGCGTTGAGGGAAAGCAGTTCCGTCTGACTTGCAATCGTTGCAATCGCGTCGGTCAGCACATTGATCTGCTCGATGTCCTTCGCTTTCTCGATCGCCACATCCGATTCTTTCTTCACTCTGGAATAGATCTCTCTTGTCTTGGAGTTAGCCTCCTGACTGTTCTTCTTCAGATCCTCTGCCTTTGTGATGATGCCTGCTGCGTTCTGCTCGCCTTCCTTGGTCAGCGACGCAATCTTCTTTGTGTTGTCATCAATGGAAGACATTTTCTCTTCGATAATCTGGGTCGTTGCGGAGGTTTCCTCCATGCTCGCCGCAAGCTCCTGGCTTGTCGCGGAATTGTCACAGGAATTGCTGTTCAGTTCCTCGACAATATCCTTCAGTCCGTTTGCATTTCCGTAGAGATTGTTCGCCGTCTCAGACAGCTGCTGCACAATGCCGACCAGATTCTCACGCATTGTCTCCATGGATGAGCTCATTACCGCCGTCTCGCCTTCTCCCTTGGACAACAGACGACAAATCCTGCTCTCTCTGAAATCAAAGGATGCCGTCTGATCCACAACGTCAGTCAGCAGCTTGATCGGCTTTGCGATGCTCCTTGCAACCAGCACGCCGAATGCTCCGACCAGCACAAGAATAATCAGCATCATGACAATGCACTGACGGATAAACTGTGAAACTGCCTCCAGCGCCTCATCCTTATCGGCTGTCAGAATTACAATGGCTTCTCCATTATCCATTACAGAATATCCCGCGAGCTTTGTCACTCCCTTAAAGTCATACTCCACAACAGCATCCTCAGGTATGACTCCCTTTTTGATCTGGTTTACCACGTCAGTGACCACCGCGTTCTCCACCGGCTGTCCGATTTTGGACGCCGTCGGGTGCATCAGCATGATTCCGTCACCGCCCACCACATATATGTAACTGGAAGGCATTCCCTCCAGCTGGACGCTGCCAAATAGCTCCGTCAGTTCAGCGGCATCCGGCACCTTGCCACCGTTCATATTGGTTGCCATGCGCAGATTGATCTCATACGCATTCACCATTTTCAGCATATCGCCCTTCACTCGCTCTGTCAGTGCTTCGGTCGACCTATCGATCGCCGCCCATGCCATCAGTCCCATGGATACAAACATCGTTACGAACAACGCAATCAGTATCCGTGTACGGATTCCCCTGAACATGCCGACCTTCTTTTTTTCAACCGCCTTCTCAAGCATCTCCTCTGCCTTGCTCTCCAGTGCGGCCTTACTCGTGTTCAACTCTCTCTCAACCCTGTTGACAAAATCGTTTCGTTTTTCTCCGCTCATTTTGTGTCCTCCCATAGGTAGTGATTACGTCAAATCCGGTACATCTATTATATAACATTTATCGGCATTTCACATTCTTTTTTTTCACAAAACTATAACTTTTTTTATCATTTTTGCTATTGTCCTACTATTTTCAAGGCAAAATATATTTTTTCTAAAATTCTCCACTAAATTTTGTAAATCTTCCCTTTTTATCTTGCCATCACCGGAATTGAGTATATAATTATAGTGGAGTGTGAGGGTAAGTATAATATATAATTTGTAGAAACCGGTTATAGTGGACACGTTCCGGAAATCGTTTTTCATTCGGAATACCGTGTTCCACGCAGGCAGAAACGAGGCATATCATGAGTAAACGGGATACAATTCCGAGTTTTAACACCTTTTGCGAAATTGCCAGACTTTTCGCAACCAGCATGAACGATTATCTCTATGTCATTGACCTGACAAACGACACCTACTTCATCACGGAGAATGCGTTGGAGCGCTTCGCCTTTCCCGGCAGCGAATTCCACAATGTGCTGAAGACCTTTCACCGGTTCATCTACCATGAGGATGTCGATATGGTGCTCGCAGATATCCGTGACATCCTCTCGGGCAAAAAGGATGACCACAACCTCAAATACCGTCTCATAGGGCTGAACGGATATCCAATCTGGATCAACTGCCGAGGACATCTGCTCCGCACTGAGGGAGTGATCCCACACCTTGTCGTTGGCTGCATCAACGAAATCGGAAACAGCCACACCGTCGCGGACAATACAAGCGGTCTGCTCGGAGAGTCCTCGCTGCATGAGCAAATCAAGCATCTTATGCCATCCCTGCAGGACGCAATGTTTTTGCGGATCGGCATTGATGACTTTAAGATTGTCAACGAGAGGCAC
This sequence comes from uncultured Lachnospiraceae bacterium, assembly GCA_900554205.1. Classification (GTDB taxonomy): domain Bacteria; phylum Bacillota; class Clostridia; order Lachnospirales; family Lachnospiraceae; genus Acetatifactor. The sequence continues at coordinate 5,773 of USGM01000111.1, forward strand.
GGAATCGCTTACGGAGACTTTGTGCTCCGCAGTGTAGCAGACTGCATCCATCGGTCTCTGGCACCTATGCAGTATGTCTACCGGATTGTCTCCGACGAATTCATGGTTCTCAGTGTTTCAAACAGCGGCTACGACAATATGAACCGCTTGTACCACCGCATCCGTTCCGAGGTGGATGAGCTTGTCGCCCGCGAGAATTACAAAGCGGTCTACACGGTCTCGGCAGGTCTGATTTCTTTAAGCGATATGGACAACAAAGACAGTGAATACACCTGCTACAGCGAAATAATGAAGCTCGCTGAATTTGCACTTTCCGAAGCAAAGAGGCGTGGAAAGAACCAGCTCTATCTTTTCCAAAGGGAGGATTATTCCGCTTTCCTGCGCCGCAGATACCTGAACAGCTGTCTGCGTCAGGCGGTGTCAGATAATTTCAACGGCTTTGAACTGAATTACCAGCCGATCATTTCGACTGTCGATGAATCGCTGTATGCGGCGGAAGCGCTTTTACGGTTCCGCACATCGACCGGGGAAATGATCTCACCGGGAGAATTCATTCCGCTACTGGAGGAAAACAAGCTGATTATTCCTGTCGGCAAGTGGATTATACGGAATGCCCTGATCGTCTGCCGGCAGATCAGGGCAAGCCACCCGAATTTCAAGATCTCCATCAACCTCTCCTATGTACAGCTTCTGCGGACACCGCTGTTTAGCGATGTCAAATGTGCATTGGAGGAACTGGGACTGCCTTCAGGCTGTCTGATCGTAGAGCTGACGGAGAGCGGACACCTCGGCAACAACGCCTCCGTCATGAACGTCTGGCATAAGCTGAAGGATCTCGGCGTGGAGATTGCCCTTGACGATTTCGGCACCGGCTACTCCAACCTGATCAACATCGGCAATCTGCATCCGAATTTTGTCAAGATTGACCGCAGCTTCACGCTCAAGGCATTGCAGAATGCCTATGAATTTGATCTGCTCGCCTATGTGTTCCAGATGGTTCATACTCTGGGTCTTCACCTTGTCGTGGAAGGCATCGAGAATCAGGAGGAGCTCGACCGCATCGTCGAGCTTGGACCGGATTATATTCAGGGCTATTACTACAGCAAGCCCTGTCCGCAGAAGGAATTTATGAGAAAATACAGGTGTAAGGAAAAATAAGTGCCGCAAAGAGTGCCACACAGAAAGGCGGGGAACCCGGATCAATCGGATTCCCCGCCTTTCTGTTTAGCCTAAAGCATCAGCCTTCCCTCGATGCCCTCAAATTCTATTGTCTTTTCCGTGCCATTCTTTAACCGGATCGTAATCGGCCCGTAGCCGCCAAAGTTCTCAGCATCCGTATAGCGGATGTCCGCTACCGGGAAGAGCTCCTCGTCCGTAAAGTCAACGTGGTTCTCTCTGGTGAGCACCTGTGAAAGCAGGATATACGGTTCATAGCCGTACTGCTTCTTCCGATCCCCGTAGGCATACAGCACAATGGACTTCTCAGAGTCAGGATTCGTTTCCTCGCTGTGAAGCACTCTCAGATCCTTCCACGCCCCGTAATAGATCGTCATTGCCATCTGCTTTTCATTCCCCTGCGAATCTCTGCCCTTGAGAATGATCGCCTTGCCCTCGCTGCACTCCCTCTCCGTAATCTCCGTGCCGTTGTCCGGGAAGCCGTAGGAGCCGAGTGTCAGTTCAATCGGCGCTCTGTGCAGTCTCAGCTTATCCGCCCGGAAAATGCCGTTCGGCACTGCAAAATCCGCCAGATTCATCGCTTGCATCCAGTGGCATTCCAGATCAAGCCGGTAGTCGAAGAACTGTCTGCGGTACAGAACCTCCTCCTTCTCACCATGCCAGAACGTGACGTTCGCCAGTGAACAGCCGCCGAGAGTCGCATCGCGCATCACATACTGCTGCGACTCCACCCCGCACGCTTCCTTTCCGTCCGCCGCTTCCGGCTGCACGGAGGGTGTCGCCTCCCAAGGATATTTTGTGTTAAAGCAGAGCTTGGAGTAATTCCACATGCCGTGGACATCGCCCTTATTCTTGACAACCTTTCCGGTTCGGAGAATCGTCTCTCCGTTTGCCTCATGATTCGAGAAGCAGAGTGCCGGACCGTCCAGAGTCGTCACCTTGACCTCGTTTTTCTCCAGCTTATCCCATGTTCCGTTGTTCTCCTTTGCCGTCCAGAACGGATGATCCGCAGGAAGATGCAGGCAGAGGAAAGCCTTGCCGAGCCAGAAGGGTGACTCTGCACAGGAGTAGCCCTGTACCAGAGGGGAAAACTGTCCATAAAAGCCCAACGTCGGAACCCCCTTGTACAGAAAGTCGTCCCTGCCTAAAAATTGCATTAAGGAGCCGGAGGAAATACGTCTTGCCAGTCCCGGATTGCCCTTGCTCTCATGCAGCAGCATATTTCCGTCAAAGGCGCTCGTCGCCGCGTTGCGGTAAATGTTGCTCCTGCCCCACATATTCGTCCAGCCGTCCCTGTCAAAGAAATCCCCATAGGTTTCCATCAGACGGTTGGACTGCTCCTCAAATTTCTTTGCAAAGAAGGGGGCGTGCTCATAGCCGTACCATAGGTTCCAGATCGGCGCGTAGACATTGAATGCCCAGCAGGAATAATAGTCGAAGGAATGCCCATCACGATACCAGCCGTCCCCCGCATAATAATTCAAGATCGCCTGCGCATGATCCAGCATGACATCCCTCTGAATCGGGTAGCCCTCCATGTGTAAAAACGCCATGTCAAGCATATTAAACAGCCGCCAGTTCTGTGGAACCGTGTTCTCATGGGCATAGGACTCCAGAAATGCCGCGATGACATCCTTCTCCTGCTTCGTGTAGGTGTCCCATATCTGCGAACGGCTGACCCAGAGGCAGATGACAAGTGCACAGGTCTCGACCGTCTGCTGGAATGCGCGGAACGGATCCGTGTGCCCTGTTATGTCCTGCTGATCCTCATAGGTTCCTATGTACAGCGGATCGCCTTTCGTACAGCAGCGCAGCACCTGATTTTTATAGTACGCCGCCATGGAATAACCGCAGATTTCCAGCTCAGGAAGGTTGGAGATCATCGGCGCCGCGATGAAGAAGGAACGTGTCAGCCCCTCAAAGACCTCTGCCAGTCTCTGGGTATGCTGTGCCTCCTCCGAATCCCGCAGGTGCGGATAGGTAATCTCCGTCTCCTTGCGGGGCATGATTACCGGCTTCTCAAAGTCGTCGATATTCTGGAAGATTCCCTCCAGCATATACCGTCCCGCCTCCAGCCAGCTTTCACGGGTCAGCCCCGTGTAGGGGCTGAGCTCAAAGTCCAGTGTCTTCGGTACAAATTTTGTCTTTTCTCTCATCTTTTCTCTCATTTTCCTCTCATGATTTATGCGATATCTTCCATCTGTGCCGTGTACAGGTGGTAGTAATATCCTTTCTTCGCCATCAGCTCCTCATGGGTGCCGCACTCCATGACACCGCCCTGATCTACATACATGATCTTGTCACAGTTCTTGATGGTCGAGAGACGGTGCGCGATGATAAAGGAGGTACGCCCCTGCAGCATCGCGTTAAGTCCCTGCTGAAGCGCTCTCTCCGTCTGCACGTCGATACTGGAGGTCGCCTCATCCAACACAAGGATGGAAGGATCTGACAAAAGGGTTCTCGCAAAGGAAATCAGCTGCTTCTGCCCCTGTGAAAGCAGGGAGCCTCTCTCCTTCACCTCCGTCTGATAGCCGTCCTGGAACCTGCGGATAAATTCGTCCGCACACACTGTCTCGCTCGCTTTGACAATCTCCTCCGCCGTCGCATCGAGCTTACCGTAACGGATATTGTCCTCGATTGTGCCGGAGAAGATGAAGCTGTCCTGCAGCATGATACCCATCTGGGAGCGCAGGGAGTGGAGCGTCACCTTGGATATGTCCTGTCCGTCGATCAGGACGCGCCCTCCATTCAGATTGTAAAACCTTGAGATCAGATTTACAATCGTACTCTTTCCCGCGCCGGTCGGTCCGACCAGTGCCACGCTCTCGCCGGGCTGCACAGTGAAGGACAGATTCTTCAATACCATCTTATCCGCCTCATAGCCAAAGGTTACGTTCTCGAAGGTCACCTCACCCTTGATCTTCGGCATCTCGACGGCATCCTCCGCATCGTCCACCACCACCGGCTCATCCAGTGTCTCAAAGATACGTTCCAGATAGGCAATATTGTTGATAAAGTTGTTAAAAATATTTCCGAGGTTCATGATCGGCTGCCAGAATCTTGACGCATAGGACGAGATCGCCACAATGACGCCGAGACTCGTGTTCCCCTGTCCGAAGATCACGAGACCGAAGATGAAAATTGCCGCGCGCACCCAGACCGAAATGTTGTCGATTCCGGGCCACAC
>USGM01000112.1 GCA_900554205.1 uncultured Lachnospiraceae bacterium
AGAACTCAATCATATTGTTTGAACAAATCCGCACCATAGACAAACAACGCCTGCGAGAGTACTTAGGAACTCTTGACAGGCGTTTTATTCATTGCGCAGACAAAGCCCTTGCCATCAGCATCGGGCTTGCAAAAAAGGATTAGCTCTCTCGTTATACGGTACAAGCGGTAGCTCATATACATTAAAAACGAGGGAGGTGCTGCGGCTGTTGCATAGAGAATTTGTTTATGTTGGCGACCCTGTTCCAGAATTAAACGAGCAGGAACACGCTGCGTTCCTTATGAATATCCAAAAGTCGATACTCCTTTCTTTGGAGAAAAGAAAGCTGCTGACACATTCTCAGCGGGAACGCTGTTTGGTCGAGCTTGAAAAGCAATATAGCAGGGAGCAAAAAAGCAGACGCCGAGCATAACGCTTGGCGTTTTTACATAGCCGAGTGAAAAAACAAATTTGCACATTCGACACCGCACACTCTTTTTTCTATAATTAAATACAGTAACAAAGTTTACTGAGAAAGGAGCTTCGCTATGATAAATAGATATGAACGCCTAAACCAAGAGCTGAAGATGGTTGAAACGAAAAGAAAGGTAGCTGCCTACTGCCGTGTTTCAACGGACAATGAAGACCAAGCCAATTCGTTTGAAAGCCAGCAGCGGTATTTCAGACAGTATATTGAGCGCAATCCCGATTGGGAGCTTTACGGGATTTTTGCCGATGAGGGTATTTCCGGCACGAACACGAAGAAGCGTAAGGAATTTCAGCGCATGATTGCGTGTGCCAGGAACGGCAAGTTTGATCTGATTATCACGAAGGAGATCTCTCGTTTTGCGAGAAATACCCTTGACAGTATTTATTATACCCGTGAGCTCAGAAAGCACGGCATCGGCGTTATCTTTATGAATGACAATATCAATACCTTGGACGGCGACGCAGAGCTGCGCCTTGCGATTATGTCCTCCATTGCGCAGGAGGAAAGCCGCAAGACGTCAGAGCGTGTGAAGTGGGGACAGAAACGCCGGATGGAACAGGGGGTTGTGTTCGGCAGAAGTATGCTGGGCTATGACGTTGAGGGCGGGAAAATGACGGTCAATGAAGAGGGGGCGAAGGTTGTACGCCGGATCTTCCATAAGTTTGTCAATGAGGGAAAGGGGACGCACGTCATTGCCCGCGAGCTTCGGGAGGAAGGCATCAGCCCTATGAGGGTGGAAGAGTGGAGCAATACGGTCATTCTGCGGGTGATACGAAATGAGAAATACTGCGGCGACTTAGTGCAGAAAAAGACCTATACACCGGACTTCCTATCCCACGAAAAAAAATACAACCGGGGTCAGGAGGAGTTTGTTATCATCAGGGATCATCACGAGCCGATTATCTCCCGTGAACTGTTTGAGGAAGCAAATCGTATTTTAGATGCAAAGTCGCTTTCGCAGGAGGGCAGGGCAAAGCACTCTAACCGCTATCTGTTCTCCGGTAAGATTCAATGCGGCTGCTGCGGTTCCAGCTATGTGGCAAGGTACAAGACACGGAAGGACGGAAGCTTCTATAAGGCGTGGCGCTGTAACGAGGCCGCAAAGTACGGCAGCCCGCATATCGACAAGGCGGGAAAACAGGCCGGTTGTGCGGGCTTGTCTATCCGCAATGAAGATTTGGTCTACATTATGTCTCTTGTGACAAAGGGTCTTAAGTACAATAGAGACAAAATTACAGGCAATCTGATTTCCGTTATTCAGTCCGTTCTTGATATGGATATGACGGGCACAGACGTTAAAAAACTGCAGGCCCGGATGGAAACGGTTGAGGATAAGCGTGCGAGGCTGATTGACATTTATATGGACGGCAATATAACAAAAGAGGAGTTTTCGGCGGCACGGTTAAAATGTGACGTTGAAATTGCAGAGCTGCAATCCGTAATCGGCAGCATTGATAAGCAGCAGGCGATGGATCACCGGCAACAGCAGCTCCTAAAAGAGATTGACGAAGCAATCAAAGAGATTGTCAGCGGCGTGGAGTACGAGGATGAGTTCTATAAACACATTTTAGATAGAATAGTGGTTATGGATAAGAACAACATTGATGTATATTTGAAATTTCTTCCTGCAAAGTGGAGCTACACGGTTGAAAAAACAAGCCCCTGAACGGAATGTTTCAGGGGCTTGCTTGCTCTGCCGTCTAAGGCAGAGCAAGCAAGCGTTTTGTGCCGGTTATTTCTGCCTCTACCAAATCAATCATTCGCTTTACATTTGCGGAATGAATAGCCGGAACTTCCTTTTCCCATAAGGGATTGACCTGCTTTGCGATTCCTGCATGATATTTTTGCAGAATAGCAAGGCGTTCGTGTAAGAGCTTCTGACGTTCTTCCGGTGTAAAGGTACTCAGGAAAAATGCGGCAATGGAAAAGATGTTTGTATCATAATTGAACTGTAAAATGGATGCCTTTAGTGTAGCAATAAACTCGTCCTTTCCTTTGTCGGAAAGACTATATACGGTACGATCCGGCATATTTCCGACTTTCTCGGCTGTGCCGGATAGGTAGCCCTTTTTTTCGAGGGTTTTCAGCGTGGAATAAACGGTCGAATCAGAAATATTAAACCACCATTTTACATTCATATAGTTTAACTGCTTTATTATCTCATACGCATTCAACGGCTTTTCAGAAATAAGACCTAAAAGCATAGTAGCGGGTTTTGATAACATGTATCTTCCTCCTTGACATTACTTTGTGTTTAGAGTACTTTATATATAGAGTAGTTCTTGCGAACACTACTATTGTATCATAGTTGAATTGAAAATGGAATTGCGAAAGGGAGGTTTTTATGCCGCAGCTTAATAAAGGCGGGAAATTTGTGTATGGGTTTTCTGTGATATATCCGGATTTAACCATCCGTATTCCGCCGCAGGCATTGTCGGAGTATGATGCAGCGCAAGATGGGAAGGTTATTATCTTTACAGGTAGCAAAATAACAGGCGGGTTTTGCGTTACTACATATTCATTACTGTCGAACTCAAAATTAAAGCATATTTTAGAGGATTGTCCGGCATTAAGGGATTGTTTGCTTTCAGAGGGTGAGTTTATACAATATAAAGGGCGCAAATATGCATGGCTTTATATTGATAAAAAGGGTGTGATTAAATTGCCGCCCAGCACTTTGGAGGTCTTGGAACTACAAGCTGGAATGGAGTTGCTATCTATTCGCAGCAGCGATATTGCCTTTACGATGGGCGCAAAAGGACCGTTGTTGGAAAAAGCCCATAACTTTCAAGGAAGTATAGAGAAATATTAGGAGCATAATGAAATGAGAAACATAGCGGACAACCGGTTCTTTAATATGATTTTGTTATTCACAATTATAGGTGAGTTTCTCCTTCCGTGGATATTGGAACAATTTTATGTTGAATATAATGGCAGGATAATGGTCATGAGTGCTTTGGGCAGTCCGCAAAGTCCGGTCCGACTGGTTTATAATTTATGGCTTGTGTGGCTTGGCGGCTTTTTGGCATTCACAGCCGTTGCATACTTTGTGAAAACAAGAGCAGCGTTTCCTGTCTTATCTGTTTTAATATTGCTTTCGATTGGTATTTTTGCTGTTGGAGCAGGATTGATTTCTGGGGTTTTTAGCGTAAACGAGAGCAAAGACATCGTTACGACAGCCTCAAAGATACATGGGGCAGGCGCTGCAATCGGTTTTATGGCGTTACTGCTTTTCCCGCTGCTAAATGGGATTGTATCGTTTCGGCAAAATGACACGGTTGAGGGCATTGTCAGTATAAGCTCATTTGTTTTAGCGCTTTTTTTCTTCGCCTGTTTTGTTATGGGAGATAAGGATCAATTTCAAAGTACTATTTTAAAGTATGAAGGATTATGGGAACGAATGACCTTATTCTGCATGTATATCTCCTTTATTTACAAGGCGGTTAAATCATTATTTAGGGAGATATAGGATGAATAAAGCGGATGATAAATTATATCGCGGACTCGGCCAGCTTACAAAAGATAAAACAAAATGGAAAGAAAATATACCGTATGTCGCCTCACTGCTTAAAAGGCAATCCCCTAAAATAACAGCCAAGGCAATGTGGCTGCTTGGAGAAATGGGGTTGTTGTATCCGCAGGAAATTGCAGCATATACAGAGGAAATTGCCCGATTTTTTACAGCAGAAAATGACTTGCTGAGAGAGCGTGCCGCTAATGCGCTGGGGCGGATCGGCAGGACGGATTATGAACTTGTTCTGCCTTATATGGAACGATTACTTTTTTTGGGCAATGATGACAGCCCTGACGTGAGATTGAGCTTTATATGGGCAGCTGAAAATATTTCAACCAATACACCGACTGCATATAGGAATTGTCTGCCTGTATTTGAAAAATTGCTTGAGGATGAGAATGAAAGGGTTCGGATAGAAGCGCCGGAAATATTCAGAATAATCGGAAAACGAAAGCCGGAGCTTGTGTTACCATATTTGAAAAAATTGGATGCTGTAGCAGTACATGATACAAACAGCGTTGTCCGCATTCATGCGCGGGGAGCAATCAGAGCCGCATTAAAAAGCCCCTGAATGGAACATTTCAGAGGCTTCTGTACCGATATCCGTCAGCAGCCCCGCAACCTCGCGGTATGGGGTGGCGTACCGCTGGGAGAGGTAGCGCATGCTGGCACCCATCTCGCCGTCAGGGCCGCCGTACTGGCTCATGATGACCTGCGCCAGCTTGGCGTTGGGTTCCTTGATGTTTACGGGAAACTGTAATCTCTTTTCATAATTCCACATTTATTCACATCCTCCTTCCCAGGGCAGGGGAGCAGCGCCCCATCTCCAGTCTCTGCCGCCTTCCGCCATATCCATGGTCAGAGGGTAGTATTTCATGGAAAATTCCCGCGTCATCTGGTTCCTGATCCGGCTGTAATGGTTGAAGTATTCCAGCGCATTGCGGTCGTTGGGATGCGTGTCAAGGTAAAGCCCAAGCTCGACCACCACAAAGCTGACAATACCGATATCCTTCAGAAGCTGTTCTTTCTGGTTCATGATACGCATCTCCTTCCGGTGAAAGGTTTGTTCAGTTCAGGGAAAACGGTGCCGATGTTGTAAGCCTTTTCGAGATCGTCATACATCTTGTCAAATTTCTGCCAGGGCACATAGGACATACCGATGGGAAATCTGTCAATATTACTCTCAAACTTATAGTCCTGCATTTGATTACAGTCCTTTCGTTGCTCATTGTTTGATAGTAATATATGCCGCACCGTTTCGGGGTGTGAGTTCGGGGACTCCGGTAAAGAGGAGAATTTGCTTGCGTTTGGGTGTATATTATGCAATAATATAAAATAATGCGCTCATTGAAGAGGGGCAGATTATAATAAGGGAGAATGAAAGCAGTATGAGGAAAATTTCGACAAGGATATTAGTACAGGCTCTTGCACTGCTGTTGCTGATGGGATGTATTCCGATGAGAACCTATGCGGCAGCCAGTGAAAACTGGATAACCTATGCGGCTGATAGTTATGCCGGAGGTACCGGCACAGCGGATGATCCGTATCAGATAGCAACACCGGAGCAGCTTGCCAAGCTCGCGGCTGATACCAATTCTGCAGTAGCTGGAAGAGTTCCGAATGGAACGGATTATTTCAGACTTACAACGGATATTGATTTGTCCGGAAAGCTTTGGACACCGATCGGGGCACATATGGGAGGGAACAGCATGGCTGCCTTCTACGGACATTTTGACGGTAATGGCAAAGTGATTTCTAATATGACGGTAGACATGAGGGGCAGAGCGGTAAGCGAGATTACACCTTCCGGTCTCTTTGGAGCCATTGTAGCGAATCACGCGGATTATACGGTACAGAATCTGACGATCAGCGGCGCTAAGGTATATGCCTTTGAATCGGAAGATGATTCGCTGGATAATTACATCAATTCGGCGGGGGTACTGGCCGCTTATATCGCGGCTGGCGGCGGAAGCAACGGTTGTCCATTGATTAAAAACTGCAAAGTTTCAGACAGCCTTGTGAATGGCATCAAGAAAGCGGGAGGCCTGTTCGGAGAGGTATGCTATGCTCAGATCAGCGACTGCAGTGTTTCCGGCACAGAGGTTACGGGAAACGGATGGACAGGCGGCTTTGCCGGCTATGGCTTTTTGTGCGAGATAAAAAACAGCAGTGTAGAGGATGGAACCGTTAATGGCACATGGAGCACGGGCGGTTTTGCCGGTGTAATAAGCGGCGGAACGGTTGAAAACTGCACGGTATCGGGTGAAGTCACAGCAACAGACTGGCGTTGTGGCGGCTTTGTGGGATACATGGAGGAATTTGACGAGGGGCTGACGGTAAAAAATTGCAGCACGACCGCAGTTGTGAAAAGCAATATTAACTTTGACGGAGAGCCGAGAGTAGGCGGCTTTGCCGGAGAAATTTATTCAGCTACAGAGGTTTCTGATTGTAAGGCACTCGGGGAAGTGGTTGAAAGCTACGACGATAAAAATACGGTGGGAAAATTTGTAGGAAGGGCAGCGCCGACGGGTGACCTTAACTACTTCCAGGATAGCGAGTATGATAACAGGCTGCATCCCGAGCAGAATATTATAGGCAACCGCACTACATTTGATGCAGAGAAGCTCAAACCATATTATGCGGATTATGGAGCGGTTGATGCCGCAATTCAGGCGGCGTCAGCGCTGAACAAGGATCTTTATAAGAATTATGCCGCGGTAAGCGATGCCATCAATGCAGTGGACCGTTCAAAGAAACGTGATGAGCAGGCAATCGTGGACGGCTATGCGGCAGCGATCAACGCAGCAGTGGCGGCACTGGAATATAAGCCGGCTGATTACAGCGCTGTAGATGAGGTGGTTGCAAAGGCATCAGGACTGAAGCAGGATGACTATGAAGACTTCTCAGCTGTCACAAATGCGATCAATGCGATAGACCGCAATAAAAATATTACAGAACAGGCAGAGGTTGACGCTTATGTAAAGGCGGTACAAGATGCAATCAATGCGCTTGTGCTTAAAAAAGCGCCTGTTGCGAAACCGGAGATGATTGAGGGAACGAATCAGAGCGTTGAACAGGGAAAAGCGGCTGTCTTCAAATCAAGTGCGGAACTTGGGGATTTTATAAAGGTACTGATAGATGGAGTGGAAATATCCGGAGACAACTACACACTTACCGAAGGCAGTACAATTGTTACACTTTCCGGCGAGTTTATAAAGACACTCAGCGCTGGAACACATACCATAAGCATTGTGTCGACGACAGGCTCTGCGGACACCGAATTTAATGTGGTTAATTCATCCTCACAGGAAGAACCCGGTACACCGGCACAGACGACTGAACCTAAGACAAGTGAAGGGACAGCTGATGTGGCGGCGGAAAATTTGAATGCCAATGTCAAGGCACCGAAGACAGGAGATGATACCATACGGTCGATGGGCATCTGGGTGCTTATTATGGCGATAGGGGTTCTTGGGCTCCAGAGTGTTAAGCACAGCAAATTAACAAAATAACTTCCGCGGCGACCTGAAGGTTAGAACGGATATAAGAAAGACTCATGCCATGTTATGTGGCATGAGTCTTTTGTAAGCAGGGGTGTCTGAAAGCACATCCTGTATTTGCAATAGAGGACATTATAGTATACACTTTAAGGAAAAGGGGGGCGCTTATGATTACAGAAAAAAACGGCACATTCTGTCTGGAGACAGAAAACACATCCTATCTGTTTGAAATCATGGAAACCGGACACCCGGAGCATCTGTACTATGGGAGAAAAATTCATTTCCGGGACACGGCGGCGCTGCGCGAGAAGCATCCGTTTGCGGGTGGCAATACGAATTACTACGACGCTGCACATAAGAATCTCGGACTCGAGGATGTCTGTCTGGAGATGTCTGCTTATGGGAAGGGTGACATCAGGGAGCCTTTTCTGGAGGTTGTACATGCGGACGGCAGCTTCACCTCGGACTTTCTCTACGATTCCTTTGAGATAACGGAGACGAAGCAGGAGCAGGAAACAGAGTTCCTGCTGCCCGGCTCCTACAGTGAGGACGGCAGGGTGGAGCACCTCTGCGTCAGACTCCGCGATAAGGGCTATGGACTCTTGCTGGAGCTGCATTATTTTGTCTATCCCGAGTGCGATGTCATCACGAGAAGTGCAAGGCTTGTGAACGAGAGCAGCGAAGCGGTGACGGTGAAGCGGCTGATGAGCCTGCAGCTGGATTTTGCGGAGCAGGATTTTATTCTTACTACCTTTAACGGCTGCTGGGTGAGGGAGATGAAGCGGACCGATACGAGACTGCAGGCAGGAAAGCATGTCAATGCATCCTATGCCGGAATCAGCTCCAGCCGGGCGAATCCGTTTGTCATGCTCTCGAGGGAGCACACTACAGAGGATGCGGGCGACTGTTACGGGCTGAACCTTATCTACAGCGGAAACCATTATGAGGCGGCGGAGGTCAGCGGCTTTGGCAAGACAAGAATCGTCACAGGGATCAACCCGCAGTCCTTTTCGTGGATACTTCCGCCCGGACAGGCATTTGAGGTGCCGGAGGCGGTGATGACCTTTTCCCATCAGGGCTTTAACGGGATGAGCGGACACATGCACCGCTTTGTGAGGGAGCACATTGTGCGCGGTGTCTGGAAGCGGAAGCCGCGTCCTGTCCTGTTAAACAGCTGGGAGGCTGCCTATTTCAGCATCAATGAGAGAAAGCTCTTAGGTCTTGCAAAGCAGGCGAAGGAGGTTGGGGTCGAGCTGTTCGTCATGGACGACGGCTGGTTCGGTGAGCGGACGGATGACACGCGGTCGCTCGGCGACTGGGAGGTCAACCGCAAGAAGCTGCCCGGAGGACTGAAGGGACTCTGCGACAAGATCAAGGCGCTTGGACTGGACTTCGGCATCTGGGTGGAGCCGGAGATGGTAAACATCCAGAGCAGACTATTCAGGGAACATCCGGACTGGACGATCTGCATCCCCGGCAGGAGCCATTCGGAGGGGCGAAATCAGCGCATTCTCGATCTGACGAATCCGGTGGTGCAGGACTATATTATCGAGGAGATGACGAGGGTATTCTCCTCGGCGGATATTTCTTATGTAAAATGGGATATGAACCGTATCTTTTCGGACGTTTATTCCGAGAAGCTGCCTCCTGAGCGGCAGGGAGAGGTGTTTCACAGATATGTCTGCGGTCTGTACCGCTGCATGCGGGAGCTGACAAAGGCATTCCCGAACATCCTGTTCGAGGGGTGCAGCTCGGGCGGCAACCGCTTTGATCTGGGAATCCTTTGCTATTTCCCCCAGATCTGGGCGAGCGATAACACGGATGCCCTCTGCCGCGCGGAGATCCAGAACGGTTACAGCTACGGCTATCCCATGTCGACGGTCAGCGCGCATGTCTCCTCCTGTCCGAACCATCAGACCTTGCGGGTGACACCGCTGGAGACGCGGTTCCATGTGGCGGCATTCGGCATCTTTGGCTACGAATGCAATTTCTGTGACATGAAAAAAGAGGATATGGAGGCAGTGAAAGCGCAGATCGCCCTCTATAAGCAGTGGCGGGAGGTGCTGCAGTACGGCGACTTTTATCGTGGGCGGAGCTTTGCGGGGGATGCTGGGAAGGGTTATCATACGGCAATCGGCATCAGCCCGGAGAATCTGATGGAGTGGACCTGCGTGTCGCCGGATAAGAAGCGCGCGGTCGGTATGCTGTTCCAGAAGCTTGTTGCGCCAAACCAGCCGTTTACCTGTTACCGGGCGAGAGGGCTTGCGGAGGATGCATGCTATCACTTTTATAACCGCAGCCTGAAATATGACCTGCGGAATTTCGGCGATCTGGTCAACTACGTCTCACCGGTGCATATTAAACAGGATTCGCTGACGCAGAGTGTGATTGCGAAATTTGTCAAGATGGATGGGGAGACGGAGGACTGTTTCGTGTACGGCGATGAGCTGATGTATCACGGCGTAAAATTAAAGCAGGCGTTCGCGGCGCTCGGCTACAGCAATGAGGTCAGGTATTTTCAGGATTTCGGTTCCAGAATGTATTTCATGGAGGAAGCGGGAGAAACAGCAGGCGGGGAGACATGACGGAGGG
>USGM01000113.1 GCA_900554205.1 uncultured Lachnospiraceae bacterium
TGGCAGGTGATCACAGGAGAAGTTGCGGGAACGATCTTGTCGCCTTCCACCTTACCCCAGATACGTAAGGGCTCCTTCTCACTCTTCTCTTCCTCACCGCCGATGTAAGGGATGATATTGCCTACCATCTCAGGCCAGTCCTTAAAGGTCTTGCCTGCGCCGGAGATTGCCTGATAGGTGGTAGCTACCACTTCGTAGGGCTCGAATTCCTTCCATGCGGTCAGAACCGGTGCATAACTCTGGATGGAGCAGTTAGGCTTTACAGCGATAAATCCTCTGGTGGTTCCCAGTCTCTTCTTCTGTGCCTCGATGATCTGGAAATGCTCGGGGTTGATCTCGGGTACTACCATGGGAACATCGGGAGTCCATCTGTGGGCACTGTTGTTGGATACCACAGGAGTCTCTGTCTTTGCGTATGCTTCCTCAATGGCCTTGATCTCATCCTTGGTCATATCTACCGCACTGAATACGAAATCTACCTGTGCGGCTACTTTTTCCACTTCATTGACATTCATGACAATAAGCTTTTTTACTGCCTCGGGCATGGGAGTGGTCATCTTCCAGCGGTCACCCACTGCCTCCTCATACGTCTTGCCTGCGGAACGGGGGCTGGCTGCGATGGTCGTCACCTCGAACCAGGGATGGTTCTCTAACAGAGAGATAAATCTCTGACCTACCATACCGGTTCCACCCAAGATACCTACACGTAATTTTTCACTCATTTTTCATTTCCTCCTCATCTTTGTGCATTTTTATTTTATCTGCAAAAGGCCTGTCGCTTCCTACTGCGGAAGGCAGTCTTCCAAAGACTGTTGATATACTTCTATGGCATTGGTTTTCAGGTATTCTTTGTTTTTCTCAATGACCTGTTTCATCATTTCCGCCCCGGGGGCTCCGATGGTCAGCCGCTTCTCCACACAGGTCTTTAAGGAGATGGCATCGTAAATGTCTTCCTCAAATTTATCACTGATGGAACGGAGTTCTTCCAGACTCAGGGCATCAATGGAGGTGTCCTTTTCAATGCAGTACAGCACCAGACGTCCGATAATGCCGTGGGCATCCCGGAAAGGAACTCCCTTGCCCACCAGATAATCTGCCGCATCCGTGGCATTGGTAAATCCGTTCATGGCACTCTTCGCCATGCGGTCTTTGCGGAACTTCATGGTCTTTATCATGCCGGTAAATAAGGTGATGCAGTCTGCTGCGGTATCCATGGCATCAAAGGCCATCTCCTTGTCTTCCTGCATGTCTTTATTGTAAGCAAGGGGCAGTCCCTTCATGGTGGTCAGAAGTGCCATCAGGGCACCGTAGACTCTTCCGGTCTTACCTCTTACCAGTTCTGCAATATCCGGATTCTTCTTCTGGGGCATGATGCTGCTTCCGGTGGAATAGGCATCGTCCAGTTCCACGAACTGGTATTCATTGGAATTCCAGATAATGATCTCTTCGCTGAAACGGCTTAAATGCATCATGATCGTGGACAAAGCCGCCAGAAACTCGATCAGATAATCTCTGTCCGCCACGGAATCGATGCTGTTTAAAGTCGGTCCCTCAAATCGAAGCAGCTTTGCCGTATACTCACGGTCTAACGGATACGTGGTACCGGCCAGTGCTCCTGCGCCCAGAGGACAGTAATTCATGCGCCTGTAAATATCTGCCAGTCGTTGTCTGTCTCTCTTGAACATTTCGAAATAAGCACCGTAATGATGTGCCAGCGTAATGGGCTGTGCCTTCTGTAAATGGGTGAAGCCCGGCATATAGGTCTCCAGATTATTCTCCATGGTGCCGAGAATGACTTCCAGAAGCTTTTCCAGAAGTCCGTCGGTCTCCGCCACTCTGGCTCTGGTATAGAGGCGCATATCCAGTGCCACCTGATCGTTACGGCTGCGTCCGGTGTGCAGCTTTTTGCCCGCATCACCGATCCGGTCGATCAGGGTCGCTTCCACAAAGCTGTGAATGTCTTCCTGTGTCTCATCAATTTTAAGCTTTCCGGCATCCACATCCTCCAAAATACCGGTCAGTCCCTCGATAATGCTCTTTCTCTCCTCCTCGGTGAGAATTCCCTGCTTCGCCAGCATGGTAGCATGTACGATGCTTCCGGTGACATCTTCATGAAACAATCTTTTATCGAATGTTATGGACGCATTGAAATCAAATACCAGCTGATCGGTCTGTTTCGTAAAACGTCCTCCCCATAATTGTGCCATGGTTGTTCTCCCATCTTTTTATTCTGTCAGCAGTCTATCAGACATTTTTTCTCATAGACATTGATTGCAATTAATCATATCACAAACGACACTTTAATGCAATACAGTGAATTTCATCACTTTCCGCTGCGGAAAACACTTTTTTCTTCTAAATTCATACAATAACAATAAATATTCAAGTTAAGGAAGTATGCCTTTTTATGGGAGCTCTCATCGAATTAAAAAACATAGGTTACTCCTATCATAACCTGGCAGGCGAGACCGGGGCCATAAAGGATGTCTCCTTTCAGGTGGAGGAAGGGGAGTTCGTTGCTTTGGTCGGCCCCAGCGGCTGTGGCAAGTCTACCCTGCTGTCCATCATTGCAGGACTGCTTGCGCCGGAGACCGGCACCATCGTGGTCAACAATCCCGACGGATCCCTCCACTATCCCCGCATCGGGTATATGTTGCAGCACGATCATCTCTTCGAGTGGCGCAACATCTACCAGAATGTCACTCTGGGGCTGGAGATCCACCATTCCCTTACCAAAGAGCGCATAGGCTATGTAAAGCAGCTTCTGTCCGACTACGGGCTGGAAAGTTTTCAGAACAAGCGCCCCAGCGAATTGTCCGGTGGCATGAAGCAGCGTGCCGCCCTGATCCGTACCCTCGCTCTGGATCCCCAGCTGCTCCTTCTGGATGAGCCTTTCAGCGCTCTGGATTACCAGACAAGGCTCATGGTATCCGCGGATATCTGCCGTCTGATCCGTAAGGCCGGCAAGACCATGATCATTGTCACCCACGATCTGTCGGAAGCCATCAGTCTGGCGGATAAGGTCTATGTGCTGTCCGCAAGACCGGCGACCATCAAAGCGGTACTGCCCATTCATCTTACGCTGCCGGACGATTCGCCCCTGGCCGCCAGAAACGCACCGGAATTTCCATATTATTTCAAACAACTTTGGGAGGAATTAACGGATGAAACCACGAAATGACCAAAACTTAACGGTTCAGGAGCAATATCTTCGACGGCACAAAAGTCATCACAGACAGGTCTCCTTCCTGCGCTTTTTCCTTCTGGGGATTTTCCTTCTCCTGTGGGAAGTGAGTGCGGATCTTGGCTGGATCGACAGCTTCTTTTTCTCCAGTCCCCACAGAGTGATCCTGTGTCTGGGAGAATTGTGGACAGAGCGGTCTCTTCCCCTGCATATCGGTATCACCCTTTTGGAAACGATCTTAAGTTTCCTGCTGGTATTTCTCGTCAGTCTCCTGCTGTCGACTCTGTTATGGTTCTCCAAACGGCTGTCGGAAGTTCTGGAGCCTTATCTGGTCCTGCTTAACAGTCTCCCGAAATCCGCTCTGGCTCCTCTGTTCATCGTCTGGCTGGGTACCGGGATCAACACCATCATCATTGCCGGAATCTCTGTGGCGGTCTTCGGTTCCATCATCAGCTTTTACACCGCTTTCCATCAGGTGGATCCGGAAAAGGAGATTCTGATCCGCACTCTGGGGGGAACCCGCAGGGATATTTTTTTCAAGGTAGTCCTCCCGGGATCCATCCCCCCCCTGCTCAGTACCACCAAGGTCAACATCGGTCTGTCTCTGGTGGGTGTTATCATCGGAGAATTTCTGGCGGCCAGACAGGGGCTGGGGTATCTGATCATCTACGGTTCCCAGGTCTTCCAGCTGGATATGGTGATCAGCTCCATCTTACTGTTATGTGTCATTGCCATGCTGCTCTACCTGCTGACACAGTCTCTGGAGCATTACAGCAAAAAGCACCGCAACTGATTTTTCGGAGATCCTCGGACGTTTTTCGTCTTACGGTCTCCTACATAATTTACGGTTGTCCGAAATGTTCTTTGAAAATTATAAATTTTACAGTTGCAAAAATCCCCAAGAACATATATAATAACCTAGTCCGCTGAAATAGCTCAGTTGGTAGAGCACTTCACTCGTAATGAAGGGGTCGTGGGTTCGAGTCCCATTTTCAGCTTATTTGTTAAAAAAGAGAAAGCCTAAAAGGCTTTCTCTTTTTTGATTTTATTTTTGATGAATGCAGATTCTGCCTGTCAGATCAGAGACTGTAATGACCAGACATACTGTTCCAGTACTTCCAGTCCGATCACGCCCCAGGCAAATCCCAGTGCTCTGTCACTTGCTTTTTCCCGAAGTTCCTGTCCCAATAAGATCACCGATATGACCACACAGAACAATAAAAAGCTGTAGGTACGGTAGGAAGATCCGTAAAGGGTCTCCGAAAAGCCCATGGCCATACGGCTTCCCGCTCCCATGAAAAGAAGACAGAAGATGGTATGTTTTCTCCATGTCGTATCTACCGCCAGCCAGACACCGATAAATACCGACACCGTCAGCAGAATCGACAGCAAAAACAGACCTGCATTTTTCCCTTCCGACAGAGGTCCGATCTCCGGCATTCCCAGTGCCACCCCGGGAAGCGGCTGTAACAGATCTGCCCCTGTTCCTTTCAGTAACAGATGGAATCCCAGCGGGATCCCCGTAAAAAGGACGGCCCGCTTCTTCCCTTTTCCGGCCACCAGAAACAAAAGTATGAAAAACACTGTCAACAAAGGAATGGATCGATAATACAAATATGCCACCGTGGCAGTATAACCGTGAAACAGCTTCTGTCCCACCGACCACTGTGCATAATCCGGGATCCAGGTTCCGTAGGTATTCATGCGGAAACGGTGTCCCGGTGCAAAATACAGCGCTGCATATCCGAGAACTGCTGCAATCTCTTCCAGCCACAACAGGCCTCTTACCTTCCGAAGGCTGTCGTTTTTGAAAGATACGATCAGTAGAATCGTCAGGAAAAAGATCAGGGAAATGGCATATTGATCCTGATTCGTGGTATAAATGATCGAAAGGATCACAGCCAGATACATCAACCCTGGGGTCTTTCCCCGGGAAATCTTCTGTTTTATGGCGGTGAACACTACCAGCATCGTAAAAAACGGATACAGGTAGTTGGCGATGGTGGCAATATAGCCGGCGGTTGACAGGATCTGGAACGGGAACAGCAAAAAGGCGACGCACACAAGCAGTGTGTTCTCCACGCTTTTTTTCTCCGTAAACAGATACCTGAGCATCCCCACGATTCCGACGATAACCACAATGTCCAACAGTTTCCATAGCTTGGAGGGCAGAAAACAGCTCACCCATGCCACTGCATCCGTCAGTACTCTTCCGCTGTCCTGCCATCTTTTTCCCACCAGTTCCCCAAAGGTCTGGTTCAGGAGTTTCAAATCATCCCCGCTGTAATGAAAACAGAAATGGATGCCTGCCAGCAGCAGTACAAAAGCGGCCCATACGATCCCTTTCCTGCGAAGATCATCTTGCTCCCTTGTCATAGATTACCCCCAATGCTCTCGGAGCACCGTTCTGTTTGGAGAAGAATACCAACAGCAACAACGTCAGTACATAAGGCAGGATCATCACCAGATCCTGATAGCTGCTGGGCATCTGCAATACCTGTACCAGACGGTAGCCGCCGGATCTGGCAAAGCCGAACAGGAGGCATGCGCCCAGCGTCGGCAGGATACGCCAGTTACCAAAGATCAGTGCCGCAATGGCCAGATAGCCATAGCCCACATAAATACTGGAGGAAAAGTTCGCGGAAATGGAATATGCGAAACAGATACCACCCAGTCCGGACAATGCTCCACAGATCATGATAGCCGCCAGACGGATCTGTCCCACCTGTCTTCCGGCTGCATCCACTGCGTGAGGATTGTCACCACAGGCACGCAGATGCATGCCGAAACGGGTCTTGTACATCACAAACCATGCGATAAATGCCACGACCACGATCACGATCTCAAAGGGATACAGATTGGTAAACAGCGCTCCCAGCACCGGGATCTTCGAGATTCCCGGAACCGTGATCCGGGAGGAAACGGTCAGTACAAACTTATCGGAGGTGGCCCCGAAGATCACTCTGTTAAACAGCTTCGTCAGATAAGCTGTCAGCGCCATCGCCAGAATATTGACTACCACACCGCTGATGACCTGATTGGCCTTGAATTTCAGGCACAGCAGCGCATGGATCAGTGCAAAGATGCTTCCACCTATGGCTGCCATGACCATGGCAATATAGAAAGGCACCGGGGAATCTCCGGCAAAGTTACCCGCAATGGCAACCGCCACAAAGGCACCGATAAAGGCGCCAAAGCCCTGTAAGCCTTCTACAGCCAGCATCGTCACACCGGATTTCTCACAGTAGATACCGCCGATGGCCATGATAAATAAAGGCAGTGCAAAGGATAAACCGTCAATGATCACAATATCCATTTATTTGTCCTCCTTTGTCTTAACATTCTTTTCTCTTCTGCTTCGTTCCATCTTCCATTTGATGTAGGCATTACATGCACTGAACAGAAGGATGATACCGGTGATAACGGATGCGATCTCCGCATCGACCCCGGCCGCGGATTTCATATAAGTGCTTCCCTTGCTGATCAGGGTGATCAGCATGGTGGAAAATACGATTCCGAAAGGATTATTATTGCCAAGCAGTGACACCGCAATGGCATCGAATCCCGTGCTGATCAGTACCTTGGGCTGAATGGAGCCCACATATCCCAGATAATAAGTCACACCGGCAAGTCCGGCCAGTGCACCGGAGATCGTCATAGACAATACCATGCTTCTGCCCACTTTAATACCGGCATATTTTGCAGCGCTGCGGGAATAACCCACGGCTTTCAGTTCATATCCTAGCTTCGTCTTCTCTAACAGGAACCACACGCCCACCACGGTAAGTAATGCCAGAATAATTCCCAGTGGAATATCCATCTTCAGATTTCCCACTACCGTGTCCATCAGGGTCAGTCTGGACGCTGCGGAGATCTCCTTAGACTGTCTGGATACCGGGTCCACGAAAAAGGTATTGATAAAGAAACTGATCACGTACTGGAACGTATAGTTTAACATAATGGAAGAAACGACTTCATTGATATTAAAACGATATTTCAAAAAGCCGATCAGTGCTCCCACCAGACCGCCGACGATCAGGCGCTTGAGGTGCAGCTCGGTGGCGATGCGCATATACATATCAATGTCGAGCGTATTGTGATGCGTGATGAACGGCCGCGCGTTCGCGCCGCCCGCGATGGGGCTGAGCACGGGCGTTTCGACCTCCATGAAGCCGAGGTCGTCGAGGTAGCGGCGCAGGAACGCCACAAATTTCGAGCGGATCTCAAAGTTGCGCTTGCTCTCGGGATTGACGATGAGGTCGACGTAACGCTGACGATAGCGCAGCTCCTTATCCTGCAGACCGTGGAATTTTTCGGGCAGCGGCCGCAGGGACTTCGAGAGCAGCGTGATCTCCTTGGCGCGCACGCTCATCTCGCCGCGCTGGGTGCGGAACACCTCGCCGCGCACGCCGACGATATCGCCGATGTCGTACTTCTTGAAGCGGTTGTATTCCTCCTCGTCCATCTCGTCCTTGCGGGCGTAGATCTGGATGCGGCCGGACTTGTCCTGTAAGTCGCAGAAGCTGACCTTGCCCATGCCGCGCTTGCTCATCAGTCGGCCGCCGACGGTGACCTCGGTGCCCTCGAGCTCGTCAAAATGGTCCTTGATGTCCTGCGCGTGGTGGCTGACGTCAAAGCGCGTCTGCTGGAAGGGATCGCGTCCCTCGGCGCGCAGCGCCGCCAGCTTTTCGCGGCGGACCTTGAGGATCTCGGAAAGGTCCTGCTCCTGCGCGGGAGCGTTTGCCTGATTGTTCTCTGCCATATCGTTTTCTCCTTATGATCGTCCTCGAGCCTTATCGCTCGATCTTTTCCACACGGTAATGAATGATGCCGACGGGGGCCTCGACGCTGATCTCGTCGCCCTCCTTCGCGCCCATGAGGGCCTTGCCGAAGGGGGATTCCTCGCTGATGGCACGGTGCATGGGATCGGCCTCCTGACTGCCCACGACCTTGTAGGGCGGCATCTCGCGGCCGGTCTTGAGGTCCACGACGGTGACGGTGCAGCCGATGCTCACGGCGTTGGACGCGCCCTCGCTCTCGTCGATGATGACGACATGAAGCAGAATGTCCTCCAGCTCCGCGATGCGGGAGTAGAGCTTGCCCTGCTCGTTCTTCGCCTCGTCGTACTCGCTGTTTTCACTCAGGTCGCCGAAGCCGCGGGCCTCTTTGATCAGCTCCGCCACTTCCTTTTCGCGCACGGTCTTGAGGTAGGTCAGCTCGTCCTGCAGCTCCTGCTGACGGGCAGCGCTCATTTTGTACTCTTTTTTCATGTCGTTTCCTTTCTATGCGCCGCCCTTCGGTGTCCTTTGGCACCAATGGCAGCGCATACCAACACATTATAAGTGAAAATATTATAGACGCTGCCCCACCGCTTGTCAAGGCTCGGCTTTACAAATCCCGCGCCGCGGTATACTATAAAGGTAGCACAATAAAGACAGCACAGCAGCAGGAGGGAACCACGATGACCACCGCAGAAAAGCTCACGGCGCTGCGCCGCGCGATGGCGCAGCGCGGACTTGCCGCCTACCTTGTCCCGACCGATGATTTTCACGCCTCGGAGTATGTCGGCGACTACTTCAAGGCGCGCGAATACCTCTCCGGCTTCACCGGCAGCGCGGGGACGCTGCTCATTCTGCCGAGCCGCGCTCTCCTCTGGACGGACGGGCGCTACTTTTTGCAGGCGGAGAGCCAGCTGGCCGGCAGCGGCATCGAGCTGATGCGCTCCGGCGAGCCGGACGTCCCGACGCTCGAGCGCTTCCTGCTCGCGGAGCTGGAGGACGGGAGCCTGCTCGGCTTCGATGCCCGCACGGTCAACACCGCGCTTGCGCGGCGGCTCGGGAATAAGCTGCGCGCAAAGCATATCCGCTTTGCGGGGGGCGAAGACCTTGTCGATGCGCTCTGGCCCGACCGACCGCCGCTCTCCGCCGCGCCGGTGTGGGAGCTGGGGATCGAATACGCGGGCGAAGCGCGCGCGGACAAGCTCGCGCGCGTGCGCGCGGCGATGGCGGACGAGGGCGCGGACGCCTTCGTTGTCACGGCGCTCGACGAGCTTGCGTGGCTGCTGGACCTGCGCGGGAACGACGTGGCCTGCACGCCGGTGTTCCTCGGCTTTCTGCTGCTGACGAAGGAGGATGCCGTGCTCTGCGCCCGCGCGGGCGCGGTCGGCGAGGAAGTGAAAGCGTCGCTCGCCGCCGACGGCGTGCGCCTTGCGGACTATGAAGGCATCTACGGCCTTGTCCGCGCTCTGCCGCGCGGCACGCGCGTGCTGCTCGACGGCGCGACGGCGAACTATCGCCTGACGCAGAGCGTGCCGGACGGCGCGGAGACGCTCGACCGACCCAGTCCCATTGTGCCCATGAAGGCGGTCAAGAATGCCGTGGAGCAGGAGAACCTCCGCCGCGCGCACCTTGCCGACGGCATCGCGCTCACGCGCTTTCTCCGCTGGCTCAAGTGTGACGCCGTGCGGGAGGGAGCCACGGAGCTTTCCGTCGCCGCGAAATTGGAGGAATACCGCCGCGAAAGCGCGGACTATCTTGAGCCGAGCTTCGACCCCATTCTCGCCTATGGCCCCCACGGCGCCATCGTCCACTACGAGGCGACGGAGGAGACCGATGTGCCGCTCGAAGCGCACGGCCTGCTCCTCGCCGACACCGGCGGTCACTACCGCACCGGCACGACCGACGTAACGCGCACCGTCGCACTTGGCCCGGTCGCCGAGGAGGAGAAGCGCGCCTGCACGCTCGTCCTGCGCGG
>USGM01000114.1 GCA_900554205.1 uncultured Lachnospiraceae bacterium
TCGCTACAGGAACGGAGATCGCACAGCGGAAGGGGCGGAGGAAAAGCCAGACCGCAGAAAGGAGGCGGTAGCCGGGATTTTCTGCCGGGAGGTATCTCCCTTTCCGGATGATACCTGTCATAATGGCACGAATCTGCTCTGCTGCGATTGGTCCCTCCACCTTCGTCTGGTTATCTCCGACCATGTAAAAGCCGTCGCTCCGTTTTCTCCATATCCGATGCAGGACAAGAATGCTGCCTTCCCTGCGGTAGAGCACGACATCTCCCCGGCGCAGCTCCGCCGGGTCGGCGGCATGAAGAATCACCTCATCCCGCCCCGGCACAAGCAGCGGGCACATACTGTAGCCCTGCGGCCGGATCTGTATGCTCTTCCCCTCTCTCAATACCTCTTCAATATCAATCCGCTCCATCTCTCTCCCCCGTACTCCCTTTCCTAATCCTTCCCTGTATCCTTCTCATGTCTGCCCTTCCCAATGTCTCCCTTTCCTGCATCTGCCCCTCCCCCTCCCCATATCTTCCCTGTATCGTCCTCCCTCGCATTTTCCTATCTCTTCCCTCTATCTTTCTCTTGCTCCTTTCGCAAGACATATAGGCATTGAGGAACTCCAAATTTTCCAAACCAGTTGTGCAGGATGCACATGACCACAAGCAGCGCACTCTGGAGCCGCCGGTGCTTAGTCTCCGTACTTTGGAGACTTACGCACCGCTGCGTGCGGAAGGTAGCGAGAGCGTGCCTGCGGTGGTCTGTGTAGCTTGTGCAACGTTACTTGCAGAAACGTAAATTGCAATTTCAGACTGGAGAATCTTTTGCCAGTTCCTTGCAGATGCGGTTATACTCCGCTTCATCCAGCTTATATTTCTTGCGGTACAGGAAGTAGGAAACCAACAGCAGCGCACAGGGCAGCACCGTCATCACGATCAGCAGCCCCATGTTCTGTCCCGTGGAAACACCCGAATGCTCCCCACCGGTCGCCCCGAAAATAACAGCGGAAATCTTCGCCAGCTTCTCCTCCTCTGCGATCAGCCCTTGTGCACACTGCTGCTCCAGATCTGATATCTGGTTCGTGTAATCCGTCACGCCGAAGATCAGATAAGTAATCGATGTGATTGCAACAATCAGCGCGGATGCCATCTTCGTGATAAACGGACGCAGGGACGTGATGATACCCTCGTCTCTCGCCCCGAACTTATATTCATTGTACTCAACCGTGTTCATGATGGAAATCATCATGACAAGGTAGAAGCAATACTGTCCGAAATTAGCGAACATATAACCGATCACCAGCACCCAGAAGTCGCCGTTCCCTGCCAACGGAAGGAAGCCCGCAACGAGCATCAGCGCATAGCCGACGGTTGCGAGAACCGCCATGATGCCAAGCAGCTTCTTTCTCGGAATCCGCCTCGAGATTGCCGGATAAAAGATCATCAGGAACGCCGTCGCTGACATGCCGACCGTCGTGAACAGAGAGTACAGCCCTCCGTCGTAACCGAAATTAAAGTAGATGTAGGTAGAGCCGATCCCACCGATGACAAGACCGTTTCCGATCTGCTGAATAAGGAAGATCACGGCGACCCATACCAGCTGATCGTTTCTCGCTATCGTCGCAAAAATCTGCTTGAGGGAGAATTTTTCACGCTTTCCCTCCTGCCCCTTTTCGGCGGAAAGATGATCCGTCTCCCTGTGTTCCCGGACTCCAAGCACCGTCACCATGAGGAACAGCGGCGCCAAAATAGCGATAATAAGCGCAATCCTGCCGTATGCCACGCTTGTGCTTCCTCCGATGGCATTGCTGCCTGTGGTAAACATCGGAATCAGAATGGCGGCAAGTGTGCTGCCGATGCCGGCAAACAGCGTTGCCCTCGACGTAAACTGGTTTCTGGCATCCGCCTCCGAGCTCAGCGCCGGTATCATTCCCCAGTAGGAAATATCATTCATCGTATAAGTAATGCTGAAACAGAAATACATCAGCCCGAAAAACCAGACAAAGGCCCAACCCTCAAGCTGGACGTTGAACAGCAGGTAGATCACGACGGAGGTCGACAGCACCCCCGCCACCAGCCATGGCTTGAACTTTCCGAATTTCGTCCGCGTCCGCTCGATGATGTTGCCCATGATCGGATCATTCAATGCGTCAAACACCCTCGCGGCAATCATGATGCCGGTGATCGCGGCGATCTGTGCCGCCGTCAATGAGTGGGTGAACAACACAAAGGTGAGCAGGTAACTGTTGATCAGACAGTATACCGCATCGCGCCCAACCGTGCCGATCGGATAACAGATCAGATTTTTCTTTGTCACTTTCTTGTCGTCATTCATTTTGTAACCCTCTTTTCCTTATCGTATTCTCGTCTACCGCGCCGTTCCCACATCCGTCGCGCCGACGATATGCCCCATATAGTAAAAGCCCCTGCACTCATCCATGGCTACGGGAACAATTTTCCCGATCAGCTCAGCGCCTCCCGGCACATGAACGATCGTATTGTTTGAGAGACGTCCCGTCACCATGGAGCTGTCGTCACTGTTCACTTCCTCAATCAGCGCATCCATGACAAGCCCCTGATACTTTGCGATCTGTTCCCTTGCGGTGTCCTGCACGGTCTTCAACAGCTTGTCAAAGCTCACCTTCACCTGCTCCGCCGGAACCTGATCCTCCATCGCCGCCGCGGGCGTTCCGGTGCGCTTTGAATAGATAAAGGTAAACGCATTGTCAAACTTCACCCTGCGCACCACATCCAGTGTCTCCTCCACATCCTCCGGCGTCTCCCCCGGGAACCCGACAATGATGTCCGTCGTGATCGCAATATCCGGTATTTCCCTGCGGATCTTTTCCGCCAGCTCCAGATACTGCTCCTTCGTATAGCAGCGGTTCATCCGTTTTAAAATCTTCGTCGAACCCGACTGCAGCGGCAGGTGCAGATGACGGCAGATCTTCTTCGACTCCTTCATGACACGGATCAGATCCTCTGAGAGATCCTTCGGGTGCGAGGTCATAAAGCGGATACGCTCCAGCCCCTCAATCTTCTCCACCTCCCGGAGAAGCTCCGCAAAGCTGACCGGCTCCTCCAGATTCTTTCCGTAGGAGTTCACGTTCTGCCCGAGCAGCATGATCTCCACGACACCGTCCGCGACAAGCCCCCTGATCTCACGGATAATGTCCTCCGGTCTGCGGCTGCGCTCCCTTCCCCTGACATAGGGCACAATACAGTAGCTGCAGAAGTTGTTGCAGCCAAACATGATATTAATGCCGGACTTAAAGGGATATTTTCTGTCTGTCGGCAGATCCTCCACAATCTTGTCCGTATCCTTCCAGATGTCGATGATCATTCCCTCTGTCTCGAACGTCGCACAGAGCAGCTCCGCAAACTTATAAATATTGTGCGTTCCAAAGATCAGATCGACAAAGGAATAGCTCTTTTTCAGCTTCTCAATCACAGACGGCTCCTGCATCATACAGCCGCAGAGAGCGATCTTCATATTCGGGTTCCTGCGCTTATAGCCGTTGAGCTCCCCGAGTCTTCCGTAGACTCTCTGATTCGCGTTATCCCTGACCGTACAGGTGTTAAAGATCACAAAATCCGCTTTCTCGCTCTCGCTGATCTCATAGCCTGCCTGCTCCAGAATGCCGACGAGCTTTTCCGAGTCGCGTGCGTTCATCTGACACCCGAATGTCGTGACGCAGCAGGTCGGTCTGCGCCCGAGCTTTTCTGTCAGTTCCCTGACATAGCTTCTGACCTTGCAGATAAAATAGAACTGTCGCTGTGGCTCCTCCTGCGGTGCAGGCTGTGCAAGATCAATATTGTCCAAATTCATTAATTCTGTCATTCCGTTCCTCATTCCTGTGTATTTTCTGTCATTCCATCCCCGTGCTTACTTTGCCTGCGGGTGAAAATCGGCATACCTCTGCGCCAGCCTTACGATCAGCTCCGTCACCGCCTCCATAGACTGCACGCAGGCATACTCATAACGGCTGTGATAATTCGCACCGCCGGTGCAGAGATTCGGGCAGGGCAGTCCCATGTAGGAGAGTCTCGCACCGTCCGTGCCGCCTCTCACCGGAGAGATCACCGGCTCCACGCCGAGCTCCCGAAGAACCGCCGACGCATTCTCCATCAGATGTGCATGCGGTCTCAGCACTTCCTTCATGTTATAATAGGAATCCTTCACCTCTGCGCAGACGGTGTTTTCGCCGTACTTGCGGTTCAGGAAGTCCGCACACTGCACGAACCAGTCCTTTTTCTGCTCAAAGAGGGTCCTGTCATGATCGCGTATGATATATTCGGCAACTGTTTTCTCCACATTTCCCGAGATGCTGTCGAGATGATAAAAGCCTTCGTACCCTTCGGTGTACATGGGGTTCTGGAAGGTCGGCAGCAGGCTCTGGAACTCCTGTGCGACCAGTATGGAATTCACCATCTTTCCCTTTGCGCTTCCCGGGTGTACGCTTCGCCCGTTGACGGTCAGCTTTCCGGCAGCAGCGTTGAAGGTCTCGTCCTCCAGCTCACCCAGCGCACCGCCATCCACCGTATAGGCAAAATCCGCGCCGAAGAGCTTTACGTCAAAATGATCTGCCCCAGCGCCGATCTCCTCATCCGGGGTGAAGCCGATGCGGATCTTTCCGTGCCGGAGTTCAGGGTGCTGTAAAAGATATTTCGCCGCCGTCATGATCTCCGCGACACCAGCCTTGTCGTCGGCTCCGAGCAGCGTCGTTCCGTCCGTGACGATCAGATCCTTGCCGACCAGTTCAAGCACCTCCGGGAAATCCTCCACCTTGAATACAATGTTTTCCGCCTCGTTTAACACGATGTCCTTCCCGTCATAATTTTCCACAATGCGGGGACGGACGTTGGTGTCCGTTACCGCCGGTGAGGTATCCATATGGGAGATGAAGCCCAGAACCGCCGCATCCTCGCAGCCAACCGAAGCCGGCACGGACGCATAGACATAACAGTGCTCCTTGTCATAGGTGATCTCGCACGCTCCCATCTGCTCTAGTTCCTGAACCAGCAGCTTTGCCAGATCATGCTGCTTTGCCGTGCTCGGTGTCGATGCCGAATTTTCATCGGACTGCGTATCAATTTTCACATAACGTAAAAAATTCTCTATTGTCTCAGACATATTTCATAACCTCTGCTTTCTGAAAAAGATAGGTGCAGCAGGAAAGCTGCAACACCTCTTTATCATAGCATATCCGGCAGGGTATCTCAATCTTTTTTCTCTCCGCGGCGCATTGCCCGGAAGCCACGGTTTTCTCCCCTCTCCGGGCAATAGTCGGAAATCTCCCGGCAGACTGGCTTCGACAGGACAAGAAGGCATACCAGATTCGGAACCGCCATCAGCCCGTTGCAGATATCCGAAAAGTTCCACACTGCCTGCAAGGGACAGATACACCCGATAAACGCGACGAGTCCGTACAGGAAACGATAAACCACATTGTACCTTGTCTGCCCGCCCATCAGGAACTCAAAGGCTCTCTCCCCCTGATACGCCCAGCCGATGATTGTCGCAAACGCGAAGAGGACGATGCACACCGCCATGAAGCGCTCGCCGAACTCCCCGAAGACCGTGTGAAAGGCGGCAAGCGTCAGCGCCGCTCCCGTCAGCGGCTGCCCATTTGCATCGACGCTCCCCAGCACACCGGACACCGCAAGTGCCAGCCCCGTCGCCGTACAGATGACGACTGTGTCCAGAAACACGCCTGTCATGCTGATATAGCCCTGCCTTATGTAATCCTCCGTGTCTGCGGCTGCGGCGGAAATACCGGCAGCGCCCAGACCTGCCTCGTTAGAAAAAATGCCCCTCGATACGCCCCATCTGACTGCCTCAAAGGCCGACACTGTCACCTGTCCGAACAATCCGCCCGACACCGCCGCCGGGCAGACCGCCGCATGCAATATCCCCGCCAGCGCTCCCGGAAGATTCCGCCAGTGGGCAAGGATGACAAGGATCGTTCCCGCCATATAGAATATCCCCATCAGCGGGACAAGCACCTGCGTCACCCGCCCGATCACGCCGATGCCGCCGAGTACAACCAGAATTGTCAGCACCGCTACGATCAGGCCGCTTCTCGCCTTCGATACCGAAAACGTCACCGCGACGGCATCCGCGATGGAGTTCGACTGCGTCATATTCCCCATGCCGAAGGACGCGAAGACCGCAAAGACGGCAAAGCTGACCGCCAGCACATGCCCCGCCCTTCGGATCGGGAACGCATTCTCCATGACATACATCGGGCCGCCTGCCGTCTGCCCCTTTTTATTTTTTCCCCTGTATTTTACCGCCAGTGTACTCTCCACGAGCTTCGTCGCAAGCCCGATCACACTCGCGGCAACCATCCAGAAAAGCGCTCCCGGGCCGCCAAGCACCATCGCCGTTGCCACGCCGATGATATTTCCTGTCCCGATCGTCGCGGCAAGCTCTGTCGTCAGGGATGAGAAGGAGGAAACCGCTCCCTGCCGCCCGCCGCTGTCGCCTTTCTCCTTCTCCAGTCCCAGCGCACAGCGCAGCGCGAATTTCAATCTGCGCACCGGAAGCCCCTTAAGGCTTATCATCAGATAGACACCGGTTCCCAGCAAAAGCCCGAGCAGCCCCGGTCCCCACACAAGCTCATCTGCTCTCTGAATCCATTCGGACATGAAAATCCCCCTGTACCCTTTGTAAAATATATCGGTACAGGGGAAAACATATGCTTACTCCGTAAATCCCGGTATTCTGTTGTAAATCTCAGGAAAGCCGATCAGAACCGTGCCTTCCGCTCCCTCTCTGTTGGTAAGGCACATTTCAAAATCCAGCGAACAGCTTCCGTACGGAAATCCGAAGCCAATGTCATTTCCGTCATCTCCGATCCGCCACGTCGCCTCCGTCATCAGTTCCTGCAAATTCTCCGCCGCTTCCTCCGGCAGTTCGGTATTCTGCCCGTCCGTATCGAGTATGGTATAGTAACCTTCCGTATAGTCAACCGAAATCTGATCCTGGTACTGTCCGTATACATTGATATAGCCGGCATTCTCCGCTCCGCCGAACCAATAGGCAAAATTTACCGCCAGCTCCGACATATCCTCGTCCAACATCCCCAGACGCTTCTGAAGGCTTGGCTCAGCATTGCCTTTCTTGCTGTTTTTCAAATCGTACCACGGAAGGATCCTGCTGTCCGCCGCCGTCGCATAGATTTCACCGGTCTTTGCATCGACAAGCATCTTCACGACCGGTTTCTCTCCGTCTATCTGCCCCATGCCCAGTTCGATGTACCATGCAATAAAGTTCACACCTTCTGCAAAATTCTCTCCATAAATAACGTATTGCTTCGCGTCAAGAATCTCATAGGTCTGCACCTCCACCGGCAGCAGCCCGCAATCGATCAGAAGCCACAGTCCGTTAAAATACAGTGCCTCACCGGGCAGCAGAAGCTGTCTCACCGCCTCCTGATCGATGCCGCTCTGTGCCGTCACATAGAACTGCTTTCCATCTGCAAGCTCTGAGGCGAAACGGAAAAGACGACTATAAAGATCTGTCTCGTAGGCACTGTCAAAGGAAGTCACATCCATCAGTTCCCACGCGCCGGACTTCACTTCACTGCATGTTCTGGTATCCTGAACAGCAAATATCAGCTTCGGCGCCAGAAAAGCCATCACAATAAGTAAAATTAATCCGGTGGCGGGAAAAATATATCTGCCGGGTTTAACCTTTCTTTTCTGTCTCATCCGTGAAACACCACCTTTATCACCGTTCCCTCTCCAAGTCTGCTGTCGATCTGCATGCTCGCACCGTGCAGCTGTATAATTCTCTGGCAGAGCGCCATGCCAATACCGGCTCCGCCTTCCTTTCTCGATCGGGATTTGTCTACCATATAGAACGCCTCTGTAATCCTTCCGATCTCTTCCTTTGGGATTCCCCTGCCGTTGTCAACCGTCTTGACCTCGTAGCCGCCGTCGGGAAGCGCCGTGCCTTTCAGCAGAATAAAGCCTCTGTCTCCCTTATCCATCGCCTTTGCGGCATTGTCCAGAAGGTTGTAGAACAGCGAGAGCAAAAGCTCCTCGTCACCGCGGATCACACCCTTCTCCATTTCCACCTTTCCCCTGATTCCACGCTTGTTCCAGATTGGTCGCATGGTCTCACGGAGATTTTCTGCCAGACGCTTCGCCGGTATCTCCCTCAGCACAACAGGGTTCTTATCCATGCTGACCAGCTCCAGCAATTTATGGGACAGGCTCTCCAGACGCTTTCCCTGACTGTAAATATAAAAGGAAGCCTCCGCGCGTTCCTCCTCACTCATCTTCATTGTGTTCAGCATATCCGCGTAGCCGATGATGGAGGTCAGCGGTGTCTTCAATTCATGTGCAAACGCCGCGGTAAAATCCTCCTTCTGCTTCGCCTCGAGAATCTTCTCCTCCATCTGTGCCACCAGCCTATCCGCCATACGGTTAAAATCCCGCGCCAGCTGTCCGATTTCGTCACTGCTCTTATTGTCACTGCGGAGCGAAAACTCGCCGTCCGCGATCCTCTTCGCCGTCCTGCCAAGCCGCCCGATCGGTCTTGTGATGTAATGGGAAAGCAGATAAATGCCCGCCATTCCAAGGACAAGAAGCACGCTCAGTGCGATCCGATATTGGCGGAGCAATGTCCGGCGGATACCGTAGATTTCGGTAAGCTCCCTGCACATGCCGAGGCGTATCGGACTTTCTGCCTCCATGCCTGTCAGCACCAGCAGATAAAAACCCTCGTCCGTCCGGCAGACCTTATAGACCGAGCCGGTGTCCTCGTCAATCTGCGCCCGCAGCGCCTCCACCTCACCCGTAAGGGTTCTTCCCTCGATAAAGGCTTTCCCATGACTCCACTCTGCCCCGTTCAGCACAAAGCAGCGGCTCCCGCCACTCTCCACACTGTCGAGAATGCTGTCGAGGGTGCGGCTAATGGCATACTCCTCCCCGTATTCCTCCGTCGACTGATAGCCCATTTCAAAGAGGAAGCGGAACATACGGCTCTCACTGCATCCACGCTCAATCTCCCTGTCCAGCAGCCCGGAAAAGTTAGATGACAGCATCCAGATCCCGAACGCGGTAAAAATCAGGGTCAGCAGCGCTGTCATCGCAAGAAATAGCTTATCTGCAAATTTCATTTACTGTCTTTTCCTCTATTCTTCCTCCAGCCGGTAGCCCACCTTGTAGACGGCTGTGATCTCCTTGTCCCAGCCCAGCTTCTTCTTCAGACGCTGGATGTGCAGATCCACCGTCCGGCTCTGCCCCATGTATTCGCCGCCCCACACCGTCTCGTAGATTGTCTCCCTGTACAGGGCAATATTCCGGTTTCTCGCAAGAAGAAGCAGGAGGTCAAATTCCTTCATGGTAAGGGCTATCTCTTCGCCAACCCTGCTGACACTGCGCGATGCCGTGTCGATTTCCACATCAAAGACCTTCAGCTTTGATTCGGTCTTGTTATAACGGCGCAGAACCGCCTCGACTCTCGCCAGAAGCTCCACGATCTCAAAGGGCTTCGGGAGATAGTCGTCCGCCCCAAGCCGAAGCCCTTTGACCTTATTTTCCGTGCTGCCCAGCGCCGTCAGAAAGATCACCGGAAGCTCCAGTGTCTTCGCATAGTCGAGCAGCTCATAGCCGTTGATGCCGGGCAGCATGATATCCAGCAGCACCAGGTCGAAGTGCTGTTCCTCCATCAGATCCGCCGCCTTTTCACCGTCCGGCGCCCAGACGCACTCATACCCCGCCCTGCGCAGATTCATTTTGATCAGATTCGCAATCGGCTCCTCATCCTCCGCAATCAGAATTCTAAGCATTTTTCAATCTTTTTCCCCTTGTATTTCATTTTTGTCTACATATATCATGACACGCGCCTACGGCGCTTTCCGCTGCTTCGCAGCTGTCATGATCAAATTC
>USGM01000115.1 GCA_900554205.1 uncultured Lachnospiraceae bacterium
CCCGGCAGCAGTCCTGCCGTAAAGAAAAATGCGGAAAGACCAACGAGAATCTTAAGCTGGATACCGACGGCAAACATATTCATCTGCGGCGAAACCTTCGCCATAATACCCAGAATGGCGTTCAGCAGCAGCATGGAACAGAAAATCGGCAGAACAATCCGGAAACCAATAATAACATAATCCCCGAGAAACTCTATCATGGCATCGACAAGCCTGTCTCCATGAAGCACCACCCCGTTTACAGGGATCAGCTGGAAGCTGTCTGCAATCGCCGAGAACAGATAGCGGTACATTCCTGTGGCAATCATCAGCATCATGAGCACATATTGGTAAAAAACTCCTGTAATACTGCTGTTCTCGCGGGTCGTCGGATCCATCAGCGTTACCATCGACAGACCGGTCTCCATATCCGCTATCGAGCCTGCAAAATTCATGATGGAGGTACAGATGGTCGCGCCAAACCCGATCAACAGGCCTGCAACCGCCTCCTTCATGATAATAACGGCATATTCCAGCGTTGTGTCAAACTCCACCACCTCTGCCGGTGTCAGTGCCTGATACAGAAGCATGGACGTAAAAAAGCTGATTCCGACCCGTATCCTCGCCGGTGTATTCTTCATGCTGAAAAAAGGGGCAATAAAGACAAAGCAGGACACCCTTGTAAATATCAGCAGGAAATATTCCAAATCATAAATGGAAAAAGAAAAATCAACCATATATGTTCATTCCTGTCTAGCGATGCGCATATACACTGAAGGTGGACCACAGCTGCGTCATAAATTCCACCATGCTGTTCATCATCCATGGTCCGAACAGAATCAGCGCAAGGAAAACGCAGATGATCTTCGGCACAAAGGTCAGCGTCTGCTCCTGAATCGATGTCACGGTCTGAAAAATACTGATAATCAGTCCGATGATCAGGGATACCAGCAGGACAGGCAACGATACTTTTATAATCAGATAAAGTGCATCTCTTGCAATATCAGCAACCGCATCTATTGTCATCCTTCTCGCCTCCCTTTCATCTCATGCTTTCTCAGTAAAATGTCTGGACAAGATTCCCTATCACCAGACTCCAGCCGTCCGCGATTACAAAGAGCAATATCTTAAACGGCATGGAAATCGTTGTCGGCGGCAGCATCATCATACCCATACTCATCAGAGTAGATGCCACAACCATGTCAATGACGATAAACGGAATATAGATCATAAATCCGATCCAGAACGCGATCCTCAGCTCGCTCAGCATAAAGCTGGGCAAAAGTACGGACAGCGGAATAGAATCATTCTTGCCATCCCACTCCATGCCTGCAATATCCATAAAGAGCTGTACATCCTTCACCTGCGTCTGCGGATACATAAACTCCCGAAGCGGCTGGATTCCCGCTTCAAAAGCCTCCTCCTGCGTAAGCTCTCCCGCCTCAAACGGCTGAATCGCCTGTTCGTTGATCTGTGTGATCGTCGGCTCCATAATAAAGAACGTAAGAATCAGTGCCATACCGATCAATATCTGGTTGGGCGGTGCAGTCTGTGTGTTCAGTGCTGCCCGCGTAAAATGCAGTACGATCAGTATCCGCGTAAAGGACGTCATCATAATGATGATCGTCGGTGCAATCGCAATCAGCGTCAATATGAGCATGACCCTGAGTGCGCCGTTTACCTGTCCGTTTCCGTCATTGTAAGTGACAGTCACTGTATTCGCAGTGTTCAGCCGGTTCAGATCCTCCGGTGTGTCGTAGGTTCCCGGTGGATCAATCACGGTTGAAATCTCGCTGTCACCTGTCAGATGTCTGTCACTGGCATACACCGTTATGGAATTTAAAATACACAATATGCCCACCGTGACCAGCAGGCATATTGTAATGACTATTTGCTTACACTTCATCATCTGACTGATTATCCTCTGTTTCAGCCGGCTCCACGCCGGTCTTCTTTACAGCCTTATCGAAAATCTCCCTGAATCGGAAAGCAGATGAACTGCCTCCCTGTGCAGGCTTTCCTTTCATCAGCTGTTCCTCCGGCACCTCGCCCAGACATGTAACCGTATCCTTGCAGACCGCGATCGCCTTGTAAGTCTTTCCCAGACGTATGATCTGAATATACTTATTGGCGCCGATCTGCGTTGTCTCGATCACCTCAACATTCAGATTGGCATTCTGCTGTTTCTGGTAATTTGCGATCCACCTGGTGACAAATGCGGTAACCGCCAGCACCAGAACAAATATAATAAGTACGGTAATGAATTGTGCGTAGCTATCCGTCTTTCCCGTCAGAAAAATCATCAGCCGACAACCTTTTTCACTGCTTCCAGTACACGATCCTGTTGGAACGGCTTCACAATGAAGTCCTTTGCTCCGGCCTGAATAGACTCAATAACCATCGCCTGCTGTCCCATTGCAGAGCACATGATAACCTTTGCTCCGGCATCGATCTTTTTGATCTCCTTCAGAGCAGCAATACCATCCATCTCCGGCATCGTGATATCCATGAGGACAAGGTCGGGAGAAAGCTCTTTAAATTTCTCTACAGCCTTCAGACCATTCTCCGCTTCCCCTGCAACGTTGTAGCCGTTTTTACTCAGGATGTCCTTAATCATCATCCTCATAAACGCTGCATCATCACATATTAAAATATTCTTCGCCATCAATATATCCTCCTATTTGATAATCTCCGTGATTCTGACGCTGAAGCTTTCTTCAATTACAACAACTTCACCCTTTGCAACAAGTTTACCGTTTACCAGTACATCTATCGGTTCCCCTGCGATCCTGTCAAGTTCAATGATCGTTCCGGGGGTGAAGCTGAGTATTTCGGATATCGACTTGGTCGTTCTGCCAAGCTCGACGGTTACCTCCAACGGCACATCCATGATTAAGCCGATATTTTCCTGCCCGGGAATTCCCTTCCCGTCGTTGGAAAAGCTCTGGAACTGTGCCGGTTGTATATTTACATTCTGCATTCCCATATTCATCTGCGGGTTCATGCCCATCTGCGGATTCATTCCCTGAGAATACATTCCCATCGGATTCATTCCCATCGGTGCTCCCATTCCCATCTGTGGATTCATACCCTGGGGATTCATGCCCATTTGCATATTGCCCATCGGGTTCATTCCCATCGGATTCATGCCCATCTGCGGGTTCATTCCCTGAGGACTCATGCCCATCGGATTCATACCCATCTGACCGCCCATAGCGTTCATGCCATATCCATCCATCTGGGGATTCATAGTCATGTTGGCACCGGTCTGCCCTGCAGGGCTGTTCGCCGGTGTCTCCGCAGGCTGCGAAGGTGCCGAACTTGCAGTGGAATCGCTCTCCCCTTTCGTGTTTCCGATGAATGTCTCTACCAGCTTGCGTGCAAATTCTATCGGATAAAGCTGCATGATAGAGCTGTCAACCACATCGTCTATCTGCATCCGGAAAGATATCTTGACAAAGGTGCCTTCCAGAAAGGGTGCTACCTCGCCGCCGCTCTTGATCTTCGTCAGATCCAACAGTGACGCTTCCGGCGGGCTGATATCTATCGTTGTCTTAAGCATGGTGGAAAGTGATGTGGCTGCCGAACCCATCATCTGGTTCATCGCCTCGGAAATCGCGCTCAGATGAAGTTCCCCTAACTCTCCATCCGTGTTGCTTCCGTCTCCTCCCATCATCAGGTCCGTGATAACCTTTACATCATGTTCCTTGAGTACCAGAATGTTTGTACCGTCAAGTCCCATGGTATACTTGATCTGAATGAAGACACATGGTCGCTCATAATCCCCCATAAGAGTGTCCCATGTCGCCAATTCTACAACAGGGGTCGTAATATTGACCTTCCTGTTCACAAGGGTGTACAGCGTCGTCGCCGATGAGCCCATGCTGATGTTTGCAACTTCCCCGATGGCATCCTTCTCAACATCCGTCAAAAGTTCTGACGGATCCGGTGTTTGCACCGACGCGCTTGCTGCTGGCTCACTGCTTGGAACTTCAGTGACTTCTTCATTGCTTCCGATGCCACCCGGAGCCCCGTCATCAGACAGGTCCATGCCGCTTAAGAGAGCGT
This sequence comes from uncultured Lachnospiraceae bacterium, assembly GCA_900554205.1. GTDB lineage: Bacteria > Bacillota > Clostridia > Lachnospirales > Lachnospiraceae > Acetatifactor. Next base: position 4,048 of record USGM01000115.1, read on the forward strand.
TAATCTCGTCCTGCGACAGCATTCCATCCATTGTCTACTCCTCCTCTCTGAGTACCGACGTGATCCGGACAGCGTAAGATTCCTTTTCAGTGCCGGGCAATGCGGTAAACTTCTTAATATTCCCTACAAATATATTCATATCGTCATCCACTCTGGAGTCAAGGCGGATGCAATCGCCTACCTGCAGGTTCATGAAATCACTTACAGAGATGGTACTCGTTCCAAGCACCGCTCTGATTGGAATATCTACCTTGCGTATCAGTGACTCAATGTATTCCTCATAATTCTCATCACGATTCTCCTGCATGGTAGAAAACCAGTATTTTGTGTTCAGCTTATCCATGACATCTTCCAATGTAAAGAACGGAAGACAGACATTCATAAAGCCCTCCACATCTCCTATCTTCATGTTCAGCGTAACGATCGCGATCATGTCATTAGGAGCAATCACCTGTGCGAACTGCGGATTCGTCTCCAGCCGTTGCAACACAGGATTTATATCAATAACATTTTTCCACGGCTCTCGCAAAAGCTGGGTAAACATTACTAATATCTTCTGAATAATAGATAGTTCAATCTCTGAAAACTCCCTGCTCTTTTCCAGAGGCACTCCGCTTCCGCCCAACATACGGTCAAGCATTGCATATCCCAGATTTGTGGCAAGATCCATGATAATCTGGCCGTTGAGCGGTGAAAAATTTACAATTCCAAGTATAACAGGGTTTGATAACGCATTGGTAAATTCATTAAAGGTTACGGTCTCCGAACTTGCCACAGTAACCTGTACGTTCTTCCGGAGATATACCGGCAGGTTTGTGGATATAAGTCGGCTGTAATGTTCAAATATAATTTCAAGAGTCCTTAGGTGCTCCTTGGAGAACTTTGTCGGGCGGCTGAAGTCATAATTTTTGACCTGTTTTTCTTCATTTTCCTGCATCTGGTCAACATCAAGTTCACCAGCGGCCAGTGACGCCAGCAGGCTATCTATTTCGTTTTGGGACAACACATCGCCCACGCAAGCTCACCTCCTGTCGGTTTTTCAATTTCATTGCCAGCATCATCCGAATTTCACACCGCTGACACCGATCTTAAAGATAAAATCGGATCCGAAAAGCCTTTGTATCTCAGTGAGCAGCTCTGCTCTGATAGTGTCGAAATCGTTCTGGCACTCCGTCAGTGTGTGATCACCGACTACCCTGTTGACCACATCCAGAATCTGGCTCTGCCATTTTGCCATATTTTCCTCGCCGCCCATGGATTTGTAATCCTTGTTTTTTGTATTCTGGGACAGTGAGAGTGTAAAGATCATATAGGATTGTTTGCCCGTGCTGACGCTTCCGTCCGCATTGACCTCCTCCGTAAGCTTCAACGGGATCATAAGCTCCGGCATGGTATAGGTATCCGTCTCTGCCAGCGGCACATCCGTCACCGCGGTTCCACCGGGGCTGTAAAGCTCCAGATTCATCACGGTCGCAATGCTCGTAACCAGTTCCGCTGTTTTCTTGTTCGTGCCGATGACGCTGATCATCATGACCGACGTCAGTGCAATATTCACAATCAGCAACACAAGAATCAATACACTGAGTAAGTTTTTCTTCATTTTCCGTTACCTCGTTATCTGTTTTTTCATCCAACGCGGTGTTATTTCTGCGTCGGATTATAGATTCTGATTTCCACTCTCCGGTTCATGCTTCTTCCCTCATCCGTGGAATTATCCGCGATCGGCTGTCTCTCTCCCATTCCCGAGTGTTTGATGTGGGACGGATCCAGCAGGGAATTTTCGGACAGATAATAGAAGACAGACAATGCTCTGGCATCGCTCAGTTCTTCGTTATTTGCATAGGTGTGACTGCTCATGGGTACATTGTCGGTGTGTCCTGCTATCTCGATCTCACCGCCACTGTATCTCTCGAGCACGATGGCAACCTTGTCCAGCACCTGCTTTGCATCCTCTGTAAGCTTTGCGCTTCCCGAGTCAAAAAGCAGCGCCCCATTCATGGTCAGCTGTATATATTGTGCCGTAAAGCTGACATCCACCTCATCACCGATCTGGTTCTCGCTGAGAGTCTCTTCCACTCTCTCGGTGAGTTCTTCATTATTGCGGAGATTGTTGTCCTCAATCTGCTGTTCCAGTGCATCCTGCGGTGCCTTGGAAAGATCAAACTCTTCAAATTTGTCTCCATCGGTCGAACTGTCAGCCATCTTACCGGTACTGTTTATGTATTCATCCAGCTCATTCAGCTGACTGACACCGTTACTGACCAGTATGCCGTCGCCGATTGCCGAGGCCCCTCCATCAAAAATACTGAAGGTATTGTTCATAGCGGCTGTAAACTCCGCCACTTTGCTCTCCTCCAGATGAGACATAGCGAAAAGCATAACGAAAAAGCAAAGCAGCAGATTCATCAGGTCGCTAAAGGTCGCTGTCCACGCCGGCGCCCCCGGCGGCGGCGTATCTTCCTGACGCTTTGCCATTACTCCTCACCTCCCGTGGTTTCTTCAGAAGTAACTCTATCCTTCGGTGCAAGGAAGGATTTCAGCTTCTCCTCGATAACTCTGGGGTTTTCTCCCGCCTGAATGGAAAGAAGTCCTTCGATCATTACCTCTTTCAGCATCATCTCGCCTGCATTATCCGCTTTCAGTTTATTAGCAATAGGGATACACAGCCAGTTTGCAAGCACGGAACCGTACAGAGTCGTAACAAGTGCGACCGCCATAGCCGGTCCGAGAGCTGCCATATCACTCAGGTGGTACAGCATATCTACCAGACCTACCAGCGTACCGATCATACCCCACGCAGGTCCCATCGATCCCAGTGTTTCCCAGAAACCGATGCATGTCTTATGCCTGCTCTCGATGCTTATCAGCTCCGTCTCCATGATTGCACGGACAAGATCAGGATCCGTTCCATCCACGATCAATAGGATTCCCTTCTTCAGGAAAGGCTCTTCCATGTCAGCAGCCGCCTCTTCCAGAGAAAGCAATCCCTCTTTACGGGCAATATTCGACAATTCGATGATCTTTGTTATCATCTCTCCGGTGTTGATTGCCGGAGCCTTCAAAACAAGCTTAAAGCTCTTTATTCCGTTGATAAAGTCTTCGAGGCTGTGTGACAGCAATGTCGCTGTCAGCGATCCACCGAAGGTAATAATTGCTGATGGCGGGTCAATATACTCATGAAATCCACCCGGGCCAGCACTACTGAGAATACCAAATACGATAACTACTACTCCAAGGATGAGTCCTGCCAATGATGCTATATCCACGAAAATCACCTAACATTCTGCTTTCAATCAAGTTTCTTCAGCAAAAATATCCTTTCTGTATAATTTTACTAGATTTTTTACCTCTTGTCTACTTTCTTTTACAATAATTTTTTTACCTGTTGTCAGCGTGATCACCGTGTCCGGTGTCTCCTCCACGATCTCAAACAGGCTCGGATTCACCAGGATTTTTACCCCATTCAGTTTCGTCACCTCAATCATGTGCACCCCTCCTTTACCTTTCCCCATCGCAGCCTCCCTCAAAGCCGCAAAAATAGGGATGAAATCAAATTTCATCCCTATTATATCACACAATGTAGAATCATGGTACAAAAATTATCATTTTACGGCGACAATTTTAACGTTTCAGGTTTGTCAGCTCCTCCAGCAATGTGTCGGAAACCGTGATGATACGGCTGTTTGCCTGGAATCCACGCTGTGTTGTAATCATTTCCGTGAACTCAGAGGAAAGGTCAACATTACTCATCTCCAACTGGCCTGTTGACATATATCCGCCATTTGCCTTGATGTCCTCACCGATACCGTCAAACTCACCGGAATTCAGCGTCGCGGAATACAGGTTATCGCCCTGCTTCTCCAGACCGGAGGCATTTGCGAAGGCAGCCGTAGCAATCTGTCCGAGCAGCTTCGTCATACCGTTGTCGTAGCTCGCATAAATCTTACCATCCTGCTGGATGGAAACGCCGATCATCTCACCGAGTCTCCGTCCCATTCCGAGTCCCGTCTTCTCCTCGCCGCTCGTAGCGCTCAAGGTTGAAGTTCCCTTGTTGTCGAACATCGATATGCTTGACAGGTCAATATTAATATTGGAGAAATTACCGAAATTGTCTGCATCTGCCGATTTCAGGTTCATATTTACGGTGAAGTCTGTCGACGCGCCGTCTACCGTCTTCAGATAACCGGTCTTTGCGTCGAAGGTAACCGTATGTCCATAATAACGTCTCGCTGTGGATTCAAACGCATCGCCGTTGTTGCCAAGCATTGTGATGTCCGCTGCGGTGGTCGTTCCGGAGGGAAGTGCATTGGATACCTGATAGGAAAGCAGGTCACGAATGCTCCATGTCTCGGTTGTGGTATTCGGAGCGGTTCCGACTGTGAAGTCCACGCAGAGGTTCAGGAACTCTTCTGTAGAGCCCTCAAAGCCGTATGCCGCTGCAAGTGCATCCAGTTCCTTCTGTGCCTCTGCCGCTGCATCGATCTCCGCCTGTGTAGAGCTTGCCGTCGCGGTAAGAACCTTGCCGTCCGTTCCAAAGATCTTTGTGAGGTCTGCCACCGTGCCATCCGCATTAATCAGCTCCGTCTTGCTGTTCCAGCTGTAGCCGGTCTTCAGCGCAACAGAGGTATTAATCTTCTGGATTGCCATGCTTCCGTCGCTGTTTCCGAACACTGCCTTCTTAATCTCGTCCGTCATTTCAACCTCAGCTCCGGTAGAGTCAAGAATCTTGGAAAGCTCCATACTGTACTCGCTGGGATCAGAAGACTGTCTGAATACGAACTTTGCCGTATAGCTGTAGCCGAGTGCGTCAAAGAAATTCAGGTTGACAACACGTCCGCTTGCGCTGGTAACATCGGTGTCGTTCTTGTCGATGATACCGGACAGATATGCCTTCGAGGTAGCCTCAGGCGGATATGTCATGTTTGCCGCACTCATGATTCTCAGTGCAGAAACAGTATCCTTCTTGATATCACCGGTCTCCTCATCAACCTGCCAGCCCATAACGTTGTAACCGATACTGGTCATTGCAAGGTTTCCTGCTGCATCCACATAGAACGAGCCATCTCTGGTAAAGAAGTTCTCCTGACCGTTGTTGACAATAAAGAAATTATCTCCGTTGATCATGATATCGAAAGGATTTCCGGTCGACTGTGCAGAACCCTGACCGGTAATGTTGATATTGATAGCGCCACTCTTTACGCCGAGGCCGATCTGTCTGGCATTGACACCACCGGTTCCCGTTGTAGCATTCGGTCCGCTCGCTCTCTGCGTCGTCTGGCTCATCAGGTCGCTGAAGGTAATCGAACTGGACTTATAAGCCGTCGTATTTACGTTTGCAATGTTGTTACCGATAACGTCCATCTTGGTCTGGTGGGTCTTCAATCCTGCCACACCAGAATAAAGTGATCTCATCATAGTGCTTGTTCCTCCTGTTTTGCAGAAGCAGGCTCCCCTTCTGTCCTCCGGGGAGCAATAGCCTCCTGAAAGGTCCGGCTACGCAATAACTGCTCCATTGATATTTGTGAATATGTTTTCCTCTGTTGCTGTGCTGTCCATCGCAGTGACGACCGTTCTGTTCGGTATATTTACGATAAACGCGAGGCGGTCAACCATGACCAGTGAATCTCTGATTCCCTTTTCGCCCGCTTTTTCCGCTCCTGCCCGCAACCGTTCAAGCTGTTCTGTGTCCAGTGTGATATTGCGGTCGCTGAGTCTGCTCAGTGCGTGCTTGGAAAATTTCAGTTCTCCCGTCTCCGCCTTCTGTGCGCTGCTCTGCTGCAGAACCTCCCGGAAGGTGAGACCCG
>USGM01000116.1 GCA_900554205.1 uncultured Lachnospiraceae bacterium
ATTCCACCGTATAAATGGATGGTGGAATTAAACTTTGCAATTTTCAAGAATTTTAATTCAAAGATTTAAAAATTGACTTTGCCGGAGGGGATTGTTATAATAAGTGATGTCGGAAATTTAACGTTGGAAATGCCTGTATGACAGGCTTTTCATAGGTTCTCATAGTTAAACGGATATAACAAGCGCCTCCTAAGATATAACCATGGTTAAAGCCGTGAGTGAGTAAAAGGCGATAACTAAGAGTTCGATTTGAACTGTGGCATATAGAAATGTCGAAATAAGAAAACAGATGATTCATCACAAAAGTGATTGAGTTCATAAAGAAGGTCACCGTAACCGAAACAGGCTGAAAAGCTTGAAAATACGGCATTTGTTCTCGTAGTTAAATGGATATAACAAGCGCCTCCTAAGCGCTAGTTGTGGGTTCAATTCCCGCCGGGAACATCGATTTTTTGCAACAATGATCGTAAAAATTCATTGTTGCATTTTTTATTTTATGGTGCTTGCGAGCACCGAAAAAATATAAAAATGAGTAATTGGAGCACCGAAAAGAAAAAACGAGCACCAAGAACTAAATCTATTCAAGCACCCAATGGAGATAACTAAAGTGTAGGATAAGATTTAGGTTGTCAATGAATGTAAAAATGGTTTTCTTGCTTGAAGAAAACAGGCCTGACGAAGTATCGCTCAGATTAGATTTAAAATTCTAGTCTGGGCGATTTTTTTCGTTCAGGGAAAAGGAGGAAATGTCATTGACAGAAAAGACGGATATCAGAGATTCGGATGAAAAAGTAGTTGAAATTGAAATGGAGCGGTTAAGAAATTTTACGAATCATCCATTCAAGGTAATCGGTGACAGTCAGATGATAGAACTACAGGACAGTATTAAGAAATATGGAGTTCTTAATCCATTGATCGTCAGGCCGAGGAAAGAAGGTTACTATGAAATTATTTCAGGTCACAGAAGTCGGATATGAAACCGGCATGAGATTCACAAAAGGAAAGCACGCATTCATTGTGGCAACTCATGTGGATCGGGCACATATTCATAACCACATCATTTTCAATTCCACAAATCTGGAATGTGATCGGAAGTTCCGGGATTTCTGGTTTTCCGGAATAGCATTGCAGAGACTAAGCGACATTATCTGTCTGGAGCATGGACTTTCTGTTATTCCAAAGGTAAAGCCGAGTGAAAGACAGCGGAGAACAAAGTACCCGGAACGTGTGAGCATAAGGGATGTCATCCGGGAAGATATTCTGAAATGCCTGGATCAGAAACCGGCCGATTTTGAAGAACTTCTGAAATTTTTACAGGCAGAAGGATATGAAATCAAGCGTGGCAAGCATACCGCAGTCTGTGGAAAAGAGCAGAAACGTTTTATTCGGTTCCGTTCACTTGGAGAGGATTTTACAGAAGAAAATCTGAAAAAAGTGATTGCCGGAGAGAAAGAGCCTCCTGAAAAAAATGAAAAAGTACCAGAACGGAAAGAAGCAAAACCGGAAAAGCGTAAGTTTGATCTGGTAGTTGATATTCAGGAAAAAATGGCACAGGGAAAGAACGGCGGCTATGTCCATTGGGCGAAAAAATATAATGTGAAACAGTTTGCGGAATCTATTCTGTTTTTACAGCAGCATAATATTCACGATAAGGAAACGCTGGATGCATTGGTGGACGGGAGTTCTGCAAAATACCATGAGCTTATGAAAACCATCAAAGATGCAGAGGAGAAGATGGCAGCAAATAAAGTGATCAAGACTCACATTATCAATTATGCCAAGACCAGAGAAACATATATTGCCTACCGAAAATCAGGATACAGTAAGAAATTTTTCGAGGCACACCGGGATGAAATCACTCTTCATAAGGCCGCAAAGGAAGCATTTTCAAAACTGCCGGATGGAAAGATTCCAAAGGTAAAGGATCTGAATGAAGAATTTGCAAGAATGCTTTCAGAGAAAAAGTCAGCTTACAGTGAATACAAGAAAATAAAAAAAGAGATGCGGGATTATCAGATAGCGAAGCAAAATGTGGAATCCTTCTATGCTGCTCAGCAGAGCTGGGATATAGAGGAAGACATGAAAAAGAAACGGCATCAGGAGAGATAAGCATGCGGGCAATCATCAAAAATATATTGGTGGTTGCTCTCTTTTTTTATATTTCGGCATAGCAGGAATGTATCAGCACTCACAAAGTGAGGGCGCAGCTTGTCATCGAAGATGACATTCTAAGGGGATTGGGGATGTGCCTCCAACAAGCAAAACGCGCCCGTGTACGTACGGGGGCACTGCTTGCTAACTTAGTGATTGTCGAACCTACCTTGACTGCCCTTAAAATATAAAGTATTATATGATTAGTTTAAACTAACTCAAAAGGAGGGCGTACGATGACAAACCAATATATGACGAAGCTCTACCACGATCTGCTCTCCAACTCTCCGCAGACAGTGACAATAGATATTCCGGCTGATATGGGAACAGGCCAGATTTCACAGGTTGTTACAAAGCAAGGAGCTGTTGTATCAGACTGGAAAATGAACTATTTTTCAGATATGAATGTGCAAGGTGTAAGTTGTGAAGATTATATTCAACTTTTATTTTGCTTCAATGATGGCGTGTCGTGGAATATTGCAGATGCGCGTCAAAGTGTCAGCATCCAGAAAGGCGAATCTTGCATTTATCGAGGACATGGTAAGATGGAATACTTGTGTTATTCTGGAAAGAAAGATTTTCTTTTCAAAAATATAAAAATTCCCATGTCCTATTTTCACAAAATTTTGAATGACTATTTTGAAGATAGTGAAATAAACGCTTATGAAAAGAAATTGCTGACAGGAATTTCAAAAGTGAGCGTTACCCCGTATATGGAACACATTTTTGCGGAGGTAAAAGATTTTACGCAATATCGTGGCGGTTTAGGGTATCTATTCTTGGAAAGCAAAGTTTTTGAATTGCTGTCTGTGTATTTGAGTGAAGTATTGGAACTCAATATTCTTTCATCGAGCTATATCAGCATTTCCAAAAGTGACAGGGACTCGATTACCGAAGCAAAAAGGATTATCGATAGCCAGCTTGCTTTTGCGCCAAGCTGTGAGGAACTGGCGAAAAAGGTAAATATCAGTGTTTCCAAATTGACAAAGGGATTTAATTCTTTATTTGGGACATCTGTTCACGCATATATCATAGATCAAAGACTGGAAAAGGCGGCAGGATTGCTTTTGGAAAGCGACTTGAACGTAAGTCAGATTGCAATGCTGGTTGGATATTCAAAACCAAGCAACTTTGCGGCTGCGTTCAAAAAGAAATATGGGGTAATACCCAAGAACTATAAAGATGAAAATACGATTGGCTAAACCTAAAAAAATACCGATTTTGGGTAGAATGAAATCGAGTTTGGGTTGGATGTAACAACGAAAATTGGTAGAATTTGCGATGTGGTTAGAGAACATTAACCGCATCGCATTTTTATTTTCCAAATAAAGTGAGGAGGAATAAGTGTATGAAACAAAAGTTAAATGCGAAAGATTTTATTCTCATCGGTGTTTTAACAGCCCTCATGTGGATTATCTGCATGGTTATCAGCACCATTATGAGCGTGGCTGGCCCGGTGACAAATGTATTTTACCCGTCCGTTGTTGCAATCCCGAATGGCATCGTTATGATGCTCCTGCTGGCTAAGGTGCCGAAGAAAGGCGTGTTTACCATTTGCGCCGCAATTCAGGCTATCCTGTTCCTGCTGGTTGGTGCTTTCTGGTTTATTCCTATCGGCTTGGTAATTGGCGGTATCATCTGCGATTTTCTGGTTATGAGCCGGAATGAAATCACAATGAAGTCCATGATGGCAGCCTATGCGCTGTTCAGCGCTATCTTCGCTTTTAGTGCTATCTGCCCCATCAAATTTCTTCAAAGTGCGTTTGTCGGAGCAATGGAGAAAAACAATATTGCCCCGGAGTACATTCAGGGAATGTTGAGCATTACTTCTGTTCCCATGCTGGTAGTCATTGTTGCTGCCGGATTAGTGGGCGGTCTGATTGGTGGCTTTATCGGTCAGAAAGCGTTGAAAAAACACTTTATCAAAGCTGGACTTGTTTCAGTAAAATAACAGGATCAGCCCCCTGAAACTTTATCAGGCAATACAGGCAAGCGGGCTGCCTGATTTCAGAGCGTGGGGGTGAGAACAGTCCCGCGCTTTGATTTTTATAGGGAGACATTTGAATGGAAGAAGCACAAATTAAACAAATAATCGAGCGCCAGCCCTTACATGGCTCTGCGCTCCTCGCCCCACGCTGCAAGATACTTCTTTTGGTCTGCATTGGTTTTGTTAGTTATTTTCTGGCCGGAGAAGTTGTCAGTCTCGTGCTCATGCTGGTTTACGGGCTGTTTATTGCCTTTGGTAACGGTGGAAAATGGGCTGTCAAAATGATAGTGACCTATATTATTGTTGCTTATCTCAATGCCCTGCTCCGTTACGTCCAAGTTCCGGTTTTAAGTGTGATTATGAGCGTGTTCGGCGTGACGGTCTTAAAACTGATCCCTATCATGATGATGGGACTTTGGATATTGCGAACTACATACATGGATGACTTAATGGTGGCACTTCAACGGATGCGGCTGCCCCAGGCAGTCACAATCCCCCTTGTTGTTATGTTCCGCTATATCCCTACTTTACGGATTGAATACCGACAAATCCGAAGCACGATGGATATTCGCGGTATCAGTGATACCGTGTGGAAACGGGTATCCCATCCGTTAGCAACCATAGAATATATTTTGATACCTCTGCTGATGCGGTGCTTGAAAGTCACTGATGAACTGGCAGCATCCGGCACAACACGCGGTCTGGAGTTGGAGTGCAAACGATACGCGCTGCGGCCAATCCGTTTTTCGTGGCCGGAAATCGTGGTATCACTGTTGGGTATCCTCTTTTTGGTCGGTTTGCTTTTTATCGACCAGACTAAAATCGGGGAAATCATTTTGTGGAGGGTATGACGATGATCTCATTTCAGAATTTTAGCTTTCGTTATGAAGAAAGCAAAGACTTTACCCTCTGCGGCATTGATATGACCGTACAGACGGGTGAGTTCATTCTTCTGACAGGGCGAAGCGGCTGCGGCAAAACAACCCTGATCCGCTCACTCAACGGTCTGATTCCGCACTTTTATCCCGGAGAAATCCAAGGCGATCTGCTCATGGATGGTCATTCACTGCTGGAAATGAAGCCGTCTGAATTGGCCGGACAGGTTGGAACGGTATTCCAAGACCCACGTTCTCAATTCTTTATGACGGATACCACACGGGAATTGGCTTTCGGCTGCGAAAATCTCGGACTGCCCCGTGAAGAAACGATTGATCGCATTGCAAAAGCGGCGAAAGAGCTGGAATTGGTAGACTATTTGAATAGGAGTATCTTTGCATTGTCCAGCGGAGAGAAGCAGCAGATCGCAATCGGTTCTGTTTATGCGCTGGGGCCAAAAGTATATATTTTTGATGAACCATCGGCAAATCTGGACTATGCCGCTACCAAACGGTTGGCAGAAATTATGGGAAAACTGAAACACGCTGGATACACAATTTTTGTGGTAGAGCATCGTTTTTATTATTTGCGAGATCTGATTGACCGAGCCTTTTTGATTCAGAATGGAAAAATTGAGTATGAGTTCACAAGGGAACAGTTTTGCTCTCTGCCCGAAGAAACACGAATTTCTTATGGTCTGCGGACAGCATACCCAGAACGCGATGCAGAACATTATCAGGAAAGGCCGCACACAAAGGACGAGACACATCGGCTGGAAGTTCACAATCTAAGCTTTGCCTACAAGAAAAATCCGGCTATTTTTCAAAATGTCTGTTTTGAAGCTCATGCAGGAGATGTGATAGGTATTCTGGGACATAACGGAGCCGGAAAAACAACCCTCTTATCTATTCTAACGGGCTTGCTAAAGCAGCAGCGCGGCGAGGTCTGCTTTGACGGTAAAAAATTGACACCACGCCAGCGGCGGTCACTTTCCTATCTTGTCATGCAAGATACGGATTATCAGCTTTTTGCCAGCAGCGTGGAGGAAGAACTCTCCCTTGGAATGAGGGACGATTGCAAAGACAAAGTGAATGAAACGCTGGAAGCACTGGAACTATCAGATTACCGGGAACGACATCCGGCATCCCTTTCAGGTGGTCAAAAGCAGAGGGTTACTATCGGTGCGGCAATCGTAAAAGGTAGCCCGGTAATCTACTTTGACGAGCCTACCAGCGGTTTGGACTACGATTCTATGGTGCGTGTCAGCAAACTGATTGAACAGCTTTCCAGTTCTGGGGTAATCGTGTTTGTGGTATCACACGATTTTGAATTTATAGTCCGTACCTGTACGGAGGTGGTTCAGTTGGATGATGATGGGGCTATTCAAAATCAAAGGCTTTCGCCGGAAATTTTGAAAACGCTGTCCGAAAAATATTTTACCTGATAGGAGGTTGGAATTATGTTTCAAAAAGTATTTGAGTATGCAGGGCCTCATAAGAAGGGGCTTTATGCAGCAACGGCCATCGTGCTGGTCAGCGTCCTGATGGGTGTCCTGCCCTTTGTGCTGGCTTATCAGGTGATAGCGCCGCTGGTCATGGGTGAATCTATTGGAGCATCCTTTATCATTTTGCGCGTGGCTCTTGTCTTGGCGTGTCTGGTACTGCAAGCCCTTTTCTATGGCTGGGGACTGAATCTTTCTCACAAAGCTGCTTATGACACGCTGCTCCGTCTGCGAACGGCACTTCAAAAGCGGTTTGAAAAGCTGCCCCTCGGTGTCATTCAGGATAAAGGCACCGGCACAGTCAAAAAGCTGTTCGTGGATGATGTAGACAGTCTGGAAGTTTTACTGGCTCACTCTATGCCGGAGGGAATTGCAAACCTGATGATCCCTATTGCGGTTTATGTGGCAATGTTCTTTGTGGATTGGAAACTGGCGCTTCTGTCGCTGGCATCTATTCCAATCAGTCTGATTGCCATGATGACGATGTATTCCGTCGGCATGAAGAAAATGGGGCCTTACTATATGGCCGGACAAAAGATGAACAATACCATTATTGAGTACATTAACGGTATGGAAGTTGTCAAGGTATTCAATAAGGACGCAGATTCCTATGAGCGGTTCCGCAAAGATGTATCAGATTACCGAGACTATACGCTGGCGTGGTATAAGGCGGCGTGGCCGTGGATGGCAATTTACAGCAGTCTGCTTCCATGCACCATTATTCTGACTTTGCCTGTGGGCGCATGGTTCGTTCTCTCTAGCTGGTCAACTCTGCCTAATTTGATTTTGGTACTGTGTCTTTCTTTAAGTATTGGTATGCCGTTGCTGAAATCCCTCGGTTTCTTGCCTACCATGCCCCAGCTCAACTATAAAATTTCAGCATTGGAACAGGTGCTGGATGCACCGGAGCTTCAGCAGACAGAGGATGCGTTCCACGGGAAAGATGACACCATTACTTATGACCATGTTTATTTCGCTTATCAGACCACACAGCCCGGTCCGGATGGAAAGCCTGTTGTAATTGAGGATGAAGTTCTCCATGACATTTCCTTTACGGCAAAGGCTGGACAGAAAACAGCCCTTGTTGGTGAATCTGGCTCCGGCAAGAGTACATTGGCAAAACTGCTGATTCACTATTATGACCCACAGAAAGGCAGTATTTCCATTGGTGGGCAGAAATTATGCGATATGAGCCTTGAAGCACTCAACAGCCGTATTTCCTATGTGGCACAGGATCAATACCTGTTCAACACCTCTCTGCTCGAAAACATTCGGCTTGGTCGGCTGAACGCAATGGATGAAGAAGTGGTGGAGGCCGCAAAGAAAGCTCAGTGTATGGAGTTCCTAGAGAAACTTCCGCAGGGTATTCATTCGATGGCTGGTGATGCAGGAAAAATGCTCTCCGGCGGTCAGCGCCAGCGTATTTCTCTGGCAAGGGCAATCTTAAAAGATGCTCCTATTGTGGTGCTTGACGAGGCAACTGCCTATGCCGATCCTGAAAATGAGGAAAAGATGGAAGCTGCCATTGCAGAGCTTGTAAAAGGTAAGACCCTTGTGGTTATCGCGCACAAATTACCAGCCATTATGAACGCAGATCAGATTTGTGTTATGGATCACGGAAAGCTGGTTGCAACGGGCAAACATCAGGAGCTGATCCAGTCCTGCCCAGAATATCAAAAGTTGTGGAAAGCGGCACAGGACAGCACTGAGTGGAAAGTACATACTGCAAAGGAGGGGAAATAAATGTTTGATTTGTTTTCAAGAATATTGAAACTTTCTGGCCGTTATAAGAGCCGTATTCAGGGCGCATTTGTTTGTGCGTTTCTGGAATCCATTCTGTCCAAAATGCCGATTTTTCTGGCCTTTGTGGTTTTGAGCGGATTTGCAAGCAAGACAATTACCGGGCAGACCTGCCTTTATGTGGGACTTGGTCTTGCTGCTGTTGTGCTGGTTCAGATGCTCGTCCACTATCTTAGTGATAGCCTGCAAAGTGCAGCAGGATATTTGATGTTTGCTGACAAGCGTATCGAACTGGGCGGCCATCTGCGGAAACTTCCCATGGGATATTTCACTTCCGGCAATATTGGAAAGATCAGTTCAGTCCTTAGTACCGACATGGTGTTCATTGAAGAAGTTGCCATGAGTACGCTGGGAAACATGATGAGCTATCTGCTGTCCTCGCTGGTTTTGCTGGCGTTCATGTTTTATCTGAATTGGCAGCTTGGCTTGATCGCCGCGATAATTACTATTTTGGCATGGCTGGTATCTAAGGGGATGAACAAAGTTTCTCTGCGAGAAGCAGCAGGCCGTCAAGAACAGAGCGAACGGCTGACCGATGCGGTGCTGTCTTTTGTAGAGGGCATTGGTGTTATTAAGAGCTATAACCTGCTTGGAGAAAAATCCGAAGAACTGTCCAGCAATTTCAAGCGTTCCAGAAATACATCGCTTGACTTTGAACGGAAAATGACCCCATGGACAATGGGGTTGAATATCCTTTACGGTATTGGTATTGCGGCAATTTTCGGCCTGTCTATTGTGTTGGAACAGAGCAGTGCGCTTTCTTTGGCTTATGTGTTGGGGGTTCTGCTGTTTGTATTTGATCTTTTTGGCCCGTTGAAGGCGCTCTATGGAGAAGCCTCCAGACTGACCGTTATGAATGCTGCCCTTGATCGTATTGAAGCGGTACTGGATGAACCAGAACTTTCCGACAACGGCAAGCAGCATATTCCAGCTCAGGCACAGCCGGGACAGCCAGAAGTCCTGTTCAACGATGTTACATTTGCTTATCAGGACAAAGAGGTTCTGCATCATATCAGCTTTGCCATGAAGAAAAATTCTATGACAGCGCTGGTTGGACCGTCCGGTAGCGGTAAGTCCACCATTGCAAACTTGCTGGCGCGGCTTTGGGATGTAAAATCTGGCAATGTGATGATAAGGGGCGTGGATATTCGCAATGTACCTCTGCCGGAATTGATGAATCAGATCAGCATGGTATTCCAGCGCGTGTATCTGTTTCAGGACACCATTTACAACAATATCATCATGGGAAAGCCGGATGCCACGGAAGAAGAAGTCTATGAGGCTGCCAGAAAAGCCCGCTGCTATGATTTCATTATGGCTCTGCCTGATGGGTTCCAGACGGTGGTTGGCGAAGGCGGTGCGACACTCTCTGGTGGCGAAAAGCAGCGTATTTCGATTGCCCGCTGTATCCTGAAAGACGCGCCTATCGTCATCTTGGACGAAGCTACCGCGAGTGTGGATACGGACAATGAAAGCTATATTCAGGAGG
>USGM01000117.1 GCA_900554205.1 uncultured Lachnospiraceae bacterium
GGTGCTTACATGGCGTACTTTGGCAGGCACCGCGTACTTCGGTGCCTTTTATGCTGCCGTTGCATGCAGAAGGTAGCGCAAGCGTGCCTGCGGTGGTCTGTGCATTTTGTGCAACGTCACTTGTGGAAACAGTGTCTATTCCACTCTCTTACTCTGTCACAAGAATCATCTTCCGGCACTTCTTCCCGGTCAGTTCCTCTGTCCTTGCATCGGACTGTCCAAAGCCCACGCTGACAGCATACCTGCTGCCGCCGGACACCTTCTCGCCCTCGTCATTGATGACGGTCAGCGCGTCCCTGTCCACAGGAACCTGAACCACAGCCTGCCCGCCGGTCTTGATGGAAACTCTCGCAAAGCCGCACAATCTCTCATTCGGCGTTGCATCCGCAGAATCCAACGCCTTTATATATACCTGTACAACCTCCTCGACATCCCGGTCTCCGGTGTTGCTGACCGTAACCTCAAGACTGTCAAGACTTCCGCCCGGAAGTCTTACCTCACTGCCGTCTGCCAGCTCCTGTCCGCCCAGCTTTACTCCGCTGATCTCTGCGCTGCCGTAGGTCAGACCGTAGCCGAACGGGTAGAGCACCTCTCCCGTAAAGTAGCGGTAGGTTCTGCCCTTCATGGAGTAGTCCTCAAAATCGGGCAGTTCCTCCGTGTCACGATAGAAGGTGACAGGCAGCTTACCGGACGGTGAAATTTCACCTGTCAGAATATCTGCCACGACACGACCACCCCTTGCGCCGGGATACCACGCCTGTACGATCGCCGCGCAATGCTCCTGCGCATAGCGGAGATCCATGGCGCTTCCGGTCATGTTGACAAGAATCACAGGCTTTCCGGCTGCCACTACGGCCTCCAGAAGCTCGCGCTGAACCTCCGGCAGAAGCAGATCGACCTTATCACCTGACGCGTAGCTGTTACCGGTATCTCCCTCTTCTCCCTCGAGCGTCTCATCCAGCCCGAGACACAGGACAACAACATCGCTGTTCTTCGCCACCGCAACCGCCTCGCTGATGCGGTCCTGACGCAGGCCGAGGTTCTCAACCCTGTCCTTGAACAGATGGCAGCCCTCCGAATAGTAAACGCGCACATCCCCGCCCATGCAGTCCTGAATGCCCTCGAGCACGGTAATGTACCGGGAGGAGGTCCCGTGATAATTTCCAATCAGTGCGGCACGGCTGTTGGCATTCGGACCAATCACTCCGACCGCCTTTAATTTCTTCTTTTCCAGCGGAAGAATCCCGTTGTTCTTCAGAAGAACAACCGATTCCGCCGTTGCCCTGTCTGCAAGGGCAAGATGCTCCCTGCACTCGATCCTGTCATAACCGATCTTGTCATATTCTGTCTCATCAAAAAGTCCAAGCATAAAGCGGGTTGTGAACAGTCTCTCCGCCGCAAGCGTGATGTCCTCCTCGCTCACAAGCCCCTGCTCACATGCCTTCATCATGTGAAGGTAAGTGTTTCCGCAGTTTACGTCACAGCCGGTCTTGAGCGCCAGCGCCGCCGATTCCTCCGCGGTGTCCGTCACCATGTGGTTGGTATGGAAATCGCGGACAGCCCAGCAGTCAGAGACATAGTATCCGTCAAAGCCCCACTCGCCTCTCAGAATGTCCTGCATCAGCGTCTTGCTGCCACAGCAGGGCTCGCCGTTGGTTCTGTTGTAGGCGCCCATAACGCCCTCGACATCCGCATCCTTCACCAGCTTCTCAAATGCAGGAAGATAGGTCTCCCGCATATCCTTCTTGGATGCCTTCGCATCAAATTTATGGCGCACTGCCTCCGGACCGGAATGTACGGCAAAATGCTTCGCACATGCCGCCGCCTTCAGATACTCACCGTCACCCTGGATTCCATCCACAAATGCTTTTCCGAGCTCACCGGTCAGATAGGGATCCTCGCCGTAGGTCTCGTGTCCCCTTCCCCATCTGGGATCTCTGAAAATATTGACATTCGGAGACCAGAAGGTCAGTCCCTTGTAAATATCCCTGTCATTCTCTTTCACATAGGCGTTATACTTTGCACGCCCCTCCTCGGCAATGGTATCGCCGACCTTCTCCGCCAGATCCGTGTCAAAGGCAGCCCCTATGGCGATTGCCTGCGGGAACACGGTTGCAACTCCTGCTCTCGCCACACCGTGCAGTCCCTCATTCCACCAGTTGTAGGCGGGAACCCCGAGTCTGGGAATAGCGGGCGCGTCATACTTTAACTGTGAAGCCTTCTCTTCCAGCGTCATCTTACCTACCAGTTCTCTGGCACGCTGCTGCGCCGTTGTTCTGTCTCTCATATGATTCCTCATTTCTGCGCACCTGTCGTCATATAGTTCTCTACACTGATCTGTGTCATGTGCGCATAGACACAGATCCTGCATATCACGGACATCGGTTTACATTCACACGCTTCTGCGTGCCGTATCTTCATTCAGATTACCATGCTTCCCCGCTTCTATCCTCTCACATTGTGCTAACTTGCACCCATTTTTTGCGCAGATGGCGGGCACAGAACCTATACAAAGGCACTTTCCTCCGGTCCGAGGTAGGAGGTGTGGATTGCCGTTCTTCCATTTCCGCCTGCTGCCGGAATCACCCTGATGCGCTCGGGCACAACACCCGCTTCCAGCGCTCCCAGCGTCAGCTCCCTGACGCCCTTCTCAAAGTGCATGACCGTCTCAACGGAATGAATCTGGTCCAGTACACCCCTGCACCAGCTGCTGTCCCTGGTATCTCCTGCCTTGAAGTCAGCCCCGACAAAGGTGAGGCTTCTCTCCTCCCCCTCTGCCGCGACGCGGATTCTGAGGCTCTGCCGGTTAAATGCCGGATTGGTCGGCGCCGCCAGAATCTCCACGCGGTAATCGCCGCTCTTCGGGATTAGGAAGCGGTATTTCAGCTCCGGCGCCTCCTGCCCCTCGCTGAAGGCGGCTGTAAACGGCACAACCTTCACGGCGGTGCCATACTGCCCATAACCTCTGAGCACCTGATAAGCGCCCGCTTCCACGTCCTTCTTTTCCGCATAATGCGCCGCATTCATCGTAATAACGCCATTTTGCGGCAGGAAGGTCATCGGCGGAAGCGCCTCTGTCTCTGTCCTGACACCACTGATCTCGACAGCGACAACCGTGTCCCCATCGCTGATATGTAATGTCACCTTCTCTGTCACTTTCGGGAGCAGTTCCCGCCTGCAGCGCAGAACCACCTCCTGCAGCTCCTCCACATCTCCGCTAAGCGGTGATACTTCAAGCCACTCCGGCAGCTTTCCCGATGCCACACTGATTTCGTAATGGATGGCGCCGGGACCGTCCGAGGACACCTCAAGAATAATTTCCCCGCAACCCTCGCTCATAAAGTCATCCACAAAAATGCGCTCCGGACCGCCATAGTTTTTGAATGCCACCCGCTCGTCATCCTTGCGCGACACACTCATCCGGTTCTTCGCAGTCGGATAAAGCCGGCATACGACAGGATATCTGCAGCCGTCCTCATTCCACTTTGTAAAGCCGATATGCGGAGCCAGCTGCATGCCCTTCCACTTACCGCCCTGAAAAGCTGCAAATTCATCCGCAAGCCTGTTATCCTGCTCTATGCATTCCTCCGCAAGCGCGGCGTAACGGTTTGCCGCCTTTCTGCCCTGAGAGGCGTAATGTCTGCTCTTTCCGGCATAGAGATGCAGCTTGAGCAGATTCGCGGAGGCAGCTGCCGAAAAGCCTGCCATACTGTAATAGCCGTTCCTCTCCGCCTCGGATAAGCCATCCCGCAGCTCGGCATCCAATGCCTGAATGTCCTCCGCCGCCTTAAGCATCCTGTCCGCCTCAAGGTAATGGCAGGGATGATAGATATTTTCATTCAGCGCCTCGGGTCTGCGCTGGTGGTTCAGATCGATATATGACAGCAGCAGCTTTGCCGCCTTCTCCTGCAGCTGCTTCTCCGCCGTCGGGAAGGATTTTTCCGCCCACTGCGCCGCAAATTCACGATAGCTGTCCGGGTTCGCGCTGCCCCACCGGTCAAAGTCATAGGCGAGGGACATGAAATAGGTCAGCGGTACCTCGTGCAGCTTTAAGTCTCCGACATTCACGATCCACAGATCGCGCACGCCGTACTCATACGCGGTGCACATCTGCTCCCATGTCTTTGACAACGGCGTGGAATCCACCCATTCATAGGAAATCGGCCCGCCGTGATAGTCGAAGTGGTAATACATGCCGAAGCCGCCCCTGCGGTCTCGGATCTCCGGCGTCGGCAGGGTTCTCATGTGTCCGAAATTATCCTCACAGAGCATACAGATCACACCGTCAAGCTCGTCCCAGTCCTTCAGTCCGGCAACGTGTTCGTCCCCGTAAAAATATGCCTCGACCTCTTTGTACAGCGCCAGCATCTGCGGCACCTTGTCCAGATCCTCATTGACATTTTCACGAATCAGCTTTCTCTGCTTTCTGATGATGTCCTTCAGTAGATTGATATTTTCCTCGACCGTCGCATCGTCGCCGAGCATGGAGGAGTCTCTCTCCCCGCGCATACCGATGGTGATCACATTCTCATATTTTCCGCTGCGCTTAAGGGAATCCTCCCAATAATTCAACAGTCCCTGCTCATTGGTATAAAAATTCCACTCGTTGCCGTAGCGCGTTCCCTCGCCGCGCACCTTGTCCCACTCCTCGCTGGCGCGGAGACAGGGCTCGTGATGGGAATAGCCCATGACGACACCGTAGATGTCGGCAAGCTCCTCGTTTGCGCTTCCCGGCCCGTCCAACGGGAAGGAGGATGCCCACATTGCCGGCCAGAGATAATTGCCCTTCATCCTCAGCAGAAATTCAAACACATGGCGGTACATGTCTGCATTGACACCGCCGAAATGTGAGCATGCCCAGTTTCCGAAGCAGGGCCATTCGTCATTGATGAAAAAGCCTCTGTAGCGCACGGACGGCTCCTTTGACACTGTCTCAATATCCGTCCCCACGACGGGATCGGGGCATCTCCTCGGCGCCGCATCCCCGAAGTAGACCAGCGGGGTCACTCCGAGATACTCCGACAGCGTAAACATGCCGTAGATGGTTCCCCGCTTATCGCTTCCGCAGATGACGAGCGCACTGTCCACGCCCTCAAGCGGATGCTCCAGAAGCTGTATCTTGTAAGTCTCTCTCTTTCCCCTGATCTCCTCCGCAGAGAAGCTGCCCTTTTTCTCAAGCTCTTCCAGAAGCACGCTGTGTCCGACCGTGGCGCAGAGGATCACGCTGCCTCCGGGCTTGCGGTTCAGCCACGCCTCGTTCACTCTCTCAGGCTTCTTATCCGAAACAAGGCAGATGTCCTCCGCCAGTGTGTCGGCAATTCGTCTGACACCCTCGTAGCCTGTCGTCTCAACCAGAATCGGAACCGCCCTGTTTTCTTCAATAAGTCTGAATTCTGCCATACCTTCCTCTTTCCTGCGCACAGTGTGCACATGCTGTCACTTGTTTTCCTGTCTATCTTCCGTTGTCAACATATCCGAAGCCAAGGATTGTGAACTGCTTCTGTTCATCTCCCTGCCGCATCCGGATCTCCACATGATGCCGCTTTCTTTCCGCACCCCTCAAAAGGATCAGCGCATTGCAGTGCGTCCAGCCCACGTCCCTTGGATTGATCTCCCGCACCTTCTCGCCGTCCACAAACGCCTCAATGCAGCCCGCCATAGGTGACGCGGAATCCTTCGCCACGATCAGCAGGGCGCTGCACACAATATCCATACAGAACGGTCTGTCCCCGCCCGTGTGGAGCCAATTGTCCGGGAACTCCGGTGTCACGGACAGATCGCGGTTCCTCTCCACCGCCTGAAGCTCCTTATCGGTGCCGGAAAAGTCTCCGCAGTCAAGGTTCTCCGCCGCCTCCGCGCACCGTCTGTCCAACAGCTTCACTCCCTCGAACTCTGCGCTGAACGGAGCCGGAATTTCGCTGATGTCAATTTCCCCATCTGTGTCCGTGCCGTCAATCTGCTGAAACAGATATCCGATTGCATCCGCCATGATGGTATGTCCGTAATTGCTGGGATGGAAACTGTCATAGAAGAACTGATTCTTCGACAGGACACGTCCCTCCCCCGCCTTCCGGTAAAACTGCTCCGTCACGCAGTTTTTGATGCTTACCATCGGCAGCTGATATGCCTTTCCGACCGGAGACAGTCTCTCCTGCAGATTGAAATCGTCCGCGAAGACCGCAAACAGGAGGATGACGCCGGGCTTTTGACCGGAGAGCAGGATCTTGCGCACCAGGCTGTCATAGCAGTGCCCCTTCGTCTCGTCGCCCTCGTCGTTCACTGCATATTCGACAATGACAAGATCGGGAACCACCTTTCCCTCTGCACACACATCCCTGTCATAGCGGATCATGCCCAGCTCCGAGGAGGTTCCCCCCACACCAGCCTTGACATAGTGGATATTTTCCTCCGTGCTCCTTCCGCAAAGCTTACAGAAGCGCTCAAAGGTCTTCCATGCATAGCACTCCGTATTGATCGGAATAGCGCCCGCGCCCTGTGTGATGGAGCCGCCGATGAATGCGATCGTCACGTCCTCGCCGCGTCTCGCCTTTTCGATTGCCCGCTTTACCCTTGCATTATTTCCCGCCTGCATCAGAGAAGCCTTCAACATTTCCCTGTACTCCGGGCGATTAAAGTCGATCGGATTCTCCTCCTCCGGTTCCGGCGCATCGAATCCGTCCTGCAGCACAAAGCGCACTGCTACCCTTGCCTGCTGATTTGCCTTGGGAAATTCAAAGCGGATCTGTCCCGGAATATCGTCATCCTGCGACCATTCCACATCCTCCAGCCTGATGATGTTCTCCATGCCGTCCGCGCGCACTCTCTTACGGATTGTCGTGCCGGAGCCATACACATCGGTCTTACCGTACATCTGGAAGGCAAACCCCACCTCGGTAAGGGGTTCGTCCATTTCCACTGTCACGCCGACAGCATAGACCAGTCCGCGGAACCCTTCAACCGTAGTCATCAGCTTCAGCATTTCCTCATCCACGATCCCGCCCACCAGCCGGGCAGCGCTGAGCATCCTGCCGTCGTTGAGATAGATAAACTGCGTTCCCGTGCCGTCCGGCTGCCCGGAGCCCGCAACCTGTTTGTTTCTCATGATATAAAAGCTTTTTCTCTTTTTTTCCGCGTCACGCGGTGCGATTGGTCCTGCCATCAGATCGTCTCCCCCATTTCTCTTCCTCCGGGTCTGGCAGCCCTGCCACAGACCCAGAATGTTCTACTATCATTATATTTATCCAGCCACGCTGAATCTCCTCAACCATTGTTGATTCGTGTGCACTTTTTGCTAATTTAAAACTGGTCTGGTAAAAAAGTTTCTCTCTGGCACTTTTTATAGAGCCACTCTTGCTATACACTCTGCGTATAGAATTTGAGCGAGAGGAGAAAATGAGATTATGAAAAAAACAAAAAGCTTCAGCCTGCTGATCGTAGGCGCAGTCCTGCTGATTGCAGGAGTCATCTTTGCAGTTCTTACTTACAATAACAGCTATCAGGAATCCGTTGCTGTCGGAAAGACATTGAAGGAGGTCAAGGCTCAGATCTCAGAGGCAGAGGAAGGAACCACAGATGTCGATCTGGATGCCCTGAAGGCACAGCAGTCAGAGCTTTCCGCGGAAAAGCTCCGTCTGGAACGCCCCTATTCCTACGCGCTGATCGTCGTATTTTTGGGCGTTCTGCTGACAATCAAGGGCATCTATAACGCAGTGCATGGGGTCTACCGTTCCTCCAGACCGGATGTGAAGCGTCTTGCCACTGCCGGACTCATGGCAGCTCTCTGCTACATCGGCTTTGCCTTCTTCAAGATTGATATTCCGGTCGGCCCGGAAAAGACCGCCTTCCACTTTGGAAATGTGTTCTGTGTGCTTGCCGCGCTGCTGCTCGGCGGATACTGGGGCGGAATGGCTGGTGCGATCGGCATGACGATCGGAGACCTGACAACCTCCTATGTGACCAGTGCTCCGAAAACCTTCCTGTTAAAGCTCTGCATCGGACTGATCGTCGGTTTTGTGGCACATAAGATTTTCAAACTTGACAAAGAGCATTCCGCAAAATACATTACCGGTGTTACCATCCTTTCCTGCGTATGCGGCATGGCATTTAACGTTGTCGCCGATCCTTTGGTCGGTTACTTCTATAAAATGTATCTTCTGGGAGTTCCGCAGGACATCTCCGCCGCGCTTGCCAAGATCAGCACGCTGACTACCGGCGTAAACGCCATCGTCGCCGTGATTGCCGCCTCGATCTTCTATCTTGCACTGCGCCCCGCACTCCGCAAGGCAGGACTGTTCGTTCAGGTGACACCGGAGGAAAAATAAGGAATAAGGTATGACGGATTATAAAGAAAAAGAGAGCCGGGGCGGAGTTCCCCGGCTTGCTATGATAAATGCTATTGCTGGCTTCGGCAGATGCTCCACAACCGTGTCTCTGCCCGTAATCAGTGTTTTGGGGGTACAGGTCTGTCCTGTGCCTACTTCCATTTTGTCCAATCATCTCGGCTTTCCTGTCTGTCACAGGGACGACTACACTCCCCATATGCAGGCATACATACATGCATGGAAGGATCTGGGGCTGTCCTTTGACGGCCTGTACTGCGGTTTTCTTGGCAATGAAGAGCAGATCGGCATCGTTGAGGAATTTCTGTCGCTCTTCCACCCTCCGCTCTTTCTTCTCGACCCTGTCATGGGCGACCACGGAAAGAAATACCGCTCCGTCACCGACTCGCATTGCATGGCGCTCCGCAGACTGTGCAGACACGCGCAGGTTCTGACGCCGAATCTGACCGAAGCCTGTCTGCTCACCGACACCCCTTATAAGGAAGACGCGTGGTCAGAGGCAGAACTGCAGCTTCTCTGTCAGAAGCTCTCCAAGCTCTGTCCCGGCTCTGTCGTCATCACCGGTTTGCACGAAGACGATCACTTCCGGAATATCTGCTGGGAAGACCACATGCAAAAAGCCTGTGTGACCCCCGCAACGGGAAAGTCCCGTCCGGGCACAGGCGATCTCTTTGCATCGATTCTGGTTGCCGAGCTTCTGCGCGGAAAAGAACTTTTCCCCAGCATACAGAAGGCAGCTGAATTTGTTGCACTCTGCATCCGCGGCACGGAGGCTGCCGATGTTCCGGTACAGGAGGGCGTTCTTCTCGAAAAATTTCTTCCGAAGCTGCTTTAAGGTCTGACTGTGCTTCAGTCCTCAAAACGAATTGCGATGCTCCCCATGGCACATTCCGCAGTCAGACTCTTTCCTGCACCGTTGTCGATGTCTCTCTGCATACCGACGCCGTTGTAGTCCTGCCCGGCAAGGCTGATGTTTCCCATCGTTCCGATCAGATGATAGTTGAAATCCGTCTCACTGCCGGCCAGCCTCAGATCAAGGCTGCCCATGGAGCACTTTACTCCAGCATCTCCTTTCACCGTTCCCCTCACCGTCATGCCGCCCGCTCCGACCTCTGCATCCAGGTTCTGAACTGTAATGTTGTTCATAGTAATCTGCCCTATTCCGACATTCGCCTCCAGCATCTGCGCTGTCAGCTGCTCAGCATTGATCTGTCCCGCGCCCGCCTTCAGCAAAATATGGTCGGCATCCAGACCGCTCACGTTCATTTTCCCCGCTCCCAGTTCCATGCAGATGTCACTATAATGAAAACTCTCTGGTACATAGAGCGTGATTTTATCGCCCTTTATGTCATTCCACTTCTGCGATCCTGATG
>USGM01000118.1 GCA_900554205.1 uncultured Lachnospiraceae bacterium
GTCGGTGTCGGTGCGGACGGTACGGTGAACGGTGTCTCTATCACGGAGATCAAGGAGACTGCCGGACTCGGTATGGAAGCACCGAATGTTCTGACACCGCAGTTTGCCGACAAGAAGGTACAGAGCTTTACTTATGTGAAAAACGGAGCGTCTGCGGAGAATGAGGTGGATGCCATCAGCGGTGCAACGATTACGACAAGGGCGGTCACAAATGCCGTCAACGGAGGCCTGAGAGTTGCGCTGGAGCTTCTGGAGGGAGGTGCTGTCAATGAGTAAGGCTGGAGAGAGAATTTATAACGGACTGGTAAAAGAGAACCCTACCTTCGTCCTGACTCTGGGAATGTGTCCGACCCTTGCGGTCACTACCTCGGCGATGAACGGACTCGGCATGGGGCTGACGACGATGGCAGTGCTGACGCTGAGCAATCTGTTTATCTCACTGCTCAGAAAGATCATACCGAGCAGGGTGCGTATTCCGGCATTCATTGTCGTCATCGCAACCTTTGTGACGGTGGTACAGCTTCTTCTGGAGGCGTATCTGCCGGCACTGAATAAATCGCTGGGCGTTTACATTCCGCTGATCGTTGTAAACTGTATCATTCTGGGACGCGCGGAGGCATATGCATATTCTAATCCGCCGATTCCTTCCATGTTTGACGGACTCGGCATGGGGCTTGGCTTCTCGTTTGCACTGACCTGCATCGGGGCGCTGCGTGAGATTCTCGGAGCGGGAAAGGTCTTCGGTATCTCCATTATGCCGGCTTCGTTTGAGCCGATCCGCATTTTCAGCCAGGCACCCGGAGCGTTCTTTGTGCTGGCATGTCTGGTTGCGCTGCAGAATTACATCAAGGCAAAACGCAAGAAGGCGGGAAAGCCTTACGAGAAGATTGGCTCGGGCTGTACCGAGGATTGTATGAATTGCAGCGAAAAAGGTTGCTCAAAGCGTTTTTATGACACGGATGCGGAGGAAAAATAAATGGAAAATGTAAAAGATTTATTGATTATCCTGATCAGTTCCTCCATGGTGAGCAATGTTGTGCTCAGCCAGTTTATGGGTCTGTGTCCCTTCCTTGGCGTGTCCAAGAAGGTCAAGACCGCAGGGGGAATGGGAGTGGCGGTTATCTTCGTCATCACGCTTGCCAGCGCGGTGGCGGGAGTGATTAACAAATTTGTATTGATTAAATTTCAGGTGCAGTATCTCGACACGATTGTCTTTATTCTGGTCATTGCTGCCCTTGTGCAGTTTGTTGAGATGTTCCTGAAAAAAGCTATGCCCTCGCTCTATGAGGCTCTCGGCGTATACCTGCCGCTGATTACGACGAACTGTGCGGTGCTCGGTGTTGCCATCAACAACGAACAGGCGGAGTACGGTATTCTGACGGGCGTGGTAAACGGATTTGCGACGGCACTTGGATTTACGATTGCGATCGTGATCCTTGCGGGCATCCGCGAAAAAATAGAGCATAATGATTTCCCCGAGTCCTTCAAGGGAATGCCTACGGTTCTGGTGACCGCCGGACTGATGGCAATCGCCTTTGTCGGATTTTCAGGCCTGCTGTAGGGAGGATGACACATGAATATTACAGGAATCATTACGGCTACAGTGATAGTCGGAGTAGTTGGTATTTTTGTCGGACTCTTCCTCGGAGTTGCCGGTATCAAATTCAAGGTGACAGTGGACGAGAAGGAGGAGGCTGTGCTGGCGGCGCTGCCCGGAAATAACTGTGGTGGCTGCGGCTATGCGGGCTGTTCCGGTCTGGCGGCTGCCATCGCCAAGGGCGAAGCGCCGGTCAATGCCTGCCCGGTCGGCGGTGAAGCCGTCGGCAAGGTGATCGCCGGAATTATGGGCGTGGAAGCGGAGGAGAGCGCGAGACAGGTTGCCTATGTTGCCTGTCAGGGCGACTGCGATAAGGCGAAGAAGGATTATGACTATTATGGCATCGGGGACTGTCGGATGATGAGCTTTGTGCCCGGCGGAGGGCCGAAGTCCTGCAACAACGGCTGCCTTGGCTTCGGCACCTGCGCCAAGGTCTGCCCCTTCGACGCGATCCATGTGGTAAACGGTGTTGCGGTTGTGGATAAGGAGGCCTGCAAGGCTTGTAAGAAATGTATTGCCGTCTGCCCGAAGCATCTGATCTCGCTCGTGCCCTATGACGCAAAATTTGCGGTCGCATGCAGCTCCAAGGATAAGGGGCCTGTCACGATGAAGGCATGTCAGGTGGGCTGTATCGGCTGTGGCATCTGTGTGAAGAATTGTCCGAATCAGGCTGTGACGGTGACGGAGTTCCACGCTGTCATTGATCAGGAGAAGTGTACCGGTTGCGGTACCTGTGCTGAGAAATGCCCGAAGAAGGCAATCGTGAAGCATTGAGAAAGAAATTCGCCGGAAGGAGGGGAGAGAGATGAAGCTACATGATGATTATGAAGACCATTCGGGCATGACGCCGACGGTGGTGATGACAATCGTTGCGGTGACGGCTTTTGTCGCGGTGATATTGGTCGTTGTACTGATTATGAACAGCGCAAATAAGAAGCCGGGGCAGAGTGCGCAGGAGACGGTGAGTCAGGAAACCTCGCCGGTCATCCTCTCCCCCGAGCCGGAGAGATATGTGTCGGAGGGCGTGCTCCATCCGGATGATCTTGACTTCTGGGATAAGTACCCGGAGGAGGTGGAGGCGACACCGGAGCCGGAGCAGTCCCTGCCGCAGGAGGAAGTAAAGAATGACCCGTCCACGGACGGCAAGCATACGCTGGTCGAAAAGTCCGACGGAACCGAGGAATGGGTGCTCATCAGCCCCTATCTGCCAAAGAATGAATATGATTTCACAAAGCTGGTGTGTCAGTCGGATTTCATGAAGTATTATGAGAATGGGAAACAGACCTCCTATGTCGGGGTGGATGTGTCCAAGGTTCAGGACTATATTGATTTTGTCAAGGTGAAAAAGGCGGGAATCCAGTTTGTCATGATCCGTGTCGGAGCGAGGGGCTATGGCACGGGACAGCTGATTGTCGATGACTATTTCAGCGAAAATATCAAGCGGGCGACGGATGCGGGGCTTGATGTCGGGGTTTACTTCTATTCGCAGGCGATCTCGAAGGATGAGGCTGTGGAGGAGGCGAATCTGGTGCTCCAGCAGCTCGGGGAGTACATCATTTCCTATCCGGTAGCCTTTGACATGGAGCTTGTGACAAATGACACGGCGAGGACGGACAAGCTGAGCAAGGCGGAGCGGACGGAGATCACAAAGGCGTTTCTGGACACCATCGGCGCGGCGGGCTATAAGACCATTATTTACGGCAATAAGGAATGGCTCATCCGCCAGATCGATATGTCGAAGCTGACCGCTTACGATGTATGGCTTTCCCAGCAGGCGGATATTCCCGACTATCCCTATAAGTTCACGATGTGGCAGTATAACACACAGGGGACGGTGGACGGCATTGCCGGGCTTGTCAATCTCAACATCAGCTTTATTGATTACGCGGAGAAGTAGGGCAGTAGTCCAGCAGCTTTTGGGAAATTTGCAGGGAGGAATAGATCTCGGCATATTTCCGCGGCGGAAGACCCTCGATGTAATTTGACAGAAATTCCTTTCTGACACCCTTCTTCCGCAGAAGATCAACTGCCTTGTTGTATGCGATTGCGGCGCTGACCTCATCGGGATAGCGGCCTACGATATAATTACCATGAAGATGAATGCGGACGGTATAGATATACTGTCCGTTTTTCTTTTCTCTTGTCACCCCATTGTAGACATTCAGAATGTCGAGATTTTCACGGCGGAAGTCGAGCGGATCGCCGTTGAGAAAGCGGTAATCCTGCCCCTGTCTGGCGTAAGGACGTATGCCGTAGCGGGAGACAATGCTGAGCTGCGAGCCGTAGTCCGCGACAAAGTAATGACCTCCCCTCCGCATGATCTTGTGGGAGGAATAAAAGAAGAGATCATCCATGTCAAATTTCAGCACCTCAGATGGCGAGAGATAATAATAAAACATTTTCCGACCGACATAGATCGGCGTGCTGAAATAGATGTTGTTGTCACGATAATTGATCAGACAGATCCATTTTTCAAAGGACAGCGCGTGTGCCGGAGTGTAATGCTCCGGGATAAGGGAGTCATCAGCAAGAAGGCGGCGCCCCTCGAGATATGCCGCATGGGCCGCCTCAGAGGATGGATAGCTGCCGAGACTGATATGCTTTCCCCTGTGTGTCAGCGAGGAGCGGAAGTAGGATTCTCCATTCTTGCGGCAGGCAGGAAAAACGCCATCCGGTAGTTTCTTATCCATATAGGGCCTCCTTTGTTAATGTCACATGTATTACAAGTATAGCATCAGAGGGGACATGCAGACAAGTTTTCAGATATATTTTTTCCTTTCCCATCATATACTGATATATCGGACAGGCAAAGCTGTAATTAGGAAGATGGGAAAGGAACGGAACATTATGTATAAGAAGGCAATAAGTCTGCTTCTGACGGGAAATTTGATCCTGCTGATGGGATTTGTCTGCGTCCGGGAGCTGGCGGCGGCAGGACTGACCGCGGAGCCGGCGCAGGCGATGAGGCTGGAGCTGGAGGAGCTCGAGAGCCGGGCGCAGGAGCTGGACGCAGAAGCCGCAGGGACAGAGGAAAGCGGAAGCAGGGGGATCGGAATCGCCGACGTTGCCGTCTCCGGTCAGCGTGTAGTCAGCTATCAGCTCATGGAGCAGCGTCCGCAGAGGGTGCTCGACGAGGAGGAGCTGGAGGTGCTGCTCAGGATTGTTGAGGCGGAGGCAGGCTGTGAGGACGAGGACGGAAAGCTGCTCGTCGCCAATGTGGTACTCAACAGGGTGGACAATGACAGCTTTCCCGGGACAGTGACGGAGGTGGTATTCCAGCGCGAGAAAGGTGTGACCCAGTTTTCGCCGGTGGCAAACGGACGGTATTATTCCGTAGAGATCAGCGAGGAGACAATCTCTGCGGTGGAGCGCGCTCTTGCGGGGGAGGATATTTCCGAGGGCGCTCTGTATTTTGCGGCGAGAAAATATGCGAATAAGAACCGGATGAGATGGTTTGACGAAAATCTGACCTTTTTGTTTACACATGGGGGACATGAGTTCTTTAAGTGAAGGGGAATCAAACAAAACTCTTGCCATGTCAGAACATTTATGGGATAATCAATCTGGAATTTTTTTCGCAAAATGATTGTATGGGAGAGCAAATGAGTAATAACAAGTCATGGAACAGCATGGGAGAGGAGATCCGGAATGCTGTTGATTCGGCTTTAAAAACCGGTAATTTTAAGGATCTGAGCAATGTGATCGTCGGCACGGTGCAGGACACAGTCAAGGGTGTGACGGAAAAGGTCGGACAGGCTGTGTCGGGTAACCAGACGGAAAGTCATACAGAGCGGTATGCGGCGCAGACGAGGGAACGCAAGCGCGCACAGGAGGAAAGACAGCGCGAGCAGGATCTCAGAGTGGCGGCTGCGGAGATGCTGAAGGCACCGTTTAAACGGATCGGCAGGATTTCGAGTATTCTCTACAGGGTCTTCGGCGGCATCGGGACAGGTGTGCTGGGCATTCTTTCTGCGGTTTTCGGTGGACTGGCGCTTGGAGTCGGGGGCGGCTTTAAGGTTGCATTTTCAATGATTTTTCTGATGCTTATTGTCTGCATTGTGCTGATCAATGTAGGCTGTATCCAGAAGCTGAGGCTGCAGCGCGCCGAGAAATATGTGGAGCTTGCCGGGAACAACCATTATATCAATCTGGAAGAGCTGGCACTTCACACGAATAAGACCCAGAAGTTTATATTGAAGGATGTACGGAAAATGCTGGATGCAGGCTTTTTCCCGGAGGGACATCTGGATCATCAGGAAACCTGCCTGATGCTGGATGACAAGATTTACCGGGAGTATCTGGCACTGGAAAAGCAAAGGAAGCTGCAGGAGCGCGAGCAGAAGGCGCAGGAGCTTAAGCAGAGCATGAGCGGCATAAAGCCGGAAGCGACAGCGGAGGCTGAGCGGAGTGAGCTGGATGAGATGATTGCGGAAGGACAGGAGTGCATTAAAAAGCTGCGCAACATGAATGACAATATTCCGGGTGAAGAGATCTCGGCGAAGCTGTTCCGTCTGGAGAATCTGCTTAAGGAGATCTTCGACGGACTGAAGGAGCACCCGGAGCAGATGCCGCAGATGAAGAAATTTATGAACTACTATCTCCCAACTACGTTGAAACTGGTGGGCGCTTATGAGGAGTTTGACGATCTGAGTTCCCAGAGTGCGGAGATCCTTGAGGCGAAGGCAGAGATCGAGAAAACGCTGGATACGATCAACAGCGCCTTTGAGGAGCTGCTGAACAGGATGTTCCGGGAGACTGCCTATGACGTGACGACGGATGCACAGGTTTTGCAGACGATGCTCGCCAAGGAAGGACTTGCGGGACAGAGCGTCTTCGCACAGGAGAAGGAACTGGAGAAGGTGCCGAGATGACGGCGCGATGATGAGAGAAAATACACATACCATAAGGAGGATACATAGATGAGTGATATTGATGAACTGTTGAAGGAGGCTCCGACGCTGACCTTTGAGCCTGTGCTTGAGACCAGTCAGGAGGAGACACAGGTGGCGGAGGTTAAGCCTGAAAAGCTTGAGAAAACAGGTGAGGAGCTGGGAGTAGAGCTTTCACCGGAAGAACAGAAGATGGTAAATGACTTTGCGGCGCAGATTGATATTACCAACACCCAGCAGGTGCTGCAGTTCGGCGCGGGCTGCCAGAAGAAGATCGCAGATTTTTCCGAGACGGCGCTGAGCAATGTCCGCACGAAGGATATGGGAGAGGTCGGCGAGATGCTGACACAGGTGGTTGCCGAACTGAAGTCCATAGACGACGGGGAAGAGTCAAAGGGATTTTTCGGCATGATCAAGAAGAAGACCAACCAGCTCTCCAACATGAAGGCGAGATATGACAAGGCGGAGGTCAATGTCAATAAGATCAGCGATGCGCTGGAGGCACATCAGGTGACACTGCTCAAGGATGTTGCGCTGCTTGACAAGATGTATGAACTGAATCTGAACTACTTCAAGGAATTGTCCATGTACATCCTCGCAGGAAAGCAGAAGCTCAAGGACGCGCAGGAGAAGGAGCTTCCGGCACTGGTGGCGAAGGCAGAGCAGAGCAAGCTGCCGGAGGATACGCAGGCGGCGAGAGACTATGCCGAGATGTGCAACCGCTTTGAAAAGAAGATTCACGATCTGGAGCTGACAAGGACGGTTTCCCTGCAGATGGCACCACAGATCCGTCTGATCCAGAATAATGACACGGTCATGAGTGACAAGATACAGTCCACTCTGGTAAACACGATCCCGCTCTGGAAGAGCCAGATGGTCATTGCCATCGGACTGAATCATTCCACGGATGCCGCAAGGGCGCAGCGTGAGGTCAGCGACATGACGAACGAGCTTTTGAAGAAGAATGCTGAGAATCTGAAGGTTGCTACGCTTGAGACAGCGAAGGAAAGCGAGAGAGGAATTGTCGATATCGAGACGCTTAAGTCGACCAACCAGACTCTGATTACCACGCTGGATGAGGTGCTCAAGATTCAGGAGGACGGCCGTGAGAAGAGAAGAAATGCCGAGGTTGAACTCCAGAAGCTGGAGAGCGACATGAGGGAGAAGCTGCTGGAGCTCAGCAGAAGAAACACGGCGCAGTCGGTATAAGGCTGGCATAAGATAAGGAACAGCGAAGGCGGAGGAAGAGATGATGGAAGTATTCTATAACAGTACAAGAAGCAAGGGCACAGCGGTCAGGGCATCGGAAGCAATTTTAAAGGGGCTGACTGATGACGGCGGACTTTTCGTGCCGGATCATATTCCTGCTCTGGATAAGAGCCTGAAAGAGCTTTCCCAGATGGATTACCGGCAGGTTGCCTATGAGGTGATGAAGCTGTATTTCACCGATTTCACGGAGAGTGAGCTCAAGACCTGCATCGACCGCGCATATGATTCTAAGTTTGACACGGAGGTGATCGCACCGCTTGCAGAGGCAGAGAATGCATATTATCTGGAGCTGTTTCACGGCCCGACGATCGCATTCAAGGACATGGCACTGTCAATCCTGCCGCATCTGATGATAACATCCGCCAGAAAGAATGCAATCAAGAATGAGATCGTTATCCTCACGGCGACCTCCGGCGATACCGGGAAGGCCGCACTGGCAGGCTTTGCCGATGTCGAGGGTACAAGGATCGTCGTATTCTATCCGAAAAACGGTGTCAGCCCGATTCAGGAGAAGCAGATGGTAACACAGAAGGGGAAGAATACCTTTGTTGTCGGAATCCATGGGAACTTCGATGATGCCCAGACCGGCGTGAAGAAAATCTTCTCGGACAAGGAACTGGCGAAGGAGATGGAGGAGAACGGCTTCCAGTTTTCTTCCGCAAATTCCATTAACATCGGCCGCCTGATCCCGCAGGTCTGCTACTATGTATATGCTTATGTGACACTGCTTAAGGAAGGAAAGATCGCGGACGGCGAGAAGATCAATGTTACGGTTCCCACCGGAAACTTCGGAAACATCCTTGCGGCGTTCTACGCAAAGAATATGGGACTTCCGATTGATAAGCTGATCTGTGCGTCCAACGACAACAAGGTGCTGTATGACTTTTTCCGCACCGGTGTCTACGACCGCAACCGGGAGTTTGTGCTGACAAGCTCTCCGTCCATGGATATATTGATCTCCAGCAACCTTGAGCGTCTGATTTACTGGATCGCCGGAAATGATGCCGGAGAAAACAGAGGGCTGATGGCAGCGCTGACCGGAGAGGGCAGATATGAGATCACAGATGAGATGAAGGGTGCGCTGAAGGATTTCTACGGAAATTATGCGGATGAAGCAGAGACAGCCGCAGAGATCAAGCGCCTTTACGAGGACTGCGGATATGTGATTGATACCCATACGGCGGTTGCTTCGGCAGTGTACCGGAAGTATGTGGAGGAGACGGGAGACCACACAAAGACTGTGATTGCGTCCACCGCAAGCCCGTTCAAGTTTACAAGAAGCGTGATGAATGCCATTGACGGCAAATATGACGCGATGGGTGATTTTGAACTGGTTGACGAGCTTTCAAGAATCGCCAATGTCAGGGTTCCGCAGGCAATCGAGGAGATCCGTACCGCACCTGTCCTGCACGATACACAGTGTGAGACCGCGGAGATGAAAGACACGGTGAAAAAGTTTCTCAAAATCTGATTGGACAGTAGAAATACAAGAAATAGATACTTTACGGAAAGATAAAATCATGGTAGAATGACCGTGAGTAAATTTCAATTTACATTAAAGAAGAGAGGTAAATGATATGGCAGCAATTGATTTGAACAAGTATGGCATTACCGGAACGACGGAAATCGTGTACAATCCTTCGTATGATTTCCTGTACGAAGAGGAGACCAAGCCCGAACTGGAAGGTTACGAGAGGGGTCAGGTTACTGAGCTTGGCGCAGTAAACGTAATGACTGGTATCTACACAGGACGTTCTCCTAAAGATAAGTATATCGTTATGGATGAAAATTCCAAGGATACCGTATGGTGGACCTCTGATGAATATAAGAACGACAACCATCCTATGACCGCAGCTGCATGGGCAGAGGTTAAGGAGATCGCTAAGAAGGAGCTGTCCAACAAGAGACTGTTCGTTGTAGATGCATTCTGCG
>USGM01000119.1 GCA_900554205.1 uncultured Lachnospiraceae bacterium
TTGACTTCGCGGAATATGGACTGTGAACAGTAACCAAAAAGGACATCCCCGCCTGCAGGAATGCCCTTTGATGCTCCTATTCTCAATCCTTCTTCCCGAAGGTCACCTTGCTGAAATACTCCAGCACACACTCTCTCAGGAGGGTAAGTGCAGCGGAGACCGCCGACTCACGCACCTTGGCACGGTTGCCGGAAAACTGGTATTTTTTCACAGTGACTTTTCCCTTGACACCGCAGGCGATATATACCAGTCCGACAGGCTTTTCCTCCGTTCCCCCATCAGGCCCGGCGATACCGGTCACTGCGACCGCAACGTCCGCCTTCGCGGCAGACGCCGCTCCCCGGACCATCTCCTCCGCCACATTTTCGCTGACAGCGCCATACTTCTGCAGCGTCGGCTTTTTCACGCCGAGCAGCCTGCGCTTTGCTTTGTTGGAGTAAGTGATATAGCCGCTCTTATAGGTCTCGGAGACACCGGGGACATTGATGATCCTGCCGGAAAGCAGACCCCCCGTGCAGGATTCCGCACAGGTCAGCGTGAGCTCATTTGCCTGCAGGAGATCCACGACCGCCTTCTCCAGCGTCATGTCCTCCTCCGTCGTATAGACACAATTGCCGAAACGGTTTTTTAATTCCTTTACATAGGGCTTAAGCAGCTTTGTCGCCGCCTTCTTGTCCTCCGCCTGCGCCGTGACCCTGATATGTACCTCGCCCGTCTTCGCGTAGGTCGCAATGGTCGGATTCGTCTGTCCGTCGATCAGATCCTTCACCATGGTCTCCGCCTTGCTCTCGCCGACACCGCAGATCTTGACCGTTCTGGAACAGATCACCTTTGCGTTCAGCCCGGCAAGATAAGGGACAACACTCTCCTCAAACATCGGTTTCAGCTCTCCGGGCGGCCCCGGAAGCAGTATCAGTCTGTTATTGTCCGTCTCGATTATAACACCGGGCGCTGTGCCGTTCTTATTCTCCAGAACAATACCTTCTTCCGGAAGCATAGCCTGCTTCCAGTTATTGTCCGTTGGTTTTACGCCTTTTTTACGGAAATAGACTTCGATCGCCGCCTTTGACGCCTCATGCAGAACCAGCTTCCTGCCGCTGACCTTCGCCGCCGTCTCCTTCGTCAGATCGTCCTCCGTAGGCCCGAGACCCCCGGAGAGGATCACAATATCCGACCGCTGCATCGCCGTCCGCAACACCATCTCCAGCCGCTCCGCATTATCACCCACCACTGTCTGAAAGTAGCAGGAAAGTCCCAGTCCTGCGCACTGCTCGGCGAGATACGCCGCGTTGGTGTTGACGATATTTCCAAGTAACAGTTCCGTTCCAACACAAATCAATTCTACTGTCATACGCTTCCTGTCCTCACTTTTCGTACTTTTCCGGTCTGCTTCGTCTGTCGTGCAGGCTATTTCTGGTCCTTCATAACGTCTTTATTTTTCACGAGATAATCGATCAGGGAGATCACTGTCAGCGCGAGGGCAATCCACATGATGCAGTCCGTCAGAATCCGCATCCACTCATATTTCGCCCCAAGGTTGGCAATCATCAGGCAGACCATGACCATCTGGAAGGTCGTCTTGAATTTTCCCCAGTAGCTCGCTGCAATGACAACATGGTTGTCGGAAGCGATGAGGCGGAACCCGCTGATAATAAATTCCCTGCTGATAATGATAATCACGATCCATGCCGGAATGCGTCCCATGTCCACGAGGGCGATCATCGCCGCACTCACCAGCAGCTTATCTGCCAGAGGATCCATAAACTTTCCGAAGTTCGTCACCATGTTATACTTTCTGGCAATCTTGCCATCGACAAGATCAGTGAGACTTGCGATGATAAAAATTGCAAGAGCAATATAATCCACATATTCCGGAATGCCCCCGAAAATCGCCCGGAACCATCCCCACTCATGGTGCCCGCCCAGAAGCAGGAGCACAAAGGGCAGGATCAAGATGACCCTGAAGATCGTCAGCTTGTTCGGTAAATTCATCTTACTCATGATATATCTCTCCTATCAGATCATATTCGTTGCTGTCTGTCACCAGAACCTTCACAAAATCGCCCGTCATCAGGTTTGCGGAGGTATTCAGGAAGAGGTAGCCGTCAACGTTCGGCGCGTCGCGATAGGTTCGCGTGACATAGACATCCTCGTCCGCAACCTTGCCCTCCACCATGACATCGAGAACCCTTCCGATCATCTGCTCCGCCTTTTCAAAAGCGATCGCCTGCTGCAGCTCCATCAGCTCATCCCTGCGGAAGCACTTGACCTCCTCGGGCACCTGATCGGGCATTTCCGCCGCCTTTGTATCTTCCTCCTGAGAATAGGGGAAAACACCGAGCCGGTCAAATTCCATCTCATTCACAAAGCGGTACAGCTCCTCAAAATCCTCCTGCGTCTCCCCGGGGAAGCCGCTGATAAGCGTCGTTCTCAGGCAGATGTCGGGGATTCGCTCCCGCAGCCTGCCGATCCACTGTCTCAGCTCCTCCTGGTTCGTCCGCCTGCCCATGCGCCTTAACACCTCGTCCGAGGCGTGCTGGATGGGAATGTCCAGATAATGACAGACCTTCGGCTCCGCCGCGATTGTCTCAATGAGCTCCTCCGTGATTTCCTCCGGATAACAATAGAGTATCCTGATCCAATAGATGCCGCTGATTGCTGCCAGCCTGTGCAGCAGCTCAGGAAGACTCTTCTTTCCATATAGATCAACACCGTACAGCGTTGTCTCCTGCGCGACAAGGATCAGCTCCCGAACGCCCTTCTCCGCCAGTGCTTCCGCCTGTGCCGTCAACTCCTCCATGGGAATACTACGGTAATCTCCTCTGACCTTCGGAATGATGCAATAGGTACAACGCTTGTTGCAGCCCTCAGCTATTTTAAGGTAGGCAAAATGTCCGCCCGTCGTCAGCACCCTGTCCCTGTAGGATGCCGGTGCGCTGTTCAGTTTCCTGAAATGGTTGTGCCCTTCTCCCTGCAATACCTGTTCAACCGCCTCAGCGATTTCCTCGATCGCCATGGTGCCAAGAATTGCATCCACCTCCGGGATCTCCCTCTGTATCTCCTCGCGGTAGCGCTGTGCGAGACATCCCGTTGCAAGCAATGCCCGTATGCTGCCGTTCTTTCTCAGCTCCGCCATTTCAAGCAGCGTGTTGATACTCTCCTCCTTGGCATCTCCGATGAAACAGCAGGTGTTCACCACGACAATGTCCGCCTCCGTCTCATCATCTGTAAAGGTAAAGCCCTTCTGCTGCAGCATACCCAGCATCATCTCTGTGTCGACAAGGTTCTTATCACAACCCAGCGATACAAACATAATCTTCATAAAAATTATCCCTATACCTAAAGTAGCTGGCAAAATACCAGCTACTTCCACTTTCTTTATTCTTCGTCGCCAAGAATCTTGATCAGACCCTCGTTCAGTTCCTCAACAGCAATCGACAGCGGCTTCTTATCCTTGCCGTTTATCAGCGGCTCCTCGCCTGCAATGATCTGTCTTGCACGCTTTGATGTCGCCATAACAATAGAATAACGGCTGTTTACTACCGGCGCTTCGCCGGGCTCAACCTCGCTGTTTACAACTTTCATTAAATCGGAATAAGACGGATGTAACATGATTAATTTGCTCCTTTCGAGAACTTTTTCAGTTCCTCTCTGATTTCTTTTATGAAGTCCTGACATCTGACAGGCGCTCTGCGCGCCGCCTCCACCAGTCGGTGAACCTCGTCCACACAGGTGTCCAGATCATCATTAACCACTATATAATCATAGGCTTCTATGCCTTCTGATTCCTCTGTTGCACGGGCAAGGCGCTGCGCAATCACATCCGCGCTCTCCGTCCCTCTTCCCTCCAGCCTCCGCTTCAGTTCATCCGCGCTCGGCGGTGTCACAAAGATCAGCAGACTCTCCGGGAACTTCTCCTTAATTTTCAATGCCCCCTGAATTTCAATCTCCAGAATCACATTCTTGCCGGCAGCCATCTGCTCCTCGACATAAGCACGCGGCGTTCCGTAATAATTGCCGCAGTACAATGCATATTCGATCAGTCCGTTATTGACGATCGTCTCCTCAAACTTTTCCCTTGTAGAGAAAAAGTATTCCACGCCGTCGCGCTCGCCCTCTCTGGGCGCTCTCGTCGTCATCGAAATGGAAAGTGCATAGTCATTATACTTCTTGAGGAGCGCTTTCACAAGCGTTCCCTTACCGGCTC
Source organism: uncultured Lachnospiraceae bacterium (assembly GCA_900554205.1). Classification (GTDB taxonomy): domain Bacteria; phylum Bacillota; class Clostridia; order Lachnospirales; family Lachnospiraceae; genus Acetatifactor. Next base: position 4,208 of record USGM01000119.1, read on the forward strand.
CCGAAAAGCCGGACAAAACCATCAGAATCCCTCTCTGTTCCATACTTTCTCCTAAATTTCCCCGCTTTGCGGTTATCCCTCTGTCTCAGTCTTCTCCGCTTCCTCACCCACGGCATCCGCCTCGTCCTGTCCCGTCTTTACACGGCCGGAGATTGTCTCCGGCAAAAGCGCGGATAAAACAATCTGGCTGTTTTCCATGACTAAGACCGACTTTGTCTTCCTGCCCTGCGTAGCATCGATCGCCATGCCGTTTTCCCTCGCGCTCTGCACAAGGCGCTTCATCGGTGCAGACTCTGGGCTGACGATGGCGACGATCTTATCCGTATTCACAATGTTTCCAAAGCCAATATGGATTAAGTTAGCCATGTCCCCGCCTTTCTGCTTCCGCTGCGCTACTCGATGTTCTGTATCTGTTCGCGGACTTTTTCAATCTCCGTCTTGAGTTCAATGGCACAGTTTGAAATCTCGAGATCATTCGCCTTGGACAGGGTCGTATTTGCCTCCCGGTTCATCTCCTGTGCAATGAAATCGAGCTTCCGCCCGATGGAACCGCCCTCCATCAAAGCCTTCTTCGTCGTCTCTATATGACTGCGGAGTCTGACGATCTCCTCATCCACGCATATTTTATCAGCAAAAATAGCAACCTCTGTCAGCAATCTGCTCTCGTCTACGGTATTGCCACCCAGAAGCTCCCGCATTCTCTCTTCCAGCTTCTTCCGGTACTCCGCTACGATCTGCGGTGAACGCTGTGCAATGAAATCGACAAGTGACAGCATTCCGTCGAGCTTCTCCAACAGATCATCCCTCAGATGCTCGCCCTCTGTGATCCGGCTCTCCACAAACTTTTCCGCCGCGCCGTCCACTGCCTTCTGTAGCTCCTTCCAGAGCTCCTCCTCGTCTACGCCCGCCTCATCCATGGTAAAGACCTCAGGATACTTCGACAGGGTGGAGACGCGGATATCATTGTCCAGCCCGAAATCCTCCGCCATCTGGCGAAGATAGGTCAGGTACTCCTCTGCAATCTCCCTGTGGTAGCAGACCTTTGAGGTGTGCTCCGAGAGATCCTCATAGGTTATGAAAATATCCACCTTTCCTCTGGAGACATAATTCTTTAATTCGGTCCGAATTGCTGACTCAAAGAAATTCAAGGGCTTCGGCATCTTAATATTCATATCAAGATAGCGGTGGTTGACCGCCTTCATCTCCACCGTGAATTTCCGGTTGTTCTCTGTGACTTCGCATCGGCCAAAGCCGGTCATGCTCTTTATCATCAGCACTCCAATCTGTGCTTCGCACATTGTGTTCTGGTAACAGGGTACTCTTTCGTTTCAGCTTGGTTACAATACATAGAAAACCACCCTTGAAACTTGACAGTAGGGAGGGTGGATTATCTATACACTCATTCAACGTTCAACCACCTTGTGGGCGACCGTTCCTTTATTGCTACATTACCACTTTTCGCTTGAGGAATCAAGTTTTTTTTGTCTTTACGCCTTGTCTCCCCCTTTCTCAAGGAGCAACCGTTCCCACCTATACCACTATACAGGGTTTTCATTTTTCTAGCAAGTTTTTATCCGTTTTCATTACTTTTCTTTTGCTGAAGATAGAACATTGCTTTCTGCGTTTCAATTTCTGCTCTCAATTCCTCTTCCGTCGGAAGATACAGTTTATACTTTGAAGCAAATAACTGCTCACTCCCATGCATTACAGAATATCGGGCAATATCATCGTCCGTATCAGCACAAAGCACTTCAATATATAATTATAAAACACAAGATCAATATAATAATCTTGTTTTTCAGTATGAATGTGTTGTTGCCGCGCAACAAAGGCATAGCCCTTTCCAAGCTCCATAATAAAGTTTTGCAGATTGGAAAGAATACTTTTTTCAAGATCGCTCTCTGTAAAATCTGTATCCGAAGAAAGCCCCAAAAATTCTGTGACAATAGGGTTTTTAATAAACTCCAGCTTATCATTTTGATATACCGAGGTTTTTTCCTGCATTTCACTTTCGACAAGTTCACGTTTCTGTGTTTTCAACATACGGTAATAATACTGGGAAGAAATATTGCGCTGCAAAGTCCGAACGCTCCACGTCTGCTCCACCGCTTCCTTTTCATACCACGCACGGGCAGATTGATCATTGACTTGCAGAAGAACTGCATAATGCGACCACGATAACAATGCAGGAGATTTTCCAGACACTGTCTGGAAAATCTGTGGGTAAGCCTTATAAAAGGCATAAAAGCTATATAGATTCGATTTTGTAAACCCTCTCCCGTATTCTGTTGTCAACTCTTTAGCCAGCTTTGTTATAACACCAGCACCATATTCTGCCCTGTCCGCTCCCTTGATTTCTTCCTCTGCAATACGGTATCCAATCAGCCAATTTCGTTGTACAAGGGCTGTATTGACAGCTCTGTATGCCGCATCGCGTGAAGATTCAATGATTCCGCACATGTCTTTCAGTATGTCATCTGTTTTCTCAAAATTAGCCATAAAATTATTTTTGCAAAATAATCCGGCTTATTCCCCACTGCTTTATCCCCCATACCGAACGCTCCTTCAAAAATTAATGTGAAAATTATAGCATATTCCTCACAAATTGTCAGTAACTTAAAGAATTTCCGTGACAACTCAGCGCGCCAGTGGGGCTGGCATTTTGTGGACGCATCTGCTATACTGGATCACAGGAATCAAAGTATCAGAAAAGCGAGGATTCAGCCATGGCATTTGATGGTGTTACAATAGCGAACGTAGTAAGCGAACTGAAAAAAGAACTGATCGGCGGGCGGCTCTACAAGATCGCCCAGCCGGAGAGCGACGAGCTCCTCCTGACGGTCAAGCAGCCGACAGGTCAGAAGCGCCTCGTCATTTCCGCCGACGCCTCCCTTCCGTTGATTTATCTGACGGAAACAGGAAAGGTGAGCCCCATGACCGCCCCGAACTTCTGTATGCTGCTGCGCAAGCATTTACAGAACGGGCGCATCACGGATATTACCCAGCCGGGTCTGGAGCGTATCGTCCATATCCAGATCGAGCATCTGGACGAGATGGGTGACCTCCGTCATAAGACTCTCGTGGTCGAAATCATGGGCAAGCACAGCAACATTATTTTCTGCAACGATGACAACACAATCATCGACAGCATCAAGCGTGTCTCCGCCGCTGTCAGCTCCGTCCGCGAGGTTCTTCCCGGCAAGCCCTACTTTGTCGCGCAGACACAGGACAAGCTGGATGCCCTGAACACAGACTACGCCACCTTCCGGCAACGGCTCGCCGGAAAGCCCCAGCCCGCCTTCAAGGCACTGTACGGAAGCTTCACTGGCATCTCTCCCATTCTCGCGCAGGAGCTATGCTACGAAGCACAGATCGACGGGGAACAGCCGACTGCCGCGCTTGCGGAAACCGATTATCAGAAGCTGTACGAAGTATTGACCCACATGGTCACTGCCATCCGCGAGGAGCATTTTACCCCCAACATCGCCTATACCGCCGGGAAGCCCGTGGAATTTTGCGCAATGCCGCTGACAATGTACAACCATGCCGGCGCTTCCGACGATCACACCGTGACCTATGCCTCCATGTCGGAGCTTCTCGAGGCTTACTATGCCGAAAAGAACACCCTGACCCGCATCCGCCAGAAATCCTCCGACCTGCGCAGGATTGTTCAGACGGCTCTGGAGCGCAATGTCAAGAAGTACGACCTCCAGCTCCGCCAGATGAAGGACACGGAAAAGCGAGACACCTACCGCATTTACGGAGAGCTGTTAAATACCTACGGCTACAGCGCCGCCCCCGGTGCAAAGAGCCTGGAAGCCCTCAATTATTACACCAACGAAAATGTGACGATTCCTCTCGATCCGACGCTCACCGCCACGGAAAACGCGAAGAAATACTTTGACAAATACAACAAGCTGAAGCGCACCTACGAGGCGCTGTCACAGCTGACCGAGGAGGTCAAGTCCGAAATCGACCATCTGGAGTCTGTCTCCGCCTCCCTCGACATCGCCCTCCACGAGGAGGATCTCGCCGAGATCAGGGACGAGCTCGTCCAGAGCGGCTACCTCCGCCATAAGGGCAATGCGAAGAAGCAGCGCTTTACCAGCAAACCTTTCCATTATGTCAGCAGTGACGGCTTTGATATGTATGTCGGGAAAAACAATTACCAGAACGATGAGCTGACCTTCAAATTCGCCACGGGTAACGACTGGTGGTTCCACGCAAAAAAAATTCCCGGCTCGCACGTTGTCGTGAAAGCCGGAAATTCCGGTGAACTGCCCGACCGCACCTTCGAGGAGGCGGCAAGACTCGCTGCCTATTACTCCAAGGGCCGTGAACAGGAAAAGGTTGAGATCGATTATATCCAGAAAAAGCATGTGAAAAAGCCCGCCGGAGCCAAGCCCGGATTCGTCGTCTACTATACGAATTACTCCATGGCGATCGACAGCGACATCTCCGGAATCAGACTCATCTCAGAATAAGTCTTCTAACAATAATTCTGCATAATATATTGCAGCTGGGTCTGCCCCCTGTAAGTGTTCTTTCCCAGCTGGTAGACGACAGACAGCTTAAACTGCACGCCGCCCGCATAGAGCGCTTCGCCGCTTCCGGTGCCGTACTTCTCATCCAGAAACGCTCCGAAGCGCTCCAGATCGCCGAAGTAGACGAGCTGTCTGACCGCGCCGTCCGGCGTTCTCACCGTATATCTCGCACAGGTCTTGTTTGCTCCCATCCGCACACCCGACAAAAACAGCAGCTCCTTCTGCGCGAACAGCGGCTTCGGGTTGCCGACCCCGAAGGGCTCCAGCAGTTCCAGCTCGTCCGCAAGTTCTTCCGTTCCGTAATCCAGCGGCATCGGCACATCAATGTGCACCCGCACCGCGAAGTCCTCCTCTTCCAGAGTACACTCAGCATTGATGTCCCGCCGCAGCTTCTCG
>USGM01000120.1 GCA_900554205.1 uncultured Lachnospiraceae bacterium
CCGCCATTATTTATTTTCTAAAGCTTTTCACTGTAAATACTCTTGTAGCCTTCCCCGAAAATCTCCGTCGCGCTGGTGACAATCATGAAAGCATCCGGATCCTCCTCCCGCACGATCACCTCGACCTGCGCCGAGATCTGCTTCTTCATGACACACATGATAACGCTCTTCTCCTTGCCGCTGTACGCCCCGGTTCCCGAAATATAGGTCACACCGATGTCAAGCTCCTCCAGCAGCCGCTTCGTTATGGATGCGTGGACATCGCTGATAATAAAGATCAGCTTTGCCCCATCCCGTCCGTAAAGCACGACATCCAGCAGCACAGAATTGACAAAAACGACAAGTCCGGCATAGAGAGCGACATCCAGATCCTTGAACACAAATGCTGATGCCGTCACAATGGTTGCATCTGTAATCAGGAACAATGAGCCGGTCTTCAGGTGCGGGAACCGCAGCCGCAGCAGCTTCACGATAATATCTGTGCCACCGGTGGTGGCTCCCGCCTTAAATACCAGTCCGATTCCGACCGCCATCAATGCCCCGCCGACCAGCGCCGCAAGAAACCGGTCCTCCGTTGCCACCCCGAAGTCCGCCAGCAGATTAATGAAAAAAGAGGTCACCGCCGTGCAGTATAAGGTGGACAGAATAAAGTGCAGACCGAATTTCCACATACCGAGAATGATGATAGGTATGTTGATAATCAGAACCCATGTTCCCGTCTCCAGTCCGCTAAGTCTGTTCAATATGATGGCGATACCCGTGACACCGCCCGGCGCAAGGGAATTCGGATCAAGGAACAGACTGACCGCCACCGCATAGAGAAAGGATGCCATCGTAATCATCAGATAATCCAGTATCCTGCGTTTCCAGGTCTTCTTTTGTTCAAACCGGATCTCCATCTGCTGCTCCTTTGTCATCATTGCCATTTCCTCCAAACTTCCTTTTTAATCTGCCCTCACGCAAAAATCCGCATACTTTAATATGCGGATTTTATCGGTGAAATAATTCACTTCTTTTAAGAATCTACAAAAACTTTCCGTTTCACATCAGATTACAGTCGGCATCAGCTTCGGCTGATAGCCCTCTTTTTCAAGCGCCTGTATGATCTGGTTCTTATGCTCCGTGCCGAATGCCTCCATGGTGATCTTAAGCTCTACAGCAGCGCTGCGGTTGATTGAGACGAACTGGTTATGCTCCAGCTTGATTACGTTGCCGTTCACTCCCGCGATCACGCCGGACACCCTGCACAGCTCGCCCGGCTTGTCGGGAAGCAGTACGGACACGGTAAAGATTCTGTCGCGGAGAATCAGTCCCTGCTGAACCACGGAGGACATTGTGATGACGTCCATGTTGCCGCCGCTTAAGATCGAAACAATCTTCTTATCCTTCACATCCAGATGCTTCAGGGCCGCAACGGTCAGAAGCCCCGAATTTTCAACGACCATCTTGTGATTTTCTACCATATCCAGAAATGCCACTACAAGCTCTCTGTCCTCCACTGTAATGATGCCATCCAGATTCTGCTTAATGTAGGGGAACAGCTTGCTGCCGGGGGTCTTAACCGCAGTACCGTCAGCGATCGTATTGACTTTAGGCAGGGTTGTCACCTTGTCAGCCTCGAGCGATGCCTGCATGCAGTTCGCACCCGCCGGTTCCACACCGATCACCTCGATCTTCGGATTCAACAGCTTTGCAAGCGTTGAGACGCCGGTTGCCAGTCCGCCTCCGCCGATCGGCACAAGAATATAGTCCACCAGCGGCAGTTCCTTTACGATCTCCATCGCTATCGTTCCCTGTCCGGTCGCCACGGCGAGGTCATCAAAGGGATGGATAAAGGTATAGCCGTGCTCCTCCGCCAGCTCATAAGCCTTCGCGCATGCCTCGTCATAGACATCTCCGAACAGCACAACCTCCGCGCCGTAGCTCTTGGTGCGGTTGACCTTGATCAGCGGTGTCGTCGTCGGCATCACGATCGTCGCCTTGCTTCCGAAGCACTTTGCCGCGTAAGCAACACCCTGTGCATGATTTCCCGCCGATGCGGTTATCAGTCCCTTTGCCCGCTCCTCGTCGCTCAGCGTGCTCATCTTGTAGTAAGCGCCCCTCACCTTGTACGCGCCTGTAAACTGTAGATTTTCAGGCTTCAGGTAGACCTTGTTTCCTGTCTGCGCGCTCAGGAAATCACTGTAGATCAGCTTTGTCTCCAGCGTCACTTTCTTGACGATCTCCGCTGCTTCCTCAAATTTTTTCAACGTCAGCATCTGTTCTTCCATACCATTACACACCTTTCCTGTTTATTCTTCGCTGTCGTCAGTCTCCTCGTCCCTGACATCAAACAGTGCATTCACGAACTCATCCGAATCAAATTTCTGTAAATCCTCGATTGTCTCACCGACACCGATATATTTCACCGGCACCTGCAGCTCAGACTGTATCGCCACCGCGATCCCGCCCTTTGCCGTTCCATCCATCTTCGTCAGGATAATTCCCGTCAGGTTCGCCACCTCACCGAACTCCCTCGCCTGTACCAGTGCGTTCTGTCCGGTCGTTCCGTCGAGCACAATCAGGTTCTCCCTGTGCGCATCCGGGAACTCGCGGTCGATGATACGGTTCATCTTCCGCAATTCTTCCATGAGATTCTTCTTGTTGTGCAATCTGCCTGCTGTATCGATCAGCAGGACATCAACGCCTCTCGCCTTCGCCGCCGTGACAGCATCATATACGACGCTCGCCGGATCTGCACCCTCGTTTCCGCCGACCATCGGAACCTCCGCACGTCTTGCCCACTCCGCCAGCTGGTCTCCCGCAGCCGCACGGAAGGTATCCGCCGCTGCGATCAGTACCTTTCTTCCGTCCTCCTTCAGCTTGCCAGCCAGCTTGCCGACAGAGGTCGTCTTACCGACGCCGTTTACGCCGATGACCATAATCACGGAGCGCTCCTTCTCGAAATCATAGGCATTCTCACCGACGCGCATCTGCTCCTTGATGCTGTCGATCAGAAGCTGCTTGCATTCCGCAGGCTCCTTGATATGTTTCTCCCTGATCTGATCCTTCAGGCGCTCTATAATATCATTCGTCGCATTCACGCCGATGTCGCCCATGATCAGTATTTCTTCCAGTTCCTCGTAGAAATCGTCGTCAATGGAGGAAAAGCCGCTGAAGACCCGGTCAATGCCGCGCACAATATTATTTCTTGTCTTTGTCAGCCCTTCCTTCAGCCGCGCAAAAAACCCTTTCTTTTCTTCGCTCATGCAACCATCCTTCCTTTTTAGTCCGTCAGCTCCTTATCGATCAGGTTGACGCTGACAAGCGTTGACACACCCTTTTCCTGCATTGTGATACCGTAGAGACGGTCAACCTGCTCCATGGTTCCCCTTCTGTGCGTAATGACAATAAACTGCGTATTCTTTGTCAGCTTATGTAAATACTTCGCAAAGCGTCCCACGTTGGAATCATCCAGCGCCGCCTCGATTTCATCCAGCAGACAGAACGGTGAAGGCTTCAGATTCTGGATGGCAAACAGCAGTGAGATTGCCGTCAGCGCCTTTTCTCCACCGGACAGCTGCATCATATTCTGCAGCTTCTTTCCCGGCGGCTGGGCGATGATCCGGATTCCCGCCTCCAGAATATCCTCATCCTCCATCAGCTCCAGCGTACCCTTTCCGCCGCCGAACAGTTCCTTGAATACCTTGTCAAACTCCCTGTTGATCTCAGCGAATTTCTCGGTAAACTGTTTTCTCATGGCGCTGTCAAGCTCCTCGATGATACCCTCCAGTGTCTTCTCCGCCTCGACAAGGTCGTCATGCTGGGTCTTCATAAAGGTGAAGCGCTCCATCAGGTTCTTATAGTCCTCGATAGCATTGACATTGACGTCACCGAGCTTTCGGATCTGATCCTTCAGCGCGAAAATCTCCTTCTTCATGGACGGCAGGTCGGTCATGTTTTCATCTCTCGCCGCTGCTGCATCCGTCAGCGTGATCTCGTACTCATCCCACATGTAGTTGATCTGTGCTTCCAGATTTTCGCCCAGCTTTTCCTTCTGGGTATTCAGTCGGAAGACCTCCTTGTCCAGCGCAGCCTTCTTCTCCGCCATCTCCTCACGGCTCTGAAAGAAATTCTTCTGCTTCGCATTCAGTTCCTCACGGCGCGCCACGCTTTCCTTCAGCTTACTCTCGGATTCATTCTGTGCATCGTAAGATGCCTCGATTGTTTTCTCGATCTCTGCAATATTCTGCTTTTTATGTTCTACCTCTGCGCTGTTCTTTTCCAGTGCCTCAAGGATCTCGTCAAGTTCTGCCTGCGAACGGCTGATCTCCTCGTCGATACGATCCACGTTGGTCTGCTTAAAGCCCTGTGTCTGGCGCATCTTTTCAACGCGCATCTCCCAGTCGGACACACGGGCGGCAGCTTCCGTCTCCAGCCGTCTCGCATCCTCAAGCTCCTTCTGGAAGCCTGCGATCTGTTCCTGCGTGCTCTTCTCGAGCTCTTCGCTTCCCACCAGCTCCTGCTGGATGGATTCCTTGTCGTTTCTGATCTCGAAGATCTTGCTCTCGATCTCCTTCTCCTCCAGCTTCAAGGATGCCTCAGCCTCGACCTCCTCGTCCATACGCTCGCGCGCCTGTTCGATGTTGAGCCGTGCCGTGTTCTGCTCGATCGACTGTCTCTGAATCTCCGTTTTCAACGCTTCCAGATCCATACGCATGCGGTTACGGTTCGTCTTCGTGTCATCAATTTCCCGGTTCATCTGGTCGATGGCTGCGAGCAGCTTTTTCACATTCTTTTCAAGCTCTTCGATCTCCCGGCGTCTTCCGAGAAGGTTGCTGTTGTTCTTAAAGGCACCGCCGCTAATCGCACCGCCGGGAACCAGAAGTTCACCCTCCAGTGTCACCATACGGATGCCGTAATCGAATTTTCTCGCAATCTTAACCGCATTGTCAACATTGTCAACGACAACGATACGCCCGAGCATCGCCTTCGCCACATTCCGGTATCTCTCCTCAATGCGCACCAGCTCATCCGCCATGCCGATGACACCCTTTTCGGACAACGCCTCGGGATTCTTGAACTCCTGCGGCTTGTTGATACTCGTGAGAGGAAGGAAGGTCGCACGTCCCAACCGATTCTCCTTCAGAAAGCGGATCATCTTCTTCGCCGTCTCCTCGTCGTCCGTGACAATATTCTGGATATTGCCGCCGAGCGCCGTCTCAATCGCCGTCTCGTACTTCTTCTCCACCTTGATAATATCCGCAACAACGCCGACGATTCCCGGATTCTTTTCCTTCTGCTCCATGACCTTCTTGACGCTTCCGCCATAGCCTTCATAGCGCTCCGTCAGGTTGGACAATGCCTCCAGCTTGGATTTCTCCATATGGTAGGCGCTCTGCGTCTCTCTGAGCTTTGCATCCTTCTTGGAGAGAGCTTCCCTGATATTTCCCAGTTCAAGCTCCGTCGCAGCCACCTGCTCCGTCATCTTCCTTAATTCTTCCGTCACCTCGGCAAAGTGCTCTTCCAGCTTCTTAAGGTTCTCTTCCCTTGCCGCCTCGTCCGACTTTGCTCTCAACAGGCGGGAATTCAGTTCCGCCCTGCGGATGTTCACCTGCTCCATCATCGTATCAAAGCGCCCCATCTTCGACTTGATCGTCGCTCTCTGGTTCAGCTCTCCGATAATGGTATTCTTTCCAGCCTCTATGGCGTTGTTCAGTTCCTCGATCTTTGCCTGAATCTCATCCAGCTTTGCCTTCTCCGCCTCCGCGGTGGCAACGATCTCCTGAACCTGGATGTCCGTCTCGCTCTTCTCCGTAAGGATCGATTCCTTATCCTTCTTCTTCGCTGAGATTTCCTCCTCCAGCGCGTTCCGCCGGTTAGTGAGATGCGCCTCACTGCCCTTTGCGGAGTTGATCTGCTCCTTCAGGACGTTCATCTCGCCTTCCAGCTTCCCCCGCATCAGTCCGGTGTCCGTCACCGTGCTTCTCGCCTGCTCTATCGCTTCCTCAAGGCTCTCGATCTCCGCCTGTATCTGCTCGTATTCTTCCTTGATGCCCTCGTATTTTCCGTTCGTGTCCTCAAGCTCCGCGTTGGCGAGGTTATACTTCTCCTCCACCTGCTCCAGCTGCTCGCGCAGACGCTTATTCTCCAGCAGGAAAACATTGATGTCCAGCGTCTTCAATTCTTCCTTCTTGCGCAGATAGACCTTTGCCACCTCAGACTGGCGTTCGAGCGGCCCGACCTGCTTCTCCAGTTCGGACAGGATGTCGTTTACACGGATAAGGTTCTGCTTTTCATTCTCAAGCTTTGTCTGGGCAGCCGCCTTTCTGCGCTTGAATTTCACAATTCCCGCCGCCTCGTCAAAGAGTTCACGCCTCTCCTCCGGTTTTCCGCTCAGGATCTTATCAATCTGTCCCTGTCCGATGATGGAATAGCCTTCCTTGCCGATACCCGTATCGTAGAACAGTTCGTTGACATCCTTTAAACGGCACGGGCTGCCGTTGATCAGATATTCACTTTCTCCGGAACGGTAAATCCGCCTTGCCACAGTGACCTCATCAAAGTCAATGGCAAGCTGATGATCCGCGTTGTCAAGCGTTATGGCTACATAAGCATAACTCAGCGGCTTTCTGTTCTCTGTCCCCGAGAAAATGACATCCTGCATGCTGGCACCGCGCAGCTGTTTGACACGCTGTTCTCCGAGCACCCAGCGGACGGCATCCGCCACATTGCTCTTTCCGCTGCCGTTCGGCCCGACGATACCCGTGATGCCGTTGTGGAACTGAAACATTATCTTGTTTGCAAACGACTTGAAACCCTGTACCTCAATACTTTTTAAATACATATCCTCTATCCCTCAAAAGAAGCAGTGCCTTATAGGCTGCCTGTTGCTCTGCCGCCTTCTTCGTCCTTCCCGCGCCTTCTCCCAGAACCTCATTCTCCATGCGGACAGCAACCTTGAACAGCTTGTTGTGCTCCGGTCCGCTCTCCTCGAGAAGCTCATATTGGAACTCCTTCTTCAGTTTTCCCTGAATCAGCTCCTGCAGATTACTCTTGCTGTCATAAAAGAGCTGCTTGTCCTCGAGATCAGAAAGAATGAACCTGTGAATAAATGCCTTTGCCGGTTCCATACCGCCGTCAAGATAAATTGCGCCCGTCACCGCTTCCATGACATCCGAGATGATGCTGTCGCGCTCACGTCCGCCGGTATTTTCCTCGCCCTTTCCGAGCAGAATGAAATTACCCAGCTCAATATCCCTTGCGCAGAAGGCGAGTGAAGGCTCGCATACCATTGACGCGCGCATCTTGGTCAGTTCTCCCTCCGGAACCTCCGGGTGCTCATGAAACAGAAATTCACTGGAGACGAGCTCCAGCACTGCATCTCCGAGAAATTCCAGCCTCTCGTAGTCGCCGTTTTTATTGATTTTCTGCTCATTCATATAGGAGCTGTGCGTCAATGCACGTTTCAGCAAAGCAGTGTTCTTAAAATGATAGCCTATCCGCTTTTGCAGATTTTCCATTGTATATTCTTCCATCATTTCTCCCATTCCGAGGCGTCTATCCTATCCCTCTTCTCAAAACAAAGAGCAGTACGCTCAGCGGACTGCTCTTACTTACATGAGCTTATATTCAGTTTAACGCGCCTTTTATGAGTTCTACAGCCTCTTCAACTGTCGTGATCTTTTCCGCTTTTTCCGCAGGGATCTCAATGTCGAACTCCTCTTCGATTCCCATGATAATCTGGAACACATCCAGAGAATCCGCACCCAGATCATCCTGGAATGTTGTCTCCATCGTAATCTCGTTCGGATCTACATTCAGTACTTCCGCAATTACTTTTTTCAACTTTTCAAATTCCATATCGTTTCCTTCTTTCTTTAATCTTCCAGAACAATCTGTTCCTTTATTTTTTCATTTATATTCTGCTCCTTGAATGCAATGCATTGAAGAATAGAATGTCTGATTTCTATCGCCTTACTGCTGCCGTGCGTCTTTACCACGAGACCATTGAGCCCCAGAAGCGGTGCTCCTCCGTATTCTTCCGTGCTGAAGCCCTTGAGCGTCTTCTTCAGCGCAGGCTTCACAAGCAGCGCGCCGATCTTGCTGCGCAGGTTGCTCATCATTCCCTCTTTGATCTTACTGACAAGAACGCCGCTGACACCCTCCAGCATCTTCAACACAATATTTCCGGCAAACGCCTCACACACAAGCACATCCGCAACTCCGGCAGGAATGTCCCTTGCTTCCACATTTCCGATAAAATTGATCTCAGGACAATTCTGCAGCAAAGGATAGGTCTCCTTTGTCAGGGCATTGCCCTTTTCCTCCTCGACACCGATGTTGACCAGACCAACCTTCGGGTTCTTTACGCCGAGAACGCTTTCCATATAAATGCTTCCCATCTTTGCGAACTGCAGCAGCTGGGAAGGTCTCGCATCGACATTCGCGCCACAGTCAAGCAGCAGGCTGACACCGTTGGCATTCGGAATAATCGGGGCAAGCGGCGGTCTCTCCACGCCCTTGATCCGCCCGACAATAACCTGTCCGCCGACAAGGACCGCTCCGGTGCTTCCCGCCGAGACGAAAGCATCACACTGCCCGTCCTTCACCATATACATCGCTTTTACAATGGACGAATCCTTTTTCCGTCTGATCGCCATAACAGGAGGCTCTCCGGTCTCAATGACCTCCTCTGCGTGTACGATTTCCATTTGCTCCGCATTATATGTATATTTTTTTAATTCCTCCCTGATCACAGGCTCACGCCCAACCAGAAATACTTTAACCCTCTTGTCTTCATTGATTGCCTCAACAGCTCCCTTGACGATCTCTCCGGGGGCATTGTCTCCGCCCATTCCGTCCAGTATAATTCTCATAATACACTTACCTTGCTTTCCTAAAATTACATCTAACTATACAAACTACATAATACCATAAGTGCGGTCAAATTGCAATTTTCAAAGGGAAAGTGCGCAAAAAAACAGAGCAGAAATAAAATCCGTTTAACTGTAAAAGCAAAAAAAGCCTCAAGATATCAAATTAGAGAGTTCATTGATTT
>USGM01000121.1 GCA_900554205.1 uncultured Lachnospiraceae bacterium
AAGATAGCGGAATCACTGTTGGAGCCGTCCGCATTACCCTGACCTACTCTCATCCAGCCGTTCTCGGAATCAGGCATTACGATCCACATATCTCCGTTCTCGCTGGAGTAGCTGATTTCAACTACAGAACCGGGAACAAGGGCATCCAGAATCTCCTGAGGCATATCGAAGCCATCCTGACTCCAGCCACCGCCGGAAACCGCAAAGCCTTCAAAGTTCACTGCATCCTGTACGGTGTAGGAAGGAGCTGCTGTTCCAACCTTTACGGAGAATACTTCCCATGCACCGCTTGCCTCGCACTGCATTCTTGCGCCCCACTTGGAAACATCATCGCCGCATACTGCTGCGAGCTGCTCGTAGGTGATCTGTACAATATTGCCGGAATTGTTGATGTAAGCCACATCGCTGTTGGAGCCGTCAGCGTTGCCCTGACCTACTCTCATCCAGCCGTTCTCTGCATCGGGCATTACAATCCACATATCTCCGTTCTCGCTGGAGTAGCTGATCTCAACTACAGAGCCGGGAACAAGTGCATCGAGGATCTCCTGAGGCATATCAAAGCCGTCCTGGCTCCAGCCACCTGCAGAAATTGCAAAGCCTTCAAAGTTCACTGCGTTCTTCAGGCTGTAGAGGTTGCTTCTGTCAACCTTATCGGTTGACGCTGCAACGTACTCAGCAGTGGTATCTGCCTTTAATACATTGCCGGATGCATCCAAGAATGCGATATCGTCAATGTAGAGGTTTGCTGCTGTAGCGCCCTTGTCCTTGCCGGTATCTGTCTCAAGAGATACGACAATGTAGTTTCCAGCTGTGAAAGACTGTCCGTCCGGAACCGTGCAGGTAACTCTCTTCGGGTTGGCAGTCTCAAGGTATACAGACCATGCGGACTCATTCTTTGTATTGTCCTCTCCAAGGAAGGTGTAAATCTTACCGGATGTGGAAGCAAAGTTTCCGTCGGGATTCTCGGTTCCGATTGTCATCTCGATGGTTCTTACCTTGGAGACGTCATCGCCGAGCAGCGCGTCTGCCTGAATACCTACATAGATGGTTCCACCCTGAGGTGTTACCTTCAGTGCTTTGGAGCCGTTGTAGCTTACGACCTCAAGTACAGAGTCATCTGCCTTTGCAGCCGCTACGCTCTTGTCGTTGCCGACAAAGCCAAAGTTTCCGTCCTCGAAGTCAATGCTGACTTCTCCCACCTGAAGATCAACATTTCCCTTCTCTTCCGATGCTGATGAGGAAGGGGTTTCCTCAGAAGATTCCACTGTAGACTCTACAGAAGATTCTTCAGCGACACTGCTGTTTGATGCTTCTTCCCCTCCACAGGCGGTCATGCCTAAAACCATGGCTGCCGTCATTGATAGTGCAAGTAATTTTTTTGCTTTCAACTTCTTCATCCTCCTTTAGTTGTATTAGTTGAAATGTATAGCCAGAGAGCTTCCCGTCTTATCCGACGATACCGCTTCTCTCAACTCCTTCGATAAACTGCTTCTGCAGTGCAATATAGATCAGGACGATCGGTATCATGATCAGGACAATGCCCGCATCCAGGAACAGCTCCAGAATGTTCGGGTCAAGAATCTTCTCCACGTTGGAGATGGATGCCTCGATCGTCGAAATCTTTTTACTGATTACAATGTTGTCGCTGACAAGGAACAAATTCGCGTAAAAGGTATCGTTGTACTGCCATACCATAGAAAAGATTGCCACAGTGACAACGGAAGGCATGGCGTTGATCAGCATGATGCGGAAATAGGTATACCATGTTCCGGCTCCGTCTACAAATGCCGCCTCTTCAATTTCCTTCGGCAGTCCACGGAAGAACTGGTTGAACATGTAAATGTACAGACCCGATCTCAGTCCACAGCCGAATGCCGTCATGATGTACATCGGCACCGGTGTTGCCAGAAGGTTCAGGGAAGAACCTGTCACCGCCTTGATGATTCCGAATACATCGAAATTCGAGAAGGTCATGTACAGCGGAAGCATGATCGTGTTTGTAGGGATGACGATCATGACAACCACACAGGCGAACAGGATGCCCTTTCCCGGAAAGTTAAATCTTGCAAAGCCGTAGCCTACCATCGAGCAGATCAGAACCTGTATCACCATGAGCGACAGGGAATAAAGAATGGAGCTTCCCAGTGTCTTCCAGTAGTTCAGATATTGAATTGCAATTTTGTAACGCATCAGCGTCGGCTCCTGCGGGAGCAGGTAAACCATCGGATTATAGTTATCTGCGTCGGAGAAAAATGAACTGCTGATAATTCCGAGCACGGGTCCCAGAATGACATAGCACACACCGACAATCAGTGCCAGCCGGAACAGTCCAAGAACAAAGCCCTTGATGTTGCTGATCCAGCGTAGTCTGTCGTTGGTGAACTGTGTGTCCGCCTTCATCGACGCAATGCTGTCTCTGACTCCCTGAACGGAAAATACTTTCTTCTGCTTTTCCATCTTTTTCTCCTTTCCTAGTTATAGTAGAAGGTACGTTTCTGTATCAGCCTGCAGACGATGACAAGAATCAGACAGGTAATGATCGTTGATACCAGACTGAATACAGAGCTCAGACCATAGTTGAAATACTTAAATGCCGTTGTGTATGCCAGTTCGACTACATCCGACCGGGTGAAGCTGTCCACAACCGTGTACACCACATTCGTGATGATGTGCGGCATAACCATCGGGAAGGTTACCTTCCAGAAGGTCTCATAGGCAGTTGCGCCCTCAATCTTCGCCACCTCGTACATGGAGCCCGGAATGGACTGCAAAGCCGCGATGAAGATGATGATCTGTACACCGGAGGCATTGATGATGTCACTGATACGTCCGACTGCTCCCGAGATGTACTCGATGATCGTCTCCGGCAGGCCTAAGGATGTAAACATCTGTATGTAATACTCGACGCTGACTCCGCTTCCGGCCGCCGCTTCCGCCAGCTCAGAGGCTGAGTTGGAGATACCGCCGCTCATCATGCTTCTCGCAAGATCCATTGCCGCGCTTATGGCGTCGGAATTCAGGATAACCGGCAGGAAGAAAATTGCTCTCACAAGGGTACGTCCCTTGAATTTCCTGTTCAGCAGCATCGCCATGAACAAGCTGAAGAAGGTAATCAGCGGTACGTCGATCAGCATGTTTCCGATGGATGTCGTCAGCACCTGCTTGTAGGTGGCATGCGCACGGAACGCATAGATGAAATTATTCACTCCGACAAAATTCAGAGAATATCCGCCGCCGGGATTGACGGTCATCTCCGAGAAAGAGAACTGCACCGTCATGACCAGGCTTCTCACATAGAACCAGATAAAGCCGATCAGCCACGGCAGAATGAAGATGAATCCCTTCATGGCTCTTCTCTGGGAAAGGGAGCGTTTTTTCTTTTGTTTTGTTCTTGCCTCTGCCATTATTTCACACCCCCTACCAGATATCCCTTTGCAGGTACTGTCACACCGTTCACTGTCTTATCCGAATTTCCTGTGTTGATGTAGATCACAACACCGTTGCTGTAGGTCACAGCCTTCACACCGGAATCCAGTGTCTCATGCTTTATCATTGCTGCCCCGGTCACATATTTCAGTGCGCCGTTTACCTCGTTGTAGATTGCAACCGCGTCATCCTTCCAGTTCTCATAGAAAGTGGAATAGAAACGGTTCAGTGCAGTCGTCTTGATGTCGCTGGAGTTCTCCCATGAGAACATGAAGTGCGGTGCAGCGCCATTTTCAACAAGGTTCAGTACAATATCGGACTTCTCATAGGTATCGCTCAGGTTGATGACGCTGCCGGCGTAATCAATGTAGCCGTGGATCAGCATCTCATAGAACGGAACCGTCTCATCAATGATGTAATAATCATTGGAGGAAAGCGGAACGTTAATCATATCATCCGCATAGCCGAACGCGTAATCATTACCTGCATTCAGCAGAATGTTCTTGCCGGTATTCTTCATGTCACCCAGCGCCGCCGTTACGACATCCAGTGCGGCTTCCCTGTCGATGATATGTGTCCTCTTCTTGTCGGAATGCAGCTCGTTTCCGAGATCCCTAAGGGAGATTCCGCCGATGTCATACTTTCCAATCTTTTTCACAAAGGCATCCGTGTAACGGTGCAGGAACTTCGGTGAGATCAGATAATAATGGTTCTCTTCATAGCCGAGGCCGGAGGTCTGTCTCAGTGTCGCCGGATTGACGAGACCGAACTCGGCAACATATCCCGCGCCATAGTATCTGGAGGTCTCATTTCCGTAGGAGTAACGCTTGCTGATAAAGGTTACTTTCTGGAAAGCCACATCCGCATAAAAGGTATTTCCATCCGCTGCCATCCTGCTGCTCAGCGCCTCGAGATCCGATTTGCCGCCCAGTGCATGGGGAATCTTGATCTTGTTCGCAACGTCGTGATAATAACCTCTGTTCATCCAGCCCTGGAAATTCATGACCTGCTTCGTAATGCCGCTGTCATAAAGGTCTGTGTAAATGTTCTCTGCCTCTTCAAAGGTGGTCATGGGGTACATGCCCTGATACTGGGTGCCGAGGAAAAACTTTGTCATGCCGACACCGCCGAGAACATCATAGTAAAATTTCAGGTCATCCCCTGTCGTTTCCTCTGCTGTCAGCTTTCCTTCCCTCACAAGTCTGTCCCTGTAATAGTTGGCCGCCGAAGAGTAATCCGCATTTTCCTCCGTCAGCATCGTGTACTTTACTGTCAGGTTCGCGTCATAATGGTTTGTCTCGACGATCGGGATATCCGCCTCGTTGCCTGTCGTTCCGAACATAGACAGCTTATCGTTTCCGCGTACTACAAAGGTGGGATATACAAAATTGTATTCGTTCACCTTGCCAGATACATAAGCCGACAGGAGTGCGTAGGACGCTCCATCCTCGATCGTTGCGAAGACTGCACTGTCCTTGCGGAAGATGCCGTAAAGCGCCAGCTTGGTATCTGTTGTATTCTCTCTGACCGTATACTCTGCGGAAAGAGGATCAAGTCCGTAAACATATTCGGAATAAGGACTGGTTCCCGTCTTACCGTTGTTGAAATTGATCAGGGAGCCGGAACCGTTCGGCACGAGCATATAGCCTTCTTCCTCCGTTCCTGCCGCTCCGAAGTATCTGAGCATCTGGATACGGAAGATGCTTCCACCGCCGTTCTCCTTCACCTCCGAAAGAGGAATCGAAACATCGACTGCATCGCCGTTCAACCGGTATTCCAGCGGAATCTCAAAGGAGATCGGGATCAGTCCCTCCACACCTGAGCCTTCCATCTCGGCAATATACTCTTCCTCGGTAAAACCTGCCTCGGTAAAGTAATTGTTCAGCTTTCTCAGCTGTGATGCTCCCTTTACCGCAGATTCAAGCAGTTCGTAATAATTGTCTGCCACCTTGCTCTCGGTATATTTCTTTCTTGTGAAAGTGCTACCCTCTTCCGACATCCGCTCCATTACTTTTTCCAGTGTGTCTGCACTGATATACCGGGGAACAATACCGGTCTCACTCGACAGATCACCCATCGTGTAGAGGAACCGGACACCGTTTGCAATGGACTCCACTTCCAGCTGTCCGCGCTCCGCGCAGTAGCTGTAGGAATCGAAGGTACCCTGCGTTCTCGTGGTATTGAAGTAATCAACAATCAGCTGGGATTTCAGGTAGGCCTTATTGGTACCGCTCGCGATGCTGTCCTCATCCGCGTCTGTGGGGTTGGAATAGGTAATATTTCCGTTTCTCTTATCCACCACCGCCACCGCGCCGGAGGAGGTGTTCACATACAGCTTTAATGTGTCATTCTCTGCGGCAAGCACCATATCCGCCACATCGGACTTTGTTTCACTGATTGCCTGAAATTCCCCGCCCTCCTCATAGCTGTAGGAGGAAAGCTCGTTCTGATATCCGTTATAGAAGTAATACCGGATCAGCCAGCGTGCCAGGAAGATCAAAATGACAGCGGCGATAATGCTGATAAATGCTATCAATATTTTTTTGCTTGTGCGCATCTTTTTCATTTCGCCCTCCTACTATACTCTGAAGATCAGTTCCTGGTAAATACTGTAGATGAAGTTATACACCTGATTCAAAAGGTCAAACAGTAACAGCGCCAGAAAGATAATAATAAACATTGCGATAAAGGTCAGGAAAATCGTAATCAGCGTTTTCCCAAGGGTGTAATTGTGAACCTGCATGATGCCCATCAGCATCATGATCAGTCCGTAGGCAATTCCCAGCCCCATGATGATAAAATAAAAGGCTCCCTCGTCCTCTGTCACGAACTGGCTGAATATCGTTGCAATGTTGAAGCAGACGATGATCGGTGTCATGGCATAGCCGATTGCAATCAGAATATCCTTCATCCTGCCCTCACCGCCCATCAGGCAGGTGATTGACCAGTTGCTCACACAGAACAGGAAATACAGGAGCAATACTGCGATAAGCTCTGTGAATGCATTGACATCAAGCGGGTCAATATCATTTACAATGAAGCCTGCCGACATACGGTTGATGGAGAAGGTAAAGGAAAAGAGGATGACCAGCAGTATCGCAATCGGTACGCAGCCTCTCTCCCGATGCCTGATCTCATAATAGGCATCCATCGGATGACTCACCGTGTAGAAAGCATATTTCCACTTTTCTTTTGAAAACAGTCCCTTCATCAGCTGAGCCCTCCTTCCTTCTTGGCCTGCTTCGGCTTTCTGCCGAGCTTTGTCCGGATCTTTTCGCCAAGGAATTTATTGTAGATCACCAGGAACGCAATCAGCACGATAATCACTGTCATAATCACGTTCATGTTCTGCGTCAGGATCTCGTTCCGGTATCTCTTGTAGGCGATGGAGTAATACTTGCGGTTCATGCCGAGTTCCAGATATTCCATTGCCTTTTTGTTGTCTCCGGCTGTCAGATAAGCCTTACCCATACCGGTGTTCGCCAGCTCATTGTTCTCATCCAGTCTCAGAACGGCTTCCCACTTCTCGATTGCCTGTGCCTCGTCGCCGTCATAACGGAGTCCGACAGCATCGTTAATCAGTGAACCGTATTCCGTCTCTGCAAAGACAAGTACGGCATTCTGGTAAGCGTCCAGCACGATGATCTGATCGTCGATCGCCTCGATGGCAACCGGTGTTGTGAAGGTTCCCTGCTGGCTTCCCAGTCCGCCGAAAATATAGAGCAGGTTTCCTTCCTTATCGTATGTAAAGATACGTCCGCGCTTTCTGTCAAGCAGGGAGTAGATACCTCTTCCGCGGTAAACAACGTCGATAAATTCACTGGCTCCGCCGTAATCACCGTACACACCGAACTGAAGATCTCCGCCGAGGTTTTCGTTCTCACCCTTCTGGATGACATCCTCTCCTCTCGGATTCAGTCTTCTCACGCCCTGGATTCCTGCGGAGTCGATGTTGGAGGCATATACGAAGCCGTCACTGTCAATGTCGATTCCGGTAAACTCTGTCGGAATGTACAGCTGCTGTTTCGCTCTCTCCTCCTTGCTGGCAAGTCTCTTCCAGAACTTCTCCCAGAGAGTAATCTTAACCTCGATCGTTCCGAAGTAGCCGGTGAAATCTCCCGTGTTCTCAAATACCAGAATACCTTCAAAGGCATTCTTTGCGATACAGTAGACACGGTCTGCATAGTCAACCGTTACCTTCAACGGTATAAAGTCGAAGCCCTCTTCCAGAATCTCGGACTGTGGATTGTCAATGATCTTGACGAACTCACCCTCCGGGGTAAGTACAACAATTCTCTTGTTGTCCGTGTCCGCCACATAGAGCTGATTGTTGGAGGAAACGCACACGCCGTTCGGTGTCTTAAAGCCATCCTCCACTCCATCTCTGGTAAAGCTGTCGATGATCCTGACCGCCTCGGTCATGTCACGGTTCAGCACAACGATACGGTTGTTCTTGGTGTCTGCAATATAGATCTCGCCGTTCGGCGCCTTGCAGATGTCCTGCGGCTCGTTGAAGGAGGTAATGCCGAGCTCCTGTCCCGTCACGCTCCCCGACGGAACATATGCCGCCGGTGTCATGACGATATACTCACGATAGTTGTAATTGTAGGTGTCGTAGGGAAGCTCCTCCGCTCTCACGGTTTCGCCCACAGTGGTAAACATGACTGCAAGGCCGAGGAGGAAAGCAGCTGACTTTTTTATCAAATTCGCTTTTTTCATTCTGTGCCTCCCGTCAATCCTTCATACCTGATGTCGTCATCGTCTCTAAGACGTTGTTCTGACAGATCAGGAAGAAAATAATAGGTACTGCTGCAACGATAAAGGTAACCGCCGCTGCCGCTCCGGCTCTCGCCGTGCCGCCTGCCGTAATCTGCTGCAGGGAATACTGCAAAGGCTTCAGCTCCTCGTTTCTCAGGAACAGGCTTCCCGTGTTGCCCCACATCTGCTGGAACTGGAAGATGGCAAGTGTCAGCCATGCGGGCTTAACGTTCGGCATAACGATCGACCAGAAGATTCTCCACTCGGATGCGCCGTCCAGTCTTGCCGACTCCATCAGGGAATCCGGCAGCTGCTCCATGAACTGCTTCATCAGGTAAAGTCCCATACCGAACGAGAAAGCCGGAAGGACAAGTGCAGCGTAGGTATTGTTGATATGCAGCCAGCTGATGATCAGGTACTGCGGGATCTGTGTTACCGTCCAGGAGAACATCATGGATAAAACGACCATGCTGAACAGGATGTTCTTTCCCGGGAACTTATGCTTTGCCAGCGGATAAGCTGCAAGGGATGCACAGAGCACGTGTCCCACCATACCGCCGCCGGTGATGATGATCGTGTTCAGTATGTATCTGGAGAACGGCACCCATGAGTTGTTCATCAGTACAAACAGGTCTGAGAAGTTCTCTAGTGTCGGGTTCCGCACAAAAATCTTCGGCGGGAACTGATAGATTTCATCCAGCGGCTTCAACGCGTTGTTGATAATCATAACCAGCGGAAG
>USGM01000122.1 GCA_900554205.1 uncultured Lachnospiraceae bacterium
CCAAAACCGTTAACGGGGGTTCGATCCCCTCTTCCCCTGCTAAAAGCTTTAAGCTTGTAAAGGCATTGAAAATGTTGATTTTTTCAGCGTTTTTGATGCCTTTACTTTTTGCAGTTACTGCATAAAAACGTGTAACTACACATAAAATAGTAATGGCTATTGATGAAATAAAAATTAAATGCTATAATGCAATTACTAAAAAATGTGTTATAACACAAAAACAGGGAACAGTAATATGGAGATTAAAAGAGATTTATACCTTGAACAATTAAAGATACGAAAAGATAATGGAATGATAAAGGTTATCACAGGGATCAGAAGATGTGGAAAATCATTTCTTTTATTTGTGCTGTTTAAGAAGTTTTTATTGGAGAGTGGGACAGATAACGAACATATCATAGAAATTGCCTTTGATGGTATTGTCAATGAGGAGCTAAGGGAACCAAAAAGGTGTTATCAGTATATCAAAGATGCAATGAAAGATGATCAGAAGTATTACTTGTTTTTAGATGAAGTACAGTTTTTGCCCCGATTTGAGGAGGTATTGAACAGCCTGCTTCGTATCGGCAATATTGATGTGTATGTGACTGGAAGTAATTCTAAATTCCTGTCAAGTGATATTGTAACGGAGTTTAGAGGCAGAGGAGATGAAATCAGAATATACCCGTTATCCTTTGCAGAATTTTATGCAGCTTACGATGGAGATTATGATGATGCATGGGATGAATACATGACTTATGGTGGACTTCCACAGGTTGCTCAGTTTTCTATTGAACGTCAAAAGGCAGAGTATCTGAAAAACATTTTTACTAATGTTTATATCAAAGATGTGGTAGAGCGGAATAAGCTTCAAAATGTTGATGAGATTGGTACTTTGGTAGATATTCTGGCTTCTGCGATAGGAGCGCCTACCAATCCAACAAAAATATCAAATACTTTTAAAAGCGAACAGGGTATCAATTATAGCAATAAAACCATATCCCGCCATATTGATTACCTGGCAGAGGCCTTTGTGATTTCCAAAGCGGAACGATACGATATTAAGGGAAGAAAATATGTAGGTGCGAACCAGAAATATTATTTTTCAGATGTGGGGCTTAGAAATGCAAGACTGAATTTCAGGCAGCAGGAGCCTACGCATATTATGGAGAATATTGTTTATAATGAATTACTTGTGCGCGGCTATAATGTGGACGTTGGCATTGTAGAGGTTTATGCAAAGAACTGTGAAGGAAAAACGACTCGTAAGCAATTTGAGGTCGATTTTGTAGTCAATCAGGGCAGTCAGAGATATTATGTCCAAGTTGCTTATGATATGACTTCTGGGGAAAAGCAGACACAGGAGCTTAATTCGTTTAGAAATATTCCGGATTCCTTTAAGAAGCTTGTGATAGTAAACGGAAGCCAGAAGCCGTGGAGAAATGATGAGGGCTTTGTAATTATGGGCATGAAATATTTTCTGCTTAATACGGATAGCTTGGAGTTTTAGGGAAGAAGGACGTGCGCAGAAATAGGGATAAGAAAGATTTGATACGAAGGAAAGGAGAGCATCTTATGACACAGGAAGAAAGAGTTGAAAAGGCAATGCAGACCCTGCGGGACTATGTAGTCACCCTTGCCGTCCGGGCGGGAGAAGGGGAGGAATATGGGGAGAAACTATGGCAGGGCATCCGGCAGTCGGGCGGACTGCTGCGGGAGCTGGCGTATTACCATGATTACGGAAAGTTTCTGTGTGAATACAGGATTGCGGGCTACACGCTTGCCGACGTGCTGGTATGGCAGGTTGACCACTTTAAGTTATATATGGACAGACCCGGTGAGATGAACCGCTACCGGCAGCAGAGACTGCTCCTCTCCGCGTTTGACACGATGCTGCAAATGGAAACGGACCCGCTTCCATTCATCAATAAAATGGAAAGCGAGTCCGGTCAGGATGCCGCAAACGGATGAAGCAGTGCGCTCTTAAACTTCTCCCTTTGTGTAGGCATATTCTGTGTCGAGTGTCGGAGGAATCGCAATATCGCTGTTGCGCAGCTTCTGCCGCAGTGTGTCCAGATGATGAAGCCGCTGGCCGTTCAGAACCTTCTGGCGCGCCAGCATCTCCGAGAAGGTAGGGTTCTGTTCCATGGTCTTCGCAAGCGCTGCGGGGAAAGGACAGTAGGTAAACAGGATTCTTCTCGCGACCCTGTTTAATCTGGGGGAACCGGTTCCCTCGAATAAAATCCACACAATATAATCTCTTACGAACATTTCCTTGAAGCTGTTCCGCGCACGCTGAAGGCTGTTGCGGATCTTCTCTTTTGCCTCTGAGCTGAGGTCGTGATTCCTTCTGTAAAACTGTACATAGTCGAAATACTCACTGGTGAGGGAGCGCTCGGAAATATCATTCCAACGGCTGCCCTGAATACGCTTACACATCTCCCAACGGAATTCGCCGGTGAGACGTACCATCGTAGTGCTGATATCCTCCATGTGGAAGATGGAGAAGAACATTCTTCCGGGGGAATTGCGCTTCTTTCCCTCGATTTCCTGCCACATAACACCGCGGATGCCGACATTTGGCATCAGAATGATGTCGGGCAGATATTCCAGATGGATGATCTCCTTGCCCATTGCCTCCATGTGGTCGATGTCCAGACTCTCTCGGTAAAAGGCGGAGTAGTCGATGGATTTTATCATCTCGAGCGCCTTGTTGATCTGCGCACTGGACACGAAGGCGGTGTTCAGATTCTTCATAACGTTGTCGGAGGAGAAGAGCGGGCAGAAGGTTGTGATACGTCCGCAGGTCATCTTGTTTACCTGAGGGAACATATTCTTCAGCTCGAAGGACACCTTGCTCATCGGGTTCTTCTCCATGGCGTTATATTCTGCGGCAGTGATGTTGCCGCTTGCCTTCTGTTTATGTATGTAGTCCGTGAAGTCTTCCTCAAACTCGTTCCGGCTGGGACTCTTTTTGCCGTTGTAAATGGCAAGCAGCCAGTGATAAAGCGTATAGATGCCGAAGGAACTCTGATCGACAATACCGCATGCGAGGTTGTAAAGAGCGATGCAGTTTGCCGCTCCGGCGAGATCCTCGTCCACATATCCGAAGTATAAGAACATACGGACAGGCATAGGAAGGTAAGGCGCTGCAAGCGCTGCCTCAAAGGTGATGGCATACAGGGAGTAAAATTCCCCTGTGATCTGTTTGCGCAGCCGGATGGCAGAATCCTCGGTGGAGTTTTTATCCTCCATCGCTTTGTAGGTGTTGACATGTTTCCGGAAGGACTCGCCCATATCCAGATCGAAACCGGCAAATTCCAGAATGGAATTCAGAGATCCGGCAAGCTCCTGCATGATGGCGCCGCTCTGTATATCCTCCTGCGGTGTATCTTCCTGCTGTGAGGAGTTCAGCATGGACAGATTGCTGCGGAAGCTGTTCACGCGGGATTCGACCAGACTTTTGTTCAGGGAAGGGTCATTTTCCGTCTGCTTGATTATGCGGTTGATGTCCGCGGCAAGTGCGGTGGCATCCTCATTGTTCTGACCGAGACGATAATATAAGGAGGTAAAGAGATCAAAAAGGTCATTCCCGGACGAACTGAAATAGTACTCAGCGATTACGGAACGGTAATGGAACTGCTCGTCCAGAACGGAGAAGGTCTTCCGGAAATCCAGACTTCCCTTCCGCAGCATACCGAGAGAGACTCCCGGCTCCTGCATAAGCGTCTTGGCCCCGCTCCCGGCCTCGGAATAGATGTGCTGCAGCCCCAGATAATAAGTGTTCAGCCAGATATCGGGCGTGTCCTCGTTGAAGTAAGCAGAGGTTTCGTCCAGCCCGTCGAGCGTGCGCGGCTGTATCCGGTAGCGGCTGCAGAGCGAGTTGTACTTTGTATAGTCATCCATCAGATTCTGATGAAGACTGGTACAGAGCATTTCCGAGCGGAAGCTCTGCTCCAGAAGAATATTGATCTGATGAAACAGAGAGAGCAGGAACAGTCTTGTAACGTCAGGATGACTTTGCAGAAGCTCCTCGAGAGCGTCCATGTTGTTGACAGGATATGTCAGAATGACGCAGTCCTCCAACGTCGTATAGCCGAGGTAATGAACCTCGGAGCCGAGTTCACAGATTCCGATCACGTCGCCTTTCCCGAGCTTATAGGTTCCCCCCGGATATTCTACCAGTACCTTTCCCTTAGCAATCATGTGAAGTGCAGTCATAGGCTGACCGCTGCTGTAAATGCGTTTTCCCTTTTCTAATGCAATTCCCGCCATATTAATCCCCCAAGCCTTTCATTAGCCTGCGCACATTGAGCCGCAGGCATTAATTTAAAACCCCTTTTGGTAAATCCTTATTTGCCGGAAAAAAACCAACCGACAACATATATAACAGTATACACCCAATTTGGTGTGAAAGTCTATGCAATTTTGTGCTGTACTTTTAACAAAAATATGATAAAATAAAAAATACATATGTGTCATTTTTGGACGAAAAGCGGGAAATCAGGGAAGGGAAGGTATTCATGGAGCAGGGGACAGAATACAGACAGCAGCAGATAGAAGAATATAAACGGGCAGTCATGCCGCTTTTTCGGTATCTCCCATGGCTGGAACAGAATGCCGGACAGGCCGGAGGCGGATTTTACCAGAATCCGGAGGCAACAGAGAATTCCATGAGCATTCCGGTCTACGACTCAACGCTGATGAACTTTGTCAGGGAGGCGCAGAGGTCTTCGCTGATGGATCGGAACTATCCTTATGTCTACACACGCAACCGGATCAGGACGCATGAGGACGAGAGAAGGGTGATTGCGGCAGCAGAACTGAAGGACTGGGGAATCCTGCAGGGAATTCTTTCAAAGTATGTGATGGGTGGACAGACAAAGAGCAGACTCTGGATGGAAGCAGTGAAGGAAAATATTTTTCTGTTTGTGTTGAAGAAGATGCAGGAGATCATTGAGTATTGGGATAAATCTTTCACACTGTGAATACAGCGTTAGAATGGAGATTGAGATGGGTGAAAAATCGGTACAGAAGAAAAGATTTATATTGGAGACAGCGAGAAATGTCTTTGTGGAGAAGGGCTTCAAGAAGGTCACCATGAAGGACATCGTCGAGGCGTGCGACATCAGCCGGGGCGGACTGTATCTGTATTTTGACAATACCAGTCAGATCTTTCTCGAGGTAATGCGGATGGAGAGCGAGGAGACGGATGACGTCTTTTCCGACAACATCAAGGAGGACGCCACGGCGGCGGATATTCTGATCCTCTTTCTGGAGGAGCAGAAGAAGGAACTCCTGCGAAGAGAACATACGCTCACACAGGCGGTTTATGAATATTATTTTGAGAACCAGCCCGGCAAGCGGGACAATGTTTTGAGAAGACAGTTTGACTCGGCGGTGAAGATCATCGAAAAGCTGATTGAGACCGGTGTGGACAATGGGGAATTTTATTGTGAAGACTGTCTCGGGACAGCGCGGAACATCATGTATGTTCTGGAGGGATTAAAGATTTCAGCGCAGACCATCGGCGTGACAGCCGAGGCGGTCGACCGTGAGATTTCTTTCATATTGAAATCTCTGGGCGTGGAAATGGAATAAAGCAACAATCATACTTGGAGGAGCCAAATGGGAAACGTCAGACGTATCTATGTGGAAAAGAAGGAGCCCTTTGCGGTAAAGGCGAAAGAGCTGAACGAGGGACTGAAGAATTATCTCGGAGTCAGATCCGAGGGTGTCAGAATGTTCATCCGTTACGATGTGGAGAATATCTCTGAGGAAATCTTTGAGAAGGCATGCAGAACGGTCTTTTCGGAGCCGCCCGTGGATAATCTTTATCATGAGACTATCGAAGTACCCGCAGGCGCAAGAGTGTTTTCAGTAGAGTTCCTTCCCGGACAGTTCGATCAGAGAGCGGATTCTGCAGTGCAGTGTATCCGTTTTCTGAGAGAGGATGAGGAGCCTGTCATCCGTACTGCTGTGACCTACATGATTCTTGGGGACATCACGGACGAGGAGTGCCAGAAGATCAAGGCATATTGCATTAACCCTGTTGATTCCCGCGAGACAGGAATGGTGAAGCCGGATACGCTCATCACCGTTTTCGAGGAGCCGGCGGACATTGCGGTGCTGGACGGCTTTTCTGAGATGGAGGAGCCAGCGCTGAAAAAGCTTTACGATTCCCTGTCGCTGGCTATGACCTTCAAGGACTTCTTACATATCCAGAATTATTTCCGCACGGATGAGAAGCGCGACCCGTCCATGACGGAGATCCGTGTGCTGGACACCTACTGGTCAGACCACTGTCGTCACACGACCTTCTCAACCGAACTGACGGATGTGGAATTCGGCGAAGGCTATTACCGTTCCCCGATCGAAACGACCTATCAGAGCTATCTGGACACCAGAGAGGAGATTTTTGCAGGCAGAAAGGACAAGTTTGTCTGTCTGATGGATCTGGCACTGATGGCGATGAGAAAGCTGAAGAAGGACGGCAAGCTCGAGGACATGGAGCAGTCCGATGAGATCAATGCCTGCTCCGTTGTCGTGCCTGTGGAGATGGACTATGGCGATCACAGGGAGACAGAGGAGTGGCTGGTATTCTTCAAGAATGAAACACACAATCACCCTACCGAGATCGAGCCCTTTGGTGGCGCGGCAACCTGTCTGGGCGGAGCAATCCGTGACCCGCTTTCAGGAAGAGGCTATGTATATCAGGCAATGCGTGTGACGGGAGCCGCCGATCCTACCGTTCCCGTGTCAGAGACCTTAAAGGGTAAGCTGTCCCAGAAGAAGCTTGTCCGCGGCGCGGCAAACGGCTATTCCTCCTACGGAAACCAGATCGGACTGGCAACCGGCTTTGTCAAGGAGATTTATCATCCCGATTATGTGGCAAAGCGCATGGAGATCGGTGCGGTCATGGGTGCGGCACCGAGGCGCAATGTCATCCGTGAGACCTCCGATCCCGGGGATATCATTATTCTGCTCGGCGGACGTACCGGACGCGACGGCTGCGGCGGTGCAACCGGTTCCTCCAAGGTACATACAGAGCAGTCGATTGAGACCTGCGGCGCAGAGGTTCAGAAAGGTAATGCACCGACGGAGCGCAAGATCCAGAGACTGTTCAGACGCGAGGAAGTCAGCCGTATTATCAAGAAATGTAACGACTTTGGCGCGGGCGGTGTCTCCGTGGCAATCGGTGAGCTTGCAGACGGACTGACAGTCGATCTCGACAAGGTGCCGAAGAAATATGCCGGACTGGACGGCACAGAGCTTGCAATCTCCGAGTCACAGGAGCGTATGGCTGTTGTTGTGACCCCGGCAGATGTGGATAAATTCCTGAAATATGCGGCGGAGGAGAACCTTGAGGCGGTACCGGTGGCTGTTGTCACCGAGGAGCCGAGACTGGTGCTGAACTGGAGAGGAAAGAAGATCGTCGATCTGAAGAGAGCCTTCCTCGATACCAACGGAGCGCATCAGGAGACCGTTGTGAAGGTTGATATACCTGACGAGAAGGATAACTATTTTGAAAAATGGGCGATTCCCGCGGTCGGTGAAAAGCTTGAGGAGGGAGATATCAAGGACGCATGGCTGACTATGCTGAATGATCTGAATGTCTGCTCCCAGAAGGGACTGGTGGAGATGTTTGATTCCTCCATCGGAGCAGGAAGCGTTCTGATGCCTTACGGCGGTGTTCATCAGCTCACAGAGACACAGGCGATGGTGGCGAAGCTGCCGGTGCTCAAGGGCAAGACCGACACCGTTACCATGATGAGCTATGGATTTGATCCCTATCTGTCCTCATGGAGTCCTTACCACGGAGCGGTGTATGCGGTGGTTGAGTCCATGGCGAAGATCGTGGCGGCAGGTGGAGATGCCTCCAAGATCCGCTTCACCTTCCAGGAGTATTTCCGGAGGATGACAGGCGATCCGGAGCGCTGGAGCCAGCCTTTTGCGGCGCTGCTCGGCGCATATGATGCACAGATCGGTTTCGGATTGCCATCCATCGGCGGCAAGGACAGTATGTCCGGCACCTTCAACCATATCGATGTTCCGCCGACGCTGGTATCCTTTGCAGTTGACATTGCAAAGCAGGGAGAGATTGTGACACCTGAGCTGAAGAAGGCAGGAAATAAGCTGGTTCGCTTCGAGATAGAGAAGGATGACTTCGACATTCCGATGTATGGCGCGGTGGCAGAGCTCTATGCCGCGATCCATGAGCTGACGGCGAGTGGTGTGATCGTGTCCGCCTATGCGCTGGACGCAAAGGGTGTGGCAGCGGCCGTCTCAAAGATGGCGTTCGGCAACAGACTCGGTGTGACACTGGAGAGCGGACTGACCGTAGACAAGGTGTTCGGCAACGGACTCGGCGACATCATTGCGGAGATCCCGGCGGAGAGCCTTGCATTGTTAGAGGAAAAGGAACTGGATTACAGTGTGATCGGAACCGTTACGGAAGAGCCGGTATTCGTGTTCGGAGATGTGTGCATTACCATGGATGAGGCGCTGGAGGCATGGACTTCCAAGCTGGAGAAGGTCTTTGCAACAAAGGCTGAGAAGGATAAGACAGCGGTGGACAGCCCGCTCTACAAGGCGGACAGCATTTATGTCTGCAAGCACCGGATCGCAAAGCCGACGGTATTCATTCCAGTATTCCCGGGAACAAACTGCGAATACGACAGCGCGAAGGCATTTGAGCGCGCGGGAGCAGAGGTGGAGACGAGGGTGTTCCGCAACCTGAGCGCGCAGGACATCAGAGAGTCCGTGGACGAATTTGAAAAGGCGATTGATCAGGCACAGATCATCATGTTCCCCGGAGGCTTCTCGGCAGGTGACGAGCCGGACGGCAGTGCGAAATTCTTTGCGACAGCCTTCCGCAATGCGAAGCTGAAGGAAGCGGTTATGAAGCTGCTGAATGA
>USGM01000123.1 GCA_900554205.1 uncultured Lachnospiraceae bacterium
ATCATGTGCTGGAGGACTTTTTCAGAGACAGGAAGGATGAGGTGAAGAAGATGACGCATCTGGATTACACATGGGAGAAGCGGGAGCAGATGATCCGGAAAGAGGAATTTGAAGAGGGCATGGAGCGTGGAATTGCACAGGGAATCGAGCAGGGCATAGAACGCGGAATTGCACAGGGCATGGAGCAGGGAATCGAGCAGGGTGTGGAGCAGGGACGTGTCCAGATATTGGCGGAGATAGTTTGTAGCAAACTGAAAAAGGGGAAGACGCCGGAGGAGATCGCGGATGCGTTGGAGGAGCCGGTTGAAAACATTCAGAAAATCTGTCGGATTGCGGAGCAGTATGCGCCGGAATATCCTGTCGAGGAGATATGCCGTGCATGGATGAACTAGCGATGGCTGGCGGAAGCGGAAAAAGCTCAAATCCTGTCTTGACAAACAGTGCAGGATAGACTATATTTTCTTTATCTGATGAATTGAAAAGGCTGTGACGAAGAGGAGTAGGCATTTTCCCTTGATAGAGAGAGCGGCTGTCCGTGAGGACGCTGGGAGGCTGCTTAAAGGAAGGAATGCGGAAGGTAGCTTCCGAGCCGGAAATCCGAAAGGTGAGTAGGATTTCACGTTTTATCCCCGTTACCGGATAGGACTTTGTAAGAAGTCGCTGAGGCAGTGACCGTGAGGACGCTGCGAACAAAGGTGGTACCGCGTATACACGCCCTTTGCTGACGAAAGCCGGCAGAGGGCTTTTGTTTTACGCTGACAATAAGGAGGTAGCTATGAGCAAGGAACTGGCAAAGACCTACGATCCCAAGGGGATTGAAGACAGATTGTATGAAAAATGGCTGGAGAAGAAGTACTTTCACGCGGAAGTGGATTACTCCAGAAAACCTTTTACCATTGTGATCCCGCCGCCAAATATCACGGGACAGCTGCACATGGGACATGCGCTTGACAACACCATGCAGGACATTCTTATCCGCTTCAAGAGAATGCAGGGGTATAATGCGCTGTGGCAGCCGGGAACCGATCACGCATCCATCGCAACCGAAGTCAAGATTATCGAGAAGCTGAAGGAGCAGGGAATCGATAAGCACGATCTTGGCAGAGAGAAATTCTTAGAGAGAGCATGGGAATGGAAGAAGGAGTACGGCGGGAGAATCATCTCCCAGCTGAAGAAGATGGGCTCCTCCTGCGACTGGGACAGAGAGCGCTTCACGATGGACGAAGGCTGCAACAAGGCAGTTACGGAAGTCTTTGTAAAGATGCATGAGAAAGGCTATATCTACAAGGGCTCCCGCATCATCAACTGGTGTCCTGTCTGCAACACCTCCATCTCCGATGCAGAGGTGGAATATCAGGAGCAGGCGGGTCACTTCTGGCACATTAAGTACCCGATTATGAACGATGACGGGACACCGAGCACAACGGAGTTCCTGACCTTTGCGACGACACGTCCCGAGACGATGCTGGGCGATACTGCGGTGGCAATCCACCCCGATGACGAGCGGTATCAGCATCTGATTGGCAAGAGCGTCCTTCTGCCGATTATGAACCGTGTGATTCCGGTTGTCACGGACACCTATGTAGACAGAGAGTTCGGAACCGGCGTTGTAAAGATCACACCGGCACATGACCCTAACGACTTTGAGGTTGGCAAGCGCCACAACCTTCCGATTATCAATGTCATGAACGACGATGCGACGATCAATGCGAACGGCGGAAAATTTGCGGGCATGGATCGTTATGCGGCAAGAGAGGCGATTGTCAAGGAGCTTGACAGCCTCGGACTGCTTGTAAAGATCGAGGACTACAGCCACAATGTCGGTACACATGACCGCTGTAAGACGACGATCGAACCGCTTGTAAAGGAGCAGTGGTTCGTCAAGATGGACGAGCTGATCAAGCCTGCCGTTGAGGCGGTGAAGAACGGCGAGATCAAGCTGATCCCCGAGCGCATGGAGAAGAATTACTTCAACTGGACGGACAATATCCGTGACTGGTGTATCAGCCGTCAGCTCTGGTGGGGACACAGGATTCCCGCCTACTATTGCGACGAGTGCGGCGAGGTAACGGTTGCGAAAGAGATGCCGAAGAAGTGTCCGAAGTGCGGCTGTGAGCATCTGACGCAGGATCCCGATACGCTGGACACATGGTTCTCCTCGGCACTCTGGCCCTTTGAGACGCTGGGCTGGCCCGAGCAGACGGAGGATCTGAAATACTTCTATCCTACAGATGTACTGGTAACGGGCTATGACATTATCTTCTTCTGGGTTATCCGAATGATTTTCTCCGGCTACGAGCAGATGGGCGAGAAGCCGTTTAAGACGGTACTGTTCCACGGACTTGTGAGAGACAGTCAGGGCAGAAAGATGTCGAAGTCTCTCGGCAACGGTATCGACCCGCTGGAGATTATTGACCAGTACGGGGCGGATGCGCTTCGCCTGACGCTGATCACCGGAAATGCACCCGGCAACGATATGCGTTTCTACTATGAAAGAGTGGAGAACAGCAGAAACTTTGCCAACAAGGTATGGAATGCCTCCAGATTTATCATGATGAACATGGATGGCAAGGAAGTGACAGAGCCTGAGACAACACAGCTTCAGCCGGTGGACAAGTGGATCCTTTCCAAGCTGAACACGCTGATCAGGGATGTCACCGATAACATGGAGAACTTTGAGCTTGGTATCGCTGTCCAGAAGGTATATGATTTCATCTGGGATGAATTCTGCGACTGGTACATTGAGATGGTGAAGCCGAGACTGTATAATTCCGATGATACGGTGAGCCAGAATGCGGCGCTCTGGACCTTAAAGACGGTATTGATCGACGCACTGAAGCTGCTTCATCCGTACATGCCGTTCATCACCGAGGAAATCTTCTGTACGCTGCAGAGCGAGGAAGAGTCTATCATGATCAGCAAATGGCCGGAGTACAGCGAGCAGAGATGCTTTGAGAAGGAGGAGCGCGACATTGAGATCATCAAGGAAGCTGTCCGCGGCATCCGAAACATCCGGAGCGAGATGAACGTAGCACCCAGCCGTAAGGCAAGCGTGTATGTTGTCAGCCAGGATGAGAGCATTCTGAATGCGTTCACAGAGGGAAGACTGTTCTTTGCGTCCCTTGCCTATGCGAGCGAGGTAATGATCCAGAAGGACAAGAGCGGAATCGCACAGGATGCGGTATCCGTTGTGATCCCCGGCGCAACCCTGTATATGCCGTTTGCAGAGCTGGTTGACATTGCACAGGAGATCGAGCGTCTGCAGAAGGAGCAGAAGCGCCTGGAGGGCGAGCTTGCCAGAGTAAACGGTATGCTGTCAAATGAGCGCTTTATCTCTAAGGCGCCGGAGGCAAAGATCGCCGAGGAGAAGGAAAAGCTGGCGAAGTACACAAGGATGATGGAGCAGGTGAAGGAGCGTCTGACCCAGTTGTCATAAGAACGAGGTGTTCTATCTTGAAAAAACAAAATATTACCTCTTTTGAAGAGGCAGTAAATTATATTAACGCAACCCCGCGGTTTACGACGAAGAACACGATGGAGGACACGAAAGCGTTCCTCCACCGGCTCGGTGACCCGGACAGGGGTATGCGGATTATTCATGTGGCAGGCACAAACGGAAAAGGCTCCGTTTGTGCCTATATGCGTTATATTCTGGAGGCAGCAGGGTATCGCGTGGCTCTGTTTACCTCGCCGCATCTGGTCGATATCAGGGAGCGGTTTCTTGTGGAGGGAAGAATGATTTCCGAGGAGGCTTTTCTTCGTGCTTTTCTGACCATTTATGAGATGCTGGACTGGGAAAGTCTCGAGCGCGGAGAGCGTGCCTATCACCCGACTTACTTTGAATACCTCTTTTTCATAGCAATGGTAGTTTTTCCGGAGAGCAGACCCGATTTCTGTATTCTTGAGACGGGGCTGGGCGGGAGGCTGGATGCGACGAACGCGGTTTCCGCCAAAGAGCTGGCGGTGATCACGCACATCAGTCTGGATCATGTGGAGTATCTGGGAGATACGGTCGAGAAGATCGCGGGAGAGAAGGCGGGGATCATTCATGCCGGTGCGCCTGTCGTTTTCTGGGACACCTGCGCGTCCACAAGCCGGGTATTTTCGGAGAAAGCGGCGGAACTTGGTGTAAAGGCGTACCCGGTGTCGAAAAAGGACTATCGCTTCCTGCGTTTTGAAAATAAAAGCATTGATTTTTCTGTAGGCACTGAGTATTATAATTATATTAGTCTTAATCTGCATACGATCGCTGCTTATCAGATGGAAAATGCGGCTCTTGCGGTCAGGGCGGTCGAGGTGCTCGACAAGGGTGCGACGATCAGCGCGGAGGCGATCAGAAAGGGTGTATCAGATTGCTTCTGGGCGGGCAGAATGGAAGAGGTGCTTCCCGAGACGTATGTGGACGGTGCCCACAATGAAGACGGCATCCGGGCATTTCTGGAGACGGTTGCCGGAGACGGGCATACCGGTTCGAGGGCGCTTCTGTTCAGCGTGGTAAAGGACAAGGACTATGAAAGCATGGTCGGGGAGCTGGTGGGTTCCGGTCTCTTTGACCGTATATTCATTGCACATATGCAGACGGGGAGAGCGCTGATGCTGGATGCGCTGGATGAACTGTTCCGGAAATATCCCCGATGTGTTTATCAGAGGTACGATAGTGTGGAGACGGCTTTTCGTGAGCTGTTGCGTAGCCGGATGCCGGGCGAGCGGATCTATGTCGCTGGAAGCCTGTATCTGGTCGGTGAGATAAAGGAGCTGCTTAGAGATGATAAATTTTGAAGAGGAACTGAAAAAATTTCATCCCAGTCTCGAGGTCGAGGATGCGGAGGATGCCATATACAATCAGGATCTGACGGATATGGCTGATCTGCTGGTGAAAATGATAAAGGAATCTGAGGAGAAAGAGTCAAAAGAGGTGTAAAATGTTTTGCTATAACTGCGGATGTCATCTGTCGGAGCATGATTTTTGCACCGCCTGCGGAGCGGACGTATCGGTATATAAGAAGATTATGTTCGTTTCCAACATGTATTACAACGATGGACTTGAGAAGGCCGGTGTCAGAGACCTGACCGGTGCGATCAACAGTCTGCGACAGAGTCTGAAATTTAATAAAAATAATATCGAAGCGAGAAATCTGCTTGGACTTGTCTATTTCGAGATGGGTGAGGTCGTGGCGGCGCTCAGCGAGTGGGTCATCAGCAAGAATCTCCGGCCGGAGAAAAATGTTGCGGACGACTATATCGAGCGTTTGCAGTCGAATGCCGCCAGACTGGATTCCATTAACCAGACGATCAAGAAATATAATCAGGCGCTGACCTACTGCTATCAGGACAGCAAGGATCTCGCCGTGATCCAGCTGAAAAAGGTGCTTTCCCTGAATCCAAGGTTCGTCCGCGCGCATCAGCTGCTGGCGCTTTTATACATGGACAGCGAGCAGTGGGAGCGCGCCGAGAGAGAGCTGCGCAAGTGCATGGACATCGACAGGAACAATACGCAGACCCTGCGGTATCTGAAGGAAGTCGAGCTGATGCTTGTTCCGGATGAGTCCGTGAAGCAGGGCAGTAAGCGGAAAAAGGAAGATGCCGTAAGATATGTCAGCGACAATGAGATGATCATACAGCCACTGAACGTCAAAGAGCCTAAGAACAGCGGCGTTTCCACCCTGATTAATATTGGCATCGGTCTCGTCATCGGCATTGCCGTGGCATACTGGCTCATGGTTCCGGCGGCACAGTCCAACGCGAAGGCGGAGGCGCAGAAGACGATCACAGAGATCAGCAGCCAGTCTGATGCAAAGACAGCGCGCATCCAGGAACTTGAGGGCGAGAGGGACAAGCTGCAGAGCCAGATCGCAGAGCTTGAGGCGGATGTTGAGGGCTTTGTCGGAAACGGCGGCACGATGCAGACCTTTGACAGTCTTCTGACTGCGGCATCGGATTACCTGAAAAACGGAGACAATGTGGCGACTGCGGCAGACCTTGAAAATATTGCGCAGTCAGTCAATCTGGAGGAGACCTCGGAGGGCTTCCAGACCTTGTACCAGACTTTGCTGGGAGTCATCGGGCCGGAGCTTGCGGTGAACTATTACAACGAGGCATATGACTATTTCCGGCATGACGAGTATCCGGCGGCGATAGAGAGCTTCACAAGGGCGGTTTACTACGATCCCGCCAATACGGATGCCCTGTATTTCCTCGCACGTTCCTATCACAGGAACGGCGACAATGAGAAGGCAATCGAGACCTATCAGAAGGTGATCGAGCTCTTCCCTGATTCCACCCGGGTGAGGGATGCCAACCAGTATCTGAAAGAGCTTGGGGTGACGACAGAGTAAAACAATCGAAGAGATACGAAAGAAAAGAACCTGTAGGAAGACTATGGGTTCTTTTATTGTGGAAACGGTTAGGTAAGAGATGGTGTTTCAGCGAGTAACGTTGCACAGGATGCACAGACCACCGCAGGCACGCTCTCGCTACCTTCCGCACGCAGCGGACGCATAAGTTCCCACAGTACGGGAACTAAGCGCCGGCGGCTCCAGAGTGCACTGCTTGTGGTCAGGTGCATCCTGTACAACTGTTTCCTGAAATTGATGGATTTCCTGTTTTTTATAATCGTTAAAATTAGAGAGGAGAAGGGTGAGTGTATGGAACAGATTACGACCGAGGATTTTCAGGTGATCGATAACTGCCTGATGATACGACTGCCGGAGGAGGTGGATCACCACAGGGCGGGATTCATCTGTGAGAATGCGGACAGGCTGTTATGCCGTGATGATGTCAGCAACGTAGTCTTTGACTTTGAGAACACGAGGTTTATGGATTCCTCGGGAATCGGGATCATTATGGGACGGCACCGGAAAATATCCTGCTTTGGCGGGCATATCTATGTGATCCACGCAGACAGGCAGATCAGAAGGATACTTACAATATCCGGTTTAGAAAGAATTGTGGAGGTACTGGAGTCATGAATAACGAAATGGAACTTCTGTTTGACGCGGTTTCTGATAACGAGGGCTTAGCCCGGGTGGCGGTGTCCGCATTTGCCGCAGGCGCGAATCCGACGCTTGAGGAGCTGGCGGATGTGAAGACCGCAGTGTCCGAGGCGGTGACAAATTCCATCATACACGGCTATGAGAATCTGTACGGCTACGGCGGCGCGAAAGGACAGCCTGCGGATAAGGCGCATATCAATCCCGGCAAGGTCAGAGTGTTCTGCCGGATGGAGGGGGAGGTGCTACATATAGAGGTTACTGACACCGGCAAGGGAATCAGTAACCTTGAGCAGGCGATGGAGCCGCTGTTTACGACGAAGCCGGAGCTGGAGCGGTCGGGCATGGGCTTCGCCTTCATGGAAGCCTTTATGGATGATCTTGAGGTGGAGAGCGAGCCGGGGAAGGGAACGACGGTGCGCATGAAAAAGAAAATCGGGGTCGGTGACTGGATAGACAGAGAGGATTAGGCATGGAGGAGACGTCAGTACTGATCGCAAGGTCACAGGCAGGAGAAAAGGATGCAAGAGAAGTACTGATAGAAAAAAATCTCGGACTTGTCCACCATATTGTAAGGCGTTTTGCAGGGAGGGGATATGAGCAGGAGGACCTCTTCCAGATCGGCACGATTGGTCTGATGAAGGCGATCGATAAATTTAATCTGGAGCTGGGACTGCAGTTTTCCACCTATGCCGTACCGATGATCACAGGTGAGATCAAACGGTTTCTGAGAGACGACGGTCCGGTGAAGGTGTCGAGGACAATTAAGGAAAACGGACTGAAGGTCAAGCTTGCCAGACAGAAGCTACAGGCGGAGGAGGGCAGAGAGCCGACGCTGCAGGAGATCACTGAGGCGACGGGGCTGACGAAGGAGGATGTCGTCGTCGCCATGGAGGCATCCATAGAGGTGGAATCCATCTACAGCGCTGTCTATCAGGATGACGGCAGTGAGGTCTATCTGGTGGACAGGGTAGTGCGCGGAGTGAACGGCAGTGTGGGCAGCAGCATGGCGGGGGGCATCGGCGGGGAAGATACCGAGAAGGAGGAGTTGTTGAATCATCTGCTCCTGACGCAGCTGCTGGATACGCTGAGCCCGTCAGAGCGGGAACTGATCTCCATGCGCTATTTCCAGAACAAGACCCAGATGGAAATCGCATCGATTCTCGGGATCAGTCAGGTTCAGGTCAGCAGACTGGAAAAGAAGATCCTGCTGCGGCTGAGAGAACGCGCAGGAGGCTGAAGCCTTAAGATTTTATAAAAACTATTTATTTCCGCTTTCCCTATCGGGCAATATCGGTTAAGATGTAACTATTCAGAGCCATGTGAATTGGTGAAACAGACTGAGCAAGCTGGCTTGCGTAAGGCTGTTTGCATCAATTCATATGGCGAGAAGCACACATGAGCAAAAGAAAAGCCTCGCAGAGGCGGTTTTGCGAATGTGGGCTCTGAATAGTTATATTAATATAGTTTTAATCCGGCAGTCAGATGGGAGAGACATATGCAGACAGACGATATCAGGAACAACGGGAACAGAGAGAGAGAAGAGAGGCTTCGCAGGGCGAGAAAAAACAGACGACGGACTTCCGTAATCGGCGTTGGCTTAGCCATGCTCGGGTGTCTTGTGTTTCTCGTTGCGGTCATGTACGGCGGAATGACGCTATATGAAAAAATAACGCAGCACGACGGGGATGCCGGACCGGCAGCTGTCACGGGTGATGGTGAGGCGGGGCAGGATTCCGTGGAGGCAATTTCCGGCGCAGTGGTCTATTCGCAGGCAGAACTGGACGAGATGATCAGTCAGGCGGTCACGCAGGCGCAGGACGCGGAGGCAGACCGGATTCTGGATGGGATAAAGGAGGCGCTTTCCGGTGGGACGACAACGGTTGAGA
>USGM01000124.1 GCA_900554205.1 uncultured Lachnospiraceae bacterium
CTCCAGTGGCATCCGGCATTTTATGCGGGAGTGCAGCTCGAACTGGAGAAGGAGGGAAGCGTAATGAGTGAAGAATTTGAAAGTCTGTTGAATGAGAAGCTTGCAATGCGGGAGGAGCGGGGGAGAAGCATCGGTCTCCGCGAGGGCAGGCTCGCAGAAAAGCGAGCAACTGCTGCGAATCTGAAGAAAATCAACATGCCCGTAGAGCAGATCGCGGAGATTGTTGAGGAGAGCCTTGAAACAGTGGAGCAGTGGCTGGCAGGGGCATGACGGAAAGCTTCACGGCAGAAGGCTCCTAAGATTCCGATAGCTTGCAAGACGGTGGAATCCATGATAAAATTTTCTCTGTACAGAGAAAAGAAGGAGCTGGAAGTTTATTATGGGAAAATATTTATACTGGATTGTGGAGCAGATTGCGCGGGTACATAACTGGCTGTTAAAGCTGAATGATGCTTACGAATACAATTTTTCTGATAAGGAGCTGCATTTTCTGATTATAGGTGCGCTCGGAATGGCGATGATCTTTGTGGTATATCCATTTTTTAAGTGGCTGGCGCGGAAGAATCATGTCATGGTTATCAGCTGGATTTATGTGTTTACCCTGATTATTGTTATCACCTTTGCCATTGAGATAGGACAGAGGGTGACCAATACAGGCGTGATGGAGTTCGCGGATATCATGTTTGGCGTGATGGGATTTATCTGCATGTTTTTGGTGTTTGCATTCATCAGGGAAATATGGCATCTTATCAGAAAGCTGCTGAACAGAAGAAATAAGGAAGAGCAGGAGTGAAAACAGGAGGGGTGAAAATGGAGGAGGTTGTTGAAAACCTTACGGCGGAGAGAATGCAGTTTGCGGTGTTGATCGATGCGGATAACATCAGTTCCAAATATGCGGCAACAATTTTTGAGGAGCTGGAGAAGTTCGGGTTATCGACCTATCGAAGGATTTACGGAAACTGGTCTAAGAGCAATGGATGGAATGAGGGGCTTTTACTGGAATATTCGATCATGCCGGTGCAGCAGTTCTCTTATACGACAGGGAAGAATGCGACGGACATGGCAATGGTCATTGATTCGATGGATATTCTCTATAAGAACAAGGTGCAGGGCTTCTGTCTGGTGACGAGTGACAGCGATTTTACCAGACTTGCCATGCGCCTGCGGGAGGAGAATATGTTCGTTCTGGGCATGGGCGAGTCGAAGACGCCGCTTGCATTGACGAGAGCCTGTAACAAATTTATACATCTGAACCTCGTAGCAGAGCAGAATAAGGCGTTGGAGGGCAATGAGAATCTTGAGGGAACGGAGGAGCAGAATGTGACCTCCATTCAGGAGGTGCGGCAGGCGATTCTCGCCCTGATTAACGAGAATGATGGCAAACAGGTCGATCTAGCACGCATTGGAAACCGATTGAACGATAAATTTTCGGATTTTGATGTGCGAAATTACGGCTATACAAAGCTGAGTACCATGGTGGCACAGGAGCTGCCTGATCTGAGTGTGAAGAAGGTCAATAATCAGCATTATGTCGAGCGGCGCTCCACGCTGACGAAGACGGAGCTGGAGAGAGAGATCTATAATCTGATCGAGAAGAGCGGTGGTGTCATTGACAATCTGTCCACTCTGAATGATGAGCTTCATAAGAAGTACAAGCAGCTCGACTTTAAACAGTTTGGGTTCAGCAGAATATCAAGTTTTCTGCGCAGTATGAAATCGGTCACCGTTCATGAAAATCAGGTGACGCTAAAGGACGGAAAGTAGCAGAGAGAAGGCAGCATGGACATTTTTGAATATATGCGCAGCACGAATATGGAGAAGGAAGCGCCGCTTGCAGCGCGGATGCGTCCGAGGACGCTGGACGAGGTGGTCGGGCAGGAGCACATCATAGGCAGGGACAAGCTGCTTTACCGCGCCATCAAGGCGGACAAGATCAGCTCGATCATCTTTTACGGACCTCCCGGTACCGGGAAAACGACGCTGGCAAAGGTCATAGCGAATACGACAAGTGCGGAGTTTACCCAGATTAATGCGACGGTTGCCGGGAAAAAGGACATGGAGGAGGTCGTTGCAAAGGCGAAGGATCTGCAGGGGATGTATGGAAAGCGAACGATCCTGTTCATTGACGAGATACATCGCTTTAATAAGAGCCAGCAGGATTATCTGCTTCCCTTCGTCGAGGACGGCACGCTGATTCTGATTGGCGCGACGACGGAGAATCCGTATTTTGAAGTCAACGGGGCTTTGATTTCCCGCTCTGTTATCTTTGAACTGAAGCCGATTCCGCCGGAGTCGATCAAGGAGCTGATCAGGAAGGCGGTCTACGACAGTGACAGAGGCATGGGTGCCTATGACGCGGTGATTGACGATGCCGCTGTGGATTTCCTTGCGGAGCTTTCCGGCGGGGATGCAAGACATGCCCTGAATGCGGTTGAACTTGGCATTATGACGACGGAGAGAAACGCTTCCGACGGCAAAATTCACATTACACTTGAGGTTGCGCAGGAGTGTATTCAGAAGAGGACGCTCCGCTATGACAAAACCGGTGACAACCATTATGATACGATTTCGGCATTTATCAAGAGCATGAGAGGCTCTGACCCGGACGCGGCAGTGTATTATCTGGCGAGAATGCTGTATGCCGGGGAAGAGGTCGCATTCATTGCGAGACGTATTATGATATGTGCGGCGGAGGATGTGGGAAATGCTGACCCGCAGGCGCTTGTCGTGGCGACAAATGCCTCTATGGCGGTGGAACGTATCGGAATGCCGGAGGCGCAGATCATTCTGGCGCAGGCTGCCGCTTATGTGGCGTGTGCGCCGAAGAGCAATGCAAGCTGTGAAGCGATTTTCAGTGCGATGCAGGCGGTGGAAAGGACAGGAAATCTGCCGATTCCGACCCATCTGCAGGATGCACATTATAAAGGAGCGGCGAAATTGGGACACGGTACAGGCTATAAGTATGCACATGATTATCCTAACCATTATGTGAGACAGCAGTATCTGCCTTACGAGCTGGATGGACAGGAGTTTTACAAACCGTCCGGAAATGGCTATGAGGTAAAGATCAGAGAGCATATGAAGAAAATAAAATCCGAGGCAGAGCAGGAGAACTAGAAGAGCTGCTGAATCAGATATTGGTAAATATTCTGGTTCTTCTTCTGCCAGTTGTCGCAGATTGCGGCGGCTGTCGGCTCGTCGGGAACGGACAGAGTGATGTCAACTACACGGATGCCTCTGTCCTTTGCAACCAGATGAGCCTCGTATTCGCCCGAGGTGGACTTATAATAGTCGCCCAGCACGGAGACTTCATTG
This sequence comes from uncultured Lachnospiraceae bacterium, assembly GCA_900554205.1. Taxonomy (GTDB): domain Bacteria; phylum Bacillota; class Clostridia; order Lachnospirales; family Lachnospiraceae; genus Acetatifactor. The sequence goes on from USGM01000124.1 coordinate 3,316, forward strand.
CGCAGTGAAAATTCATTTTCGCGGAAATAGGTGTTGATCTCCTGCTTGATGGTGTCGCTGATACGGTTCTGGAAGAAATTGAGAGTATCGCGTCCCTCGTCGGTGATCGCAAGGTGCGTGCGGTTGCGTATGGTCTCAGAGGAGATCATGTTGGCGTCGGTCAGTTCGTTGATCACCTGCTGGAGGGTCAGAAAATTCGTATATTCACGGCCGAGGATAAAATCGCTGACCTGAGCGGTCGTCATGGGAAAGCTGACACGGTTCAGCATGTAGAGTACGATAAGTTTATAGAGAGTTAAAGGGTCTTGTATCATAATTTCCTCACAATTCTATCGCCCTGACGGGCATTTCTCTTTTTCATGAGCGCGTGCAGACTGTTGAGCACGTCGCGTTTGTCGGCGCTCCATTGTGGAGCAATCAGTATTTTTTTCGGGCCGTCCCCAGTCACACGATGTACGACAATATCGGGAGAGAGTACCTCCAGACAGCTTGTCACGATCTCAAGATAGGCATCCTTCGTCAGTACATCAAAATCCCCATTCCTGTAGCAATCCGCCAGATCGGTGTTTTCCAGTACATGCAAAAGCTGCAGCTTTATGCCGAAGGGATGAAAAGCATTCAGGTATTGAACAGTCTCGAGCATCTGGGCTTCAGTTTCTCCGGGAAGCCCCAGAATGACATGAACGATGACGGGAATGCCGATCGCGTTCAGGCGCGTCACAGCAGCTTCAAAGCAGGGGAGCTCATAGCCTCTGCGGATAAAGTCCGCCGTGCGCTGATGGATGGTCTGCAGACCGAGCTCTATCCAGATAAATTTATCGGGAAAGCGTTCCTTTAAGGAGGAGAGCAGGTCAAGCACTTCCTCAGGAAGGCAATCCGGGCGTGTGGCAATCGAAATGCCGCACACCAGAGGATAAGAAAGAGCCTCCGTGTAAACTTTTTCAAGGTAGCTGTAAGGGGCATAGGTGTTCGTGTATGCCTGAAAATAGGCGATAATGCAGGGAGATGTCATGTCCGGCAGTTTGTCGGCAATTTTGCGGATTCCCGATGTGAGATCGCCTGCGAAGTCACCGCTTCCGCCTTCGCTACAGAAGATACAGCCCCGAGTGCCCAGCGTGCCGTCCCGGTTGGGACAGCTCATATGGGCATTCAGGGCCACTTTATAGCATTTATGCTGATAGGTATTTTTACACCATGCATCCAGAGAATAATAGGGTTTGCCGTGCCAGTCTGTCTGTGACATACAACCTCCGTTAGCGGATATGGGATTTGACAGCTTCTGCGACAAGATCAGCGACTCTCGGGTCGAAGGCCTCCGGCATAATGTTGTCCTCATTCAGTTCACTCTCGGGAACAAGACCGGCAATCGCTTCGGCGGCAGCCAGCTTCATTTCCTCTGTGATCTGCGTGGCACGTCCCTCCAGAGCGCCCTTGAAAATTCCGGGGAAGGCAACCACGTTGTTTACCTGATTCGGGAAATCGCTTCTGCCGGTTCCGACAACACGCGCGCCGGCAGCCTTTGCAACATCGGGCATGATTTCAGGCACCGGGTTTGCCATGGCAAACAATATGGAATCAGGGTTCATGGAGGCGACCATCTCGGGAGTCACAATATTGGGGGCTGAGACTCCGACGAAAATATCCGCACTCTTCAGGGCATCTGCGAGAGTACCGGTCTCGTTGTTCGGGTTTGTGACCTCTGTCATCTTCTGCTGCATCCAGTTCAGTCCTTCGGTTTCTTTCGATATAATGCCTACCTTGTCGCACATGACGATGTTGGGGAAGCCGTAGGTCAGAAGCAGCTTTGTGATGGCAACACCGGCGCTTCCGGCACCGTTGACAACGACCTTGCAATCCTCCTTGCGCTTCTTAACAACCTTAAGACCATTGATGATACCGGCGAGCACGACAATGGCTGTACCGTGCTGGTCATCATGGAAGACGGGAATATCAAGGGTTGCCTTGAGTCTTTCTTCGATTTCAAAGCATCTGGGTGCGCTGATGTCCTCAAGGTTGATTCCGCCGAAGCCCGGGGCAAGCCAAGTGACAGCCTTGATGATCTCTTCGGTGTCCTGAGTGTCGAGGCAGATCGGTACAGCGTTGACACCGCCGAACTCCTTGAACAGTACAGCCTTTCCCTCCATGACCGGCATTGCGGCGTGAGGGCCTATATTTCCGAGACCGAGGACAGCACTGCCGTCGGAAACGACAGCGACGGTATTTGCCTTCATCGTATATTTGTAGGCTGCCTCCTTATCCTGGGCAATGACCTTACAGGGCTCTGCAACGCCGGGAGTATAGGCGATTGCAAGATCCTCGCGGTTCTTTACCGGCGCCTTTGCAGTCGTCTCGAGCTTTCCATTCCACTTCTCATGCATCAGCAGTGCTTTTTCGTTGGTTGTCATGATATTACCTCTTTTCTGGTTTTTATTCGGTCTGTCTTGAAACAATTACAACCATCATATAATATTTCATAGTCCTTCGCAAGGACATTTGAGCGATTTATCGGTGGGGCTTAAGGAGCTTCCTCCGCAGCCACCCGGAGAATCGTTTTTCAATGATCTCATACCCGAAGAGCGCAAGAATCGTGCTGACGGCAAAGCAGACAGCGACACCTAAGAACGCGCGGGGAGACGCGGCACTGAAATCGAATACTTTTCTGTCAAGAAAGGTAACCGGATAATAATGGATCAGATACAGCGAAAAACTGATGTCGCCTAAACGGGTGAGTGCGCCCGGCATGTTCCGGTACAGACCGATCAGGAAGAAGCACAGGAGGATGACCAGTGCGGGAAGCCCCCACAGAATGGGTCTGCGGAAGCCTATCGCATCTGCATATTGTCTGGTGACCAGAAGTCCTGTAAAGCATAATGTCGCCGTAATAAAGGAAAAAGTCAACAGGAGGCGCGGAAGCTTTCCTGACATATGCAGGGTATAGAGCCTGTGGCAGATATGCTGTGCCATCATTCCAAGGATAAATTCCAGCATGACGGGATCGCCGTAAAAGCTTAAGAACGGCGAAACGGATGGGAAAAGTGCCGCCAGCAAAACAGTAAGCATCAACAGACCGCTGCAGATCAGACCGCGGTATTTATGACTGATCTTAAAAGAAATATAAAATAAAATATAAAAGAAGATTTCGCAATTTATTGTCCAGCCGATCCGCAGCAGGGGCTGAAATAATCCGCCGCCGATGTTGAAAGGAATGAAGAAAAGGCTCTTGACCAGGAGTACCGGGTCTGCCTTTGTCTGCGCGAACAGACCGGGCGCGAGCAGTAAAAGGGCATAGGTTACGAGCGTCATCAGCCAGTAGAAGGGTACAATCCGGATGAGGCGCTTGGAGAGGAAGTGATCCGTACTTTTCTGTGTGGAAAACAGGATCATGAATCCACTGATACAGAAAAAGATGTCAACACCAAAGGCTCCACAGTTCAGAAAACGGATATGTTCCAGCACTACAAAAAGCGCGGCAATGCCGCGCAGCGCCTGTATACTGTTAAATTTTGCCGCGTAAAAATCATTCTCTCTGTTCATGTCTTCATTATAGCATCCGGAGCCGTCTTTGCAAACAGAGATATTTCTTAAATTTTCCCTTGCGATTCTCAGGGCATGAAGATAAAATGGAAATAGTTGCATGATACAAAAGAAGTAGGAAAGGCGGGTGACAGAGATGGCGAAAAAGGATAGCGATCTGACTGTTTGGATAGACATCATTGAGAAAAAGATCGCAAGCACATCGGGAGTACAGCTGGAGGATATACAGAATGCTCTGTCACATATTACAGAAGAGAAGGACAGGGGATTGTACGGCTGCTGTAATTATTATATGGCGTACTATTTTCTGAGGAATGGAAGGCAGGATGAATGTCTCGGGTATCTGAACGAGAGCATCCGCTGCCTGATCGGCTCGGACAGGGAGGACAGCGTTTCCAGATGCTATAACCTGCTTGGTGTTGTCGCGCACGGGCAGAACAATCTGCTGCTGGCAGCCGAGCAGTATGAGAAAGCTTTAATCTATGCCGAGAAGTACGAGAATCATTTTATTAAACTGGTGGTCGTCACGAACCTTGCGGATGTGTATTACCGTATCGGCGCTTATGAGAAAGCCTTTGAATGTTACCGTATCGGCATGGAGGAATACGAAAAATCCGAGAATGACACCGCAATCGGAATGCATAATTATATGTTGATCCTTGCCGGTTATGGATATTGCCTTGCGATGGCTGGAAAGCTGGAGGAGGCGGGCAGTGTGGCAAAGCAGCTTTATGCCATGGAGAGCGGAAAGCACTCGGCTCAGTTCCCGAAGCTGAATGCTTATACGTTTTTTGCGCTGCTCTGTTTTAAACTGGGAGATCAGGACGACGCGGAGGATTGCCTTAAAATTGCAGTGCAGGAGGCAGAGGGGCGGAAGAATGCAACAGAGGATGTAGATAGCTTTATGAATCTGTTTGATCTTTTGATTCTGATGAAGCAGTATGCGTATCTGAGCAGGGTGCTTGATTTCATAGAACCGCTGGCGGCATCTGAAAATAATGAAGGCTTTCTACTGCAGATGCTGGCCTATCGGCTGGAATACTGCGGAGCCGCCATGAGCGATGGGGAATATGAAAACAGCGCCCGGGTCTTCTTCAAAATAAAAGAACGATATGAAAACAAGGAGTATGGTCAGATCCTGAACATGATGGAGATGAGAAACCGGTTGTTTCATATTGAGGAGGAGCAGCAGCTTCTGGAACGGCAGAACACAAGGCTGCTGTATCAGGCGGATCACGATGAGCTCTCCGGTGTACACAACAGGGGCTGCCTGAACCGGTATGCGGAGGATGCGTTTGAACAGGCATTACGCCAGCAGAAGAAGCTTGGGGTGCTGTTTGTGGATATTGACTATTTTAAGCAGATGAACGATGCCTACGGACACGGCAGAGGGGATGAATGCATTCGGGCTGTTGCAGACAGTATACAGGAATGTGTCCCGGGGGATTTTGTGGCGAGATATGGCGGTGATGAGTTTGTTGTAATCACTTTGGATCAGGACGAACAGACCATCACAGAC
>USGM01000125.1 GCA_900554205.1 uncultured Lachnospiraceae bacterium
CTCCTGCGGAAAGAGTGAGGAGAGTACGAATGGCAAAAAGGTATGAGGAACTGACAATTGCGGATGATTTTATATTTGGCAAGGTGATGGAGGATAAGAAGCTTTGCCGGGAGGTCGGAGTACATGAAAGAGTTATTGCATGATGATGACGTCAGGGAAGAGGGAAGAGCCGAGGGAAGGGCAGAAGGAAGAGCCGAGGGAAGGCAGGATGGTCTGAGGAAAGGCAGAACTGAGGGGAAAGCAGAGGCTTTACTGATGGCTTTGGGATGTAAGGGAGAGGTGCCAGAGGCTTTGCAGAGTAAAATTCTGGCATAAAAGGATTTGGCTTTGTTGAACGATTGGTTTATGCAGGCACTTTCCTGTGCGAGTGTAGAAGAGTTTGCTGCCGCTTTGGAAGAGGCAACAGGGAAGTGGGTAAAGACAGACGAATTTGCATCAGCTTGCACCATATGATACAATGAGATGGAAAAATCAGGCGGGAGATGCAAGAGGAAAGAACATGTCAAAGAAAACGGAGAAATGGCTGGAACGGCTTCTGCCGGTCTTGCTGGTTGTTATTTTGTATTTTGTGTGCGCTGGCAGAGGGGGGTTTTTCTATTCGTCAAATGACGATTCGATGCTGACGGATATTCTGAGCGGAAGCTATAGTGGGAAAACGGATGCTCATGACATTTACCATATCTATCCTCTGGCGGCAGTGTTTGCAGTTCTGTATAAATTATTTCCCGAAATTCCATGGTATGGCGGCGGGCTGATATTGACACAGTTTGTATGTCTTTATCTGATAGGTTATCGCGCAATAAGGTTTGCTGAAACATGGAAGGAAAAGCTGGCAACATCAGCTTTGGCGCTGACATTTTCAGCCGTGCTTTTTCTCTCTGAAATACAACTGATCCAATATACAATGACCAGTGCGCTTCTGGCTGCCACGGCAATTTTTCTTTTGGTGACGGAGCAGGAGAGAAGCCCGGGGATAGTTGTTATTCTGTATGTGTATTCCTGTCTTTTGCGGTTCCAGATGGGGCTGCTTCTGTGCCCATTCCTGCTTACCGCATGCTTCTATAGGTGGGTATGCAGTGAGCATAAAAAGAAAACTTTTCTTTATTACCTCTCTGTTGCCGGCGCGATTTTCGGCATTCTGGCAATCTGTCTTTTTGTGCATAAAATTGCTTACCGAGGAGAAGATTGGCAGGCGTTTGAAGAATTTAATCAGGTGAGAACGGATATATATGATTTCGGCACAATTCCTGCCTATGATACCAATGAGGAGTTTTACCGGGAGCTATCTGTCGATCGGAGAGAGCAGTTTCTGCTGGAAAAATGGAGCTTTTCTCTTTCGGATAAATGGAACACGGAAACACTTAACGAAGTCAACCTGTACCAGAAGGAGTTAGGCTCCTACCAATATACTTACCAGTATCTGGCGAGATCTCTGTTGAAGGTGCTGCAACAGTATACTTTTGGAATTTCTTCCTCCTTTGGAATTGTTTTGTATGCTATGCTTGCTGTCTTTGTACTGCTGTGCATATACCATAAGAAGAGCTGGACTCTGCTATTTGGGTCCTTGGCATTCATTGCCTCTCATGTTGTCTGCTGGGAGTATCTTGTCTGGCGCAACCGTATGCCGGAGCGCGTTACAAATGGCCTATATCTTGTAGAAGTAGCACTCCTGATCGGTATGTGCGCCCAGATTCTACTGCGGAACAAGGAGAAAAAACAGTCTTTACGGCCGGCTATGTATAGTGTAGTTCTGGTACTGACGATTGTGCTTTTTGCAATTAAATTTCCGGTAACCGGAGATGAGATTGAGAAGACAGCGCAGGAGGCGCAGGAAAATACAAAGGTACAGGAATATTGCAGGGAACGGGGGAGTCAATTCTATATTCTGGATACGATTTCCTTTGCTACGGCAAAAGAAAAAATTGCAGGAGGGAACAGACCTGAAAATCTGACGATCTGTGGAGCGTGGACTGTGAATTCGCCTGTCTATGTACAAAAGCTGGAAAAATATATAGCTGCGGACAGCCTTCAACAGGGGCTAAGCTCTGGCAGGGTGAGTTTTATTGTTGCGGAGGACAGGGATGTATTCTGGCTCGAGGATTACCTTGCATCGCTCGATGGAAACTACAGGCTGGTTCAGAAGGATAAGGTAGTCACACAGACAGGAAATGATTATCTGGTGTATGATATTGTATCAGAATGAAAACAGGGAGGCTTTGGAAAAGAAATGACAGATAATTTATACAAGCATACGCAAATTGACAAATAATCCGACAATTTATAAAATAGTTTTTATTTACAAATGAGAAAAAGTATTGTATAGTGTTTAAAACAAAGAGCGCAAAGGAGCGCGTAATAGCTCCCTTGCGCTCTTTTTGCGTGAGTGTTGAAGCTTCGGGAATGCGTGAGCAGGCGCGAACAGAAAGGAGTACAGCCATGTTTGATGTGAGGAAGGAAGTAGCGGAGGCACCGCTTTATCGTGAGGTATTTGAGCATGATAACTGCGGTATCGGTGCCTGTGTCAATATCAAAGGGCAGAAGAGCCGTGAGACGGTGGAGAATGCTTTGAAGATTGTGGAGAATCTGGAGCACAGGGCAGGTAAGGATGCAGAGGGAAAGACCGGAGACGGTGTCGGTATTCTGACCCAGATTCCGCATAAATTCTTTGCGAGAGTGACGAAGCCCCTCGGAATAGAGATCGGAAAAGAGCGGGAATACGGAGTTGGAATGTTCTTCTTTCCACAGGAAGAGCTGCGCCGGAATCAGGCGAAGAAGATGTTTGAGATCATTGTCGAAAAGGAAGGGCTGGAATTCCTTGGCTGGAGAGAGGTTCCCACGTTCCCGAATGTGCTTGGACATAAGGCAGTGGAATGTATGCCGCACATCATGCAGGGCTTTGTGAAGAAACCCGCAAATGTGGAGAAGGGCTTAGCCTTTGACAGAAAGCTCTATATTGCCAGGCGGCTGTTTGAACAGTCCACGGAGGACACCTATGTGGTATCTTTCTCCAGCAGGACGATCGTATATAAAGGAATGTTCCTTGTCGGACAGCTGCGCACCTTCTTCGCCGATCTGCAGAGCGCGGATTTTGTGTCGGCAATCGCCATGGTTCATTCCCGTTTCTCGACCAACACGAACCCGAGCTGGGAGCGTGCGCATCCGAACCGCCTGATGGTGCATAACGGTGAAATCAACACGATCAGGGGCAATGCGGACAAGATGCTGGCAAGAGAGGAGAACATGGAGTCGGAGTATCTGAAGGGCCAGATGCACAAGGTATTGCCGGCAATCAACAAGACCGGATCGGATTCCGCCATGTTGGACAACACGCTTGAATTTCTTGTGATGAGCGGTATGGATCTGCCACTGGCTGTCATGATCGCCATTCCCGAGCCGTGGGCAAATGACAAGGCGATGTCCCAGACGAAGAGAGATTTTTACCAGTATTATGCGACCATGATGGAGCCGTGGGACGGGCCTGCGTCCATTCTGTTTTCGGACGGAGATATCATGGGAGCGGTTCTTGACAGAAACGGTCTCAGACCTTCCAGATACCTGATCACGGAGGATGACACATTGATTCTGGCATCCGAGGTCGGCGTGCTGGATATTGACCCGATGAAGATCAAGGTGAAGGAGAGGGTGCGCCCGGGCAAGATGCTTCTTGTCGATACCGTTCAGGGAAAGGTGATCTCCGATGAAGAGCTGAAGGAAAAATATGCGTCCAGACAGCCCTATGGCGAGTGGCTGGATAACAATCTTGTCTTTCTCAAGGATCTTACGATCCCGAACCAGCGTGTTCCGGAATACACCTACGAGGAACGTCAGCGGATGCAGAAAGCATTCGGCTACACCTACGATGAGTTAAAGCAGAGCATTCTCCCGATGGCAAAGAACGGCAGCGAGGCGATCGCAGCTATGGGTGTGGATACGCCATTGCCTGTCCTGAGCAAGACCTATCATCCGCTCTTCCATTATTTCAAGCAGCTCTTTGCGCAGGTAACGAACCCGCCCATCGACGCGATCCGCGAGGAGATTGTCACATCGACAACCGTCTATATCGGGACCGAGGGCAATATCCTGCAGGAGACACCGAAGAACTGTAATGTGCTCAGGGTCAACAATCCGATCCTGACCAACACGGATCTGCTGAAGATCAAGAATATGAAGGCGGAGGGCTTCCAGGTGGAGGTCGTTCCCATTACCTATTATAAGAATACCAGCCTTGAGAGGGCGATCGACAGACTCTTTGTAGAGGTGGACCGTGCATACCGCGATGGTGTCAATGTGCTGATCCTCTCCGACAGGGGTGTGGACGAGAACCATGTGCCGATCCCGTCGCTGCTTGCGGTTTCTGCGTTGAACCAGTACCTTGTGCGCACAAAGAAGCGGACCAGAGTGGCACTGATTCTGGAATCCGGCGAGCCCAGGGAGGTTCACCACTTTGCAACGCTTCTCGGCTACGGCGCCTGCGCGATCAACCCTTATCTGGCGCAGGATTCCATCCGTGAGCTGATTGACAATCATATGCTGGACAAGGATTACTATGCGGCGGTCAACGATTACAACAACGCAGTTCTCCACGGCATTGTCAAGATTGCGTCCAAGATGGGTATCAGCACGATCCAGTCCTATCAGGGTTCGCAGATCTTCGAGGCAATCGGTATCGATAAGGACGTGATCAGCAAATATTTCAGCAATACGGTATGCAGAGTCGGCGGCATCACGCTGAAGGATATTGAGAGTCAGGTAGATGCGCTGCATTCGATGGCATTTGACCCGCTGGGGCTGGGAAATGACCTGACACTGGACAGCCCCGGACATCACAAGATGCGCAGCGGAGGCGACGAGCATCTCTATAATCCGGTGACAATCCATATGCTGCAGGAATCCACGAGACGCGGTGACTATCAGATGTTCAAGCAGTATACGGCAATGGTGAATGACGAGGATTCCGTGAAGAACCTGCGTGGATTGATGGACTTCAACTATCCGAAGAAGGGTGTGCCGCTGGAAGAGGTGGAGCCGGTGGAGGCGATTGTCACCCGCTTCAAGACAGGCGCAATGTCCTACGGCTCCATTTCCAAGGAGGCGCATGAGACGATGGCAATTGCCATGAACAGGCTGCACGGAAAGAGCAATTCCGGAGAGGGCGGTGAGGATCTGGAGCGTCTCACTGTAGGCGCTGACGGACTTGACCGGTGCTCCGCCATCAAGCAGGTGGCGAGTGGCAGATTCGGCGTCACAAGCCGTTATCTTGTCAGTGCGAAGGAGATTCAGATCAAGATGGCGCAAGGTGCAAAGCCGGGTGAGGGCGGACATCTGCCGGGCGGAAAGGTCTACCCATGGATTGCAAAGACCAGACATTCCACGCCGGGAGTATCTTTAATCTCGCCGCCGCCGCACCACGACATTTATTCCATCGAGGATCTGGCGCAGCTGATTTATGATCTGAAGAATGCAAATACAGAGGCGAGAATTTCCGTGAAGCTGGTTTCGGAGGCAGGTGTCGGTACGGTTGCCGCAGGCGTTGCCAAGGCGGGAGCACAGGTAATTCTGGTTTCGGGCTATGACGGCGGCACGGGAGCGGCACCCAGAAATTCCATTCATAACGCCGGACTTCCGTGGGAGCTGGGTCTTGCGGAGACGCATCAGACCCTGATCATGAACGGACTGAGAAACAAGGTGCGCATCGAGACGGACGGAAAGCTGATGAGCGGCAGAGATGTGGCGATTGCGGCGATCCTCGGCGCGGAGGAGTTTGGCTTTGCGACAGCGCCGCTTGTGACGATGGGCTGCGTGATGATGAGGGTCTGCAATCTGGACACCTGCCCGGTGGGCGTGGCGACCCAGAACCCGGAGCTTAGAAAGAACTTCCGCGGAAAACCGGAATATGTCGAGAATTTCATGAGATTTATCGCGCAGGAGCTTCGGGAATATATGGCGGCTCTCGGCGTGAGGACAGTGGATGAGTTGGTCGGCCGCACAGATCTCTTGAAGAGAAGAGAGCATCTGACAGAGAGACAGCAGGAAATTGATCTGTCGCAGATTCTTGCGAATCCCTACGAGGGTTCCAGACAGAAGGTTACCTTCGACCCGAAGCAGGTCTATGACTTTCAGCTTGAGAAGACACTGGATGAGCGCGTGCTGCTGAAACAGCTCGGAAAAGCGATTGAGAGTGGACAGAAGCGGAGTATCGAGGTGGATGTATCCAACACAGACAGAGCCTTCGGCACGATTCTCGGAAGTGAGATTACCCGTAAGCTGGGAGACGATCTGGACGAGGACACCTACCGTGTGTTGTGTACCGGAGCGGGCGGACAGTCGTTCGGCGCATTCATTCCCAAGGGACTGACGCTGGAGCTTGTCGGTGATTCCAACGATTATTTCGGAAAGGGACTGTCCGGCGGAAAGCTGATCGTTTACCCGCCTGCAGGAAGCACGTTTGAGGCATCTGAGAACATTATCATCGGCAACGTGGCGCTTTACGGAGCGACCAGTGGTAAGGCATTTATCGCGGGTGTGGCGGGAGAACGTTTCTGTGTCCGCAACTCCGGTGCCATTGCGGTCGTCGAGGGTGTTGGCGATCATGGCTGTGAGTATATGACCGGAGGGCGTGTGGTTGTCCTCGGAATGACAGGAAAGAACTTTGCAGCCGGAATGAGCGGCGGAATCGCATATGTGCTGGATGAGGGCAATGACCTGTATAAGCGCCTTAACAAGGAGATGGTTTCCTCCAGTGAGATCACGTCCAAGTATGATGTGCTGGAGCTCAAGGGCATGATTCAGGAGCATGTTGCGCTGACAAACTCCAAGAAGGGAAAGAAGATCCTTGATCACTTCGGAGAATATCTTCCGAAATTTAAGAAGATCATTCCGCATGACTATGAGAGAGTGCTGAAGACGATCGTCCAGATGGAGGAAAAGGGGCTGAGCGCCGAGCAGGCACAGATTGAGGCTTTTTACGCAAATACGCGCGGACATTAATTAGTCCGGTGCTATGGCAAAGATGGAAAACAGGAGGACAGAGAGATGGGAAAACCTACCGGTTTTATGGAATATAAGAGAGAAGTCAGCGGAGCACAGGAGCCGAAGAAGCGTATTAAGCATTTCAATGAATTTCATGAATATCTGCCGAAGGAAAAGCAGCAGCTTCAGGGCGCAAGGTGTATGGAATGCGGGGTTCCGTTCTGCCAGGCGGGCATGACAATCTGCGGGATGACAAGTGGCTGTCCGCTGCATAACCTGATTCCCGAGTGGAATGACCTTGTCTACTCCGGCAACTGGCAGCAGGCGTATAACAGGTTGAAAAAGACCAACAATTTTCCGGAGTTTACCTCCAGAGTCTGCCCTGCGCTCTGCGAGGCGGCATGTACCTGCGGTCTGAACGGTGATCCGGTTTCGACGAAGGAGAACGAGCATGCCATTATCGAGAATGCCTATGAGAAGGGGTATGCCGTCGCAGATCCGCCCAAGGTAAGGACGGGGAAGAGCATAGCCGTTGTGGGAAGCGGGCCCTCCGGGCTTGCGGTGGCGGATCAGCTGAACAGGCGCGGACATTCCGTCACTGTCTTCGAGCGTTCCGATCGCATCGGAGGTCTGCTGATGTACGGCATTCCGAATATGAAGCTGGAAAAGCAGATTGTGGACAGAAAGCGAAAGATCATGGAGGAGGAAGGAATCACCTTCGTCACGGGCGTGGATGTGGGAAAGGACATGAAGGCGGACAAGCTGCTGCATGAGTTTGACCGCGTTGTTCTCGCCTGCGGAGCGTCGAACCCGAGAGACATCAAGGCACCGGGGAGAGATGCGAAGGGAATTTACTTTGCGGTGGATTTCCTGAAGGCAAATACGAAGAGTCTGCTGGATTCCGGCTTTGAGAACAAAAAGTATATTGACACGAAGGATAAGAACGTTGTGATTATCGGTGGCGGCGATACGGGAAATGACTGTGTCGGAACCTCCATCCGGCATGGTGCGAAAAGTGTCACGCAAATCGAGATGATGCCGAAGGCGCCGGACAAACGGGCAGCGAACAATGCATGGCCGGAGTGGCCGAAAGTCTGCAAGACGGATTACGGTCAGGAGGAGGCAATCGCGGTCTATGGGCATGATCCGCGCATCTATGAGTCCACGGTGAAGGAGTTTATCAAGGACAAGAACGGCTGTCTCAAGGCGGTGAAGCTGGTAAAGCTGTCATGGGAAAAGGATCAGGAGACCGGAAGAATGACAATGAAGGAGCTTCCCGGCAGTGAACAGGAGCTTCCGGCAGATATTGTGCTGATCGCGGCGGGCTTCCTCG
>USGM01000126.1 GCA_900554205.1 uncultured Lachnospiraceae bacterium
TAAATATATTTCTATTATGTTTAATCTCACGCTCTTCCATTAATCTCAAACACTCCGCTTCTGACATCACTCTTGGTACTATTTCAATTGCCAGGGGTGGAACGGGGGGTGCTACAGCTAGTGCTGCTCTCAGCAACCTCGGCGCTGTCCCCAAGTCCGGCGGCACTATGACCGGCCCCCTCGTCGCTCAAACCAACACCTCCTACACCACCGCCCAAATGCGCAATGTCATTATTTCCACTGCCGACCCAAGTGGTGGTAATAACGGTGATATTTGGCTGAAGTATGAGGCGTAAGGAGGTGAAGTAAATGGGAACTGTGACGAAAGTAAAGAAAGGACAAGTTCTAGATTATAAGTATACTGGGGGTGTGCAATCTGTCACGCTCCCAGTAGGAACCTATAGGTTGGAAGTATGGGGAGCAGAGGGTGGAACAGCTATAAATAACCATGGAGGGTATGGCGGTTATTCTGTCGGCACATTGACTCTAACAGATGAGTCAACAGTTCTATACATTCAAGTTGGAGGCTACCCCGCCTCTGTTGGGGATGATAGAGTTGTAGTTCCTGGTGGCTATAACGGCGGTGGGAATGGATACAATAGATACTATAATGATACGGCCACATACGGGCAAGGCGGTGGCGGAGGAACTGATATCCGCATTGGTCAAGATAGTCTTTATGCCAGAGTAATTGTTGCTGGCGGTGGCGGTGGTTCTGCCTCTAATGGTAATGAAAGAGCTAAAAAATATGGCGGCGGACTTGATGGTGGATGCGAAGCGTCTGCTTATCAAGCTCATCAGACTCCTACAACTGGTTCAACCAGTGTTAATTTTGGTACTTTCGGTCAAGGTGGTGCTGCAACTACAGAAGGAAGCAACTATAAATATGGCTCCGGTGGTGGCGGTGGTGGCTGGTATGGTGGTGCGGCCTCCAACAGATATTCTGATTCTGAGACAACTCTTAGAGATTATAATGGCGGTGGTTCCGGTTATGTATATACCGCTGATACTGCTACTAACTACCCCTCCGGTTGTTTACTGAATTCCTCTTACTATCTCACCGATGCTCAGACCGTTGCTGGTAATACTTCTTTCCCTTCACCCAATGGTGGCACAGAGACCGGTCATATAGGTAGCGGACATGCTCGTATCACGGTTTTGGCAGTTGAGTCGTCTATTAGTGCTTCGGTAAAAGTTGGCGGTCAATGGCATCAGGCAAATGAAATGTTTGTAAAAGTGAATGGTGTGTGGAAGGAATGTGTTGAAGCCTGGATGAAGGTGAATGGTGTGTGGAAGTCGCTGGCGGAGAGCACTCCAAGTACCCCTACTACCTATACTATCACTCTTGGTGCCAACGTTGGCGAAATTACTGCTAATGGGAAAACCCCTCAACAGAACAAACTTTCTTACTATGTCTCAAAAGGAGATACTATTGTTGTTACCAGTACCACTTTCAACGCTAACCGTTACTCAATGGTCTTTAGTCATACCCCAGCAAATGTTTCTTTCTCTAAGAAAACCAATAATGGTACTGGCACAAGGGCAACAACATCGGTTACTTTCACTATGCCCGCATCTGACCTTACTGTGGGATTCGCCCTGAAGTCTGGTGCAGGAGCCTAATATAAAGGAGTGATTATATGAATTTTTTCAACAACCTCTTCAAAAAGAAGAAGCCTCCTGTATCTAAGCCCATCAAGCGCCCGCCTGATGCAGAGCTTCCTCCTGACCCAAACAAACCCGTAAAGAAATAACTTCCCTAGGAGGTACTACCATGAAAACCACTACCGAAATCATCAACGCTTACGCTCACGGCGAACTTACTCTCTCTGAATGCAACGCCAAACTCGCTGCAATGGGCTCTTCTCTCATGCTCGACCCTAACCGCAACAAACTGACTCCTGAAATGGCTGCTCAGGGTTATTGCTATCTCGATACCGGTACCGGCTCTCTGGATGTGGTTCAGGTTAAGAACGGTCGCCTCGTCGATAATGACATGGGCGAGATGGCTGCCTTTGTCCTCATGGACGGCAAGTGGCACGAAGTCAAGGGCAAGAAGGTCATCTTCTAATAACGAGAGAAAAGCCGTGCCCAGTCGGGCACGGCTTTTCTTACTCTACATCTTCCGGTAGGAGAACGCTCCAGCCGCCCATGGTCGTTGCTGGTTCCCCATTCTTGGTTTTACGGCCCTTAACTCTGCCAAGCATTCGACGTATGTATTTTACATTAGATGGAGTTGGTTCTCGGTCAAAATGCTTTTCGCAGTTGTTCCTGATCCACTTTGACAAATCGGATGCTGAGATAAGCTCTCCGTCCGGAGATCTTAACACGGCGGGCTCTCCTCGTCTTGTAACTGGCTTATAATTGCAGTCAAAATACGTTGTATAGTAGTCAGTCACAGCGCGTGGACCATGTCCTGTTTCTGCCTTGATCTGGTAATATGCTTCGCGTTTGCTGGCACGGTTTTTCTCGTAGGCTTTCTTCCGACTTGCCGCCCTCATTCGTTTTATGTACGGTTGGCGAATGGCTTCATAAGCGTCTAGCAAATCGCCTCGCAGAGGTGGCCCGTAGGTGGAGTGCAGCCCGAACTCATCTTCCCAGCCCTCTAAGTACCAGCCGCAATAGCTTTTGGGCATAAATAAATAATTCGGATATCGGCTACTCCCAAGATAAGAACGTTTGAGTCTATAAAATGCTTTGGCGATTGCTTGGCCGTTGCTTTCAGTGGGTTCTTTGTCAAACTTTTCCGCGTTCTCTTGGGCCCACTTTGGCATGCCGCTTACTTGGACCTTCTCTCCTTGCGGAGAACAGATATACCACGTTCTTCCACTGTTCTGGCCGATAGCGACCCAGGTGTCGTGTTTCTTCGCGGCAACGGCGGCGTTATCAGGTGCGCCAAACTTATCTATCATTTCTTGCTTGGCTTTTTTGCGGGCGGCGGACGCTTCTTTTTTGGTGCGAAATCCTTCTACTCCCCAGAACACACCTTGTACGACAACACCGGCAAAATAGGTGCCGTCGGAGCACAGACGGATGCCTTTCATGTTGGTTTTTTCACTGTCGTGAGGATATGATTTTCGAAGACGTAAATCGGGATTTACTTCAGATAGTTGCTTATCTTTTGTCATAGCCCCTCCATATCATCTTTTGTCTGGGGTTTCCATTGCGCTATCTATCATACAACAAATTTCATTGATTGCCAACAAAAATAGGGGCGGCCGTTTTGGCCGCCCCTTTCAGCATTTTTATGGAGAACTTTATGATCAAAAGCAATAGTATCCCTCTCTCCCAGTGCCGCCTTGAGATCATCGATAACCGGGCCCAAAAGCTGGACATGCGGGTGCTGTGGCAGAAGTATGGCGGTAGCAACAAAGTCCTAATGAATGGACCATTCTTCTCTTTCCAAACCTATCTGCCTACGGTCCACATGAAGATCCATGGCAAGGTTATCAACCAGCCGAACTACGGCGAGTGGGGCATTGCCTGGAACGACGGCGAGGCTCCGGTCTGGACGAAGCTCCCGGCTCCGCAGTACCAGAATTACTTTACCAACACCGTTGTGATCCCCGATGGCAACATGCGGAAGGACCTCAGCAGTCATCTGGACGCTGACGGCACCAAAGCGAAGCCCCGCTACACTAGTCGTCCTGCCTTTGGGTTCAAAGGCGACAACTTCATGACCTATGTCGGCACCTCCGGGCTGAGTCTCTGGGGCCTCCAGAAGCTCTTGTACAACTCCGGGTGGAAGTATGCCCTGGTGGGTGACGGAGGCGGCTCTACGGCCTACCGAGACGCCAAGACGGAGCATTACACTAGCCGGAAGATCCCTTACTGGATTCTCATCACCGTTGAAGACGATGATGCTAAGGAGACACCTGAGATTAGCAAGGACGTTTGCCCCTATAAGGAGCCGACGACTTTGCTGCGGCAAGGCAGCCGTGGTGATGGCGTCAAATGGATGCAGTGGTATCTGCGGAGACTTGTTACCGGGGCGTTGGCTGTGGACGGCATCTTTGGGAAAGCCAGTAAGGTGGCGATGGAGCAGTTCCAGAGAGCACATAAACTGGATGTCGATGGCATCCTTGGGCCCGCTTCCCGCGCAGCGCTGAAGAAGGCATATTCGGAGAAGTAAAATAGGGCGGCACTTTCGTGCTGCCCTTCCTTTTGTCACACAGTGCGGGGAGCTGTGTGACAGATCAGAATAATCGTCCTGATGCCGGTGATTATATACCGGTCAGGTAGGATTTGTCAATCCCAAAATGTGGATTCCGAAAGGAGGAGTCATGAAAAAGAATAGCAAGATGCCAAAGAGAGATTTTATGAAGCTGGTTCTCCTCCTGGCATTCATTCAGATCACCGTTTTTACCGTTTGGCAGATGGTGGTCTTTTCCATTGCTGGCAATGAGGCCAGTACGCTGATTCAGTGGTTCTTTACCCTGTGGGGTGTTGAGGTTGGCTTGCTGATGCTAAAGAAGATCCTTGGCATCAAGCGGGGCGAGGGGGATCTGGAATGAGCTGTACGGTGCAAAACGTCCTCGCCGTTGCCGCCGCTGAGGTCGGGACTATGGAGTCCCCGGCCAATAGCAACAATGTGAAGTACAACACCTGGTACTATGGGCGGGCTGTGAGCGGCGCCAGATATAGCTGGTGTGTGACCTTCGTTCAATGGGTGCTCAGCCAGTGCGGCGGCTCTAAGCTGCTGAACGGCGGTAAGAAGACCGCTTCCTGTTCTGTGCTGGCAGACTACGCGAAAAAGAAAAACCAGTGGGTCACCGGCAACTATCAGCCCGGCGACCTTGTTTTTATGAACTTCAGTAACACGACAGCCACACAACATATTGGCATCGTGGAATGTGTGAAAGGCGGATACGTCTACACCATCGAGGGCAATACCTCCAGTGGCGACGCTGGTTCTCAGTCCAACGGCGGTATGGTCGCCCGGCGTCAGCGGGCACTGAAGTACATTGTCGGCGGCTATCGGCCGAAGTATGAGTTGGAGGTGCCTCGGACGCCTGTAACGGTCACCTGCTATCTGGTGAAGGCTGGGTCTATTGGCACGCATGTGAAAGCGTTACAGCACCTATTGAACGTCAACGGTGGCGCTGATTTGATCGTGGATGGTGAGTGTGGTGCTAAGACGGTGTCCGCTATCGCAAAGTTCCAGAAAGCAAACCATCTGACGGCTGACGGGGTGGCTGGGAAGGATACCTGGACAGCTCTGTTGAAGTGACCATTGCCGCTTGACAAACATAGAATTTCCTGTATAATAATATTTGAATAATACTATTATATAAAAGGAGAAATTCTCGTGTTGGAATTTGGCAGGGCAGAAGTTCTGGAACGGTTGAAGCGTGTTGACGCGGACGCCGCTCTGGAATTTGATGATGGTGAGCAGTGGCGTGTTGTGATTGTTGGCGGCGGCGCCTTGATCCTATTGGAGTGCATCTCTCGTGCCACGCATGATGTGGACGTCCTGAACGCTCCATCCATCCTCACAGATTTGATGGCCCGTTACGACATGAACACTCGGGTTAAGACCTACATCAATAATTTCCCGTACAACTATGAAGACCGGTTAGTTCCTGTTGATATCCAGACGGAAAAACTCAAATACTACACAGCGTCGTTAGAGGATATCGTGATCGCCAAGTTATGCTCTTATCGTCCGCAGGATGAAGAGGATGTGACCAGCCCCGATGTCTTAAAACTGATCGACTGGGATTTGCTCGACAAATTAGCCAACGATGAGTCGGAGCTTCGATCTGCGGCGCTAAACGACCACAGCTATAACGATTTCAAAATCACCTACAATGAGTATCGAAGGAGGTATGGCCCATGCGGCAACTGACCCTGGCTGGGTTTCTGAAACGATATACGGTCGCATTATCCAAGTCTCCGAAGGGTGGCTTCTATCGTTGGGCTGCGGAGGCATCGGAATCGAACGCAAGATTGCGGGCTCCCTTGCTGCTATATGCGGCGTGTGAAGACAAGGTGGACGTCCTGTTAAAGGCTACTAAGTCGCTCAGCTTGAGGGATGAGTATCTGCTGGTGCTACGAGATCGGTCTCCAGAACAATTGCTGGAAGCTCTGGTCGCAGATGACCCTTCCCTTCCGGACGAGTATCGTAAGGTGTGGCAAAGCTATGTATCCGAAAAGAACACCGGGCAACGGGACGCCCATACCAAATCCTTGATGCGGGCGAGAGTGGTGAAGCTCCAGAAACAAACTGGAATCAGCACTTATCGTGTGTATCACGATTTAAGACTGAATGGCGGGAATGTGAATGCGTGGCTCAAAACGGGCGACTGCAACAAGGTCAGTTTGACCACCGCCCGAAAAGTTGTTGAATATATGAACGACCAAGCACGGTTGTTCCAATGAGAAGAGTGGCTTCGGCCGCTCTTCTTTTTTTTTATCCTTACAGCTAAAGGAGTATCATTATGAGTGAGATTTTTGGTAAGCGGGCAGCTGCCCTGCTGAGCGTAAAGTCTATCGTTTCTATCATCCTGACCGCTGTGTTCGCCATCCTGTCTCTGCGTGGCGCTATCAGCCAGGAGTTCATGCTGGTCTACACTACGGTCATCGCTTTCTACTTCGGTACGCAGACCCAGAAGATCAGCGACGCCGTTGACAAGACTACCACCGAGTAAGGCGGTGTCCGTTGGATACGCTGATGAAGTTGGCGGAGATTCCGATTGGGTCATATGCGGCCTGGAGTGTTGTGATTTTGGTGGCCGTCTCTGGTTTGATCCAGATTGCTCCTATCAAGTTGAACCCTTGGTCCACGATGGCGCGGCGTTTTGGTCGCGCTATTAACCATGACCTGCTGTCCAAAATCGACGGCCTGGAGAAGAATGTTGAAGAGCTGCGCAAGATTGGTAATGCCAGAGAAGCGAAGGAAGACGAAAGAAACGCGAAAGCGTATCGCATGAGGATTCTTCGCTTCGGAGACGAGATCCGTCACGGGCAGCTACATAGTGCAGAGCACTACAATGATGTGCTTCAGGATATCACGGATTATGAGGCGTACTGCGTATCTCATCCGGGGTTTAAGAACCAGAAGGCACAGTCGACGATCAAGTTGATTGTAAAAGCATATGAGGAGCGTATGCGGAAGAACGATTTTTTGGAATAAAAATAAATAGGGAGTAGAATTCTGAGCACTGTAGCTCAGAATTCTACTCCCTATTTTTACGTTTTAGGTTTGCGTCAAGCAATCAATGGTTGTGTAATTGCTTCACGCAAGGCTAAAAATGATAGATGTGGTCATGTGCGGACCTGTGGTAACGGTTAGAAATCGGTTAGACAGGCTTCATTAAAAACAAAGAAAAGAGGCCAAAAAGTTTCAAAAATCAAACATTCTGAAACATTTGGCCTCTTTTTAGATGGCAGCGGGTGAAGGATTCGAACCCTCACATACAGAGTCAGAGTCTGCTGTCGTGCTGTCATCTTTTATCATTGAGTGCCATTTCGTATCGTTTGTCACGGACGAAAATGTTTCAGATTTATCGGTTTGTTCCACATTTTACTTCATTTTGTTTTGAAAAATGTTTAAAATCACAATCGTGCCACGGTTATCGTCAAAAATGTTCCAAAACGCATTAGGGATGACGAACGGTTAGAAAACGGTTAGAAGAAGATTTCCATTTCTTGGTTATTTCGGGACGTTGACAACCGACGTGATTGTGTTTGCCATTTCGCATTTGATGCTATCCACAAAGTGCCCGTAATAATCAGCAGTTGTGGATTGTTTTTCATGCCCAAGCCACGGCTGGAGGTCTTGTAGAAGAGTGCCTTTGGAGAGCAGTAGCGTTGCGTTCGTATGCCTCAGATCGTGGAAACGCACCTTGCGCAACTTGTTCTTCTTGAGAAAATGCGGGAAGGTGTAACTGATATAGCCGGGTGTAATGAGGTCTCCGGTATCATTGACGCACACAAACCCATCCCATTCTCTGTTGTATTCAGGGCCAGCAGTTTTCTTGTTATAGGCTTGGATCGCTTTGATTTGAGCGAAGTAGGTCACCATCTCGTCGGTCAACGGTAGAGAACGATATCCGGCATCGGTCTTTGCGCATTTTCGGTACTGGAGTTTCATGCCATCTGGCCCTTTATCCGTGACCTTCCCTTTGATGGTCAGATATTTCTTGGTCAGATTGATGGCATCCCAGCGAAGTCCGCAAATCTCTCCGCGCCGCAAGCCAAACA
>USGM01000127.1 GCA_900554205.1 uncultured Lachnospiraceae bacterium
CGCTGAGAAAATTCGCCGTGGCGTTTTTGCCTTCCGGATTCTTGCCGCCGGCCTGAGCCATATTCGGGCGTCCGCCGCCGCCACCGCCGACAAGCGCTGCGATTCCCTTGATGAGATTTCCGGCATGAGCGCCCTTTGCAATCGCGCCGTCCGTCGCCATGGAAATCATGTTTACCTTGCCGTCCAGATTGGACAGCAGTACGACAACACCCTCACCAAGCTTTGCCTTTAACTGGTCGCCCAGATCGCGCAGTCCGTTCATATCGACACTGTCAACATTGACAGCAAGCAGCTTGACTCCCTTAACCTCCTGCACCTGATTCATGACATCACCGAGTGCAGACTGTGCGAGCTTCGCCTTTAAGGATTCGTTTTCCGAACCCAGCTGCTTCAACTCCGCCTGCATATGCCGGATCTTGTCGTTCAATGCAGCCGGTGTACACTTTGCCGCTGCCGCTGCCTTTGCAAGATTCTCCTCAAGCGCCTGATAGTATGCCATCACACTCGCTCCGGTGAGCGCCTCGATTCTTCTGACACCCGCAGCGACACCGCTCTCGGAAAGGATCTTGAAATATGCAATCTCGCCGGTATGCTTAACATGCGTACCGCCGCAGAGCTCTTTGGAAAAATCTCCCATGGAGACAACGCGCACGGTCTCGCCGTATTTCTCTCCGAACAGAGCCATAGCGCCGCTCTTCTTTGCTTCCTCAATGCTCATGACATCCGTAACGACAGGCAGATCCTCCGCGATCTTCTCATTGACGAGAGCTTCCACGCGCGCAAGCTCCTCCTGCGTCATCGCCTGTGAATGGCTGAAATCGAAGCGGGTTCTGCTGCCGTCCTGGTAGGAGCCCTGCTGCTCTACACGATCGCCGAGCACCGCACGCAGTGCGCTCTGCAGCAGATGGGTCGCAGAATGGTTCTTACAGATATTTTTACGGTTAGCAGTATCAACCGCCAGCTCCGCGGCTTCCTTTACCTTGATCGTGCCGGAAACAACCTTACCGATATGTCCGATTCTTCCGCCGGCGATCTTCACCGTCTCCTCCACCTCAAAGCTGCCGCTCTCGGTGCGGATGACACCGGTATCGCCCTTCTGACCGCCCATGGTTGCGTAGAACGGAGTCTTCGCCGTGATGATTGTTCCGTTCTCGCCCGCCTTCAGGGCATCGGTCAGCTCTGTCTCGTTTGCAACGGCAAGAATCTCTGCGTCTGCCGTCAGTGTATCGTATCCGACAAATTCGCTGGTCAGCCCGGCATCCAGTGCGTCAAACACGCCTGTGCCCGCCGCATTCAGCTTTGCGGAGAAATTCTGTCCCTCTCTCGCCTTCTGCTTCTGCTCTTCCATTGCAGTCTCAAATCCGGCCTCATCGACCTTAAGACCTTCCTCCTCCGCCAGCTCGATCGTCAGCTCGATAGGGAAGCCGAAGGTATCATAGAGATAGAATGCCGACTTTCCGTCGATATCCTTCTTATTCTCAGCACGCTTCTGCTCAAGAATCTTGTAAAATTCCTTCATGCCGTTTTCCAGCGTGCTCTCAAAACGTGCAATCTCTTTCTGCAACTCAGAGAGAATGAACTCCCGGTTCTTCTTTAAGAGCGGATAGCTTTCGCCGTAAATCTGATCGATGTACATTCCGCCGATGGTCAGAAGATGTTCGGTACCGAGGTTCAGGCTGCGTCCGTGTCTCACCGCACGGCGGATCAGACGGCGGAGCACATAGCCTGCGCCCGCATTTGAGGGCAGGAGCTTCGCCTCGTCGCCGATCAGCATAATACTGGTACGGATATGGTCTGCGAGGATACGCATTGACTTTGTCAGCTTCTCATCCTGCTCATACTTCACGCCGGAGGTCTTCTCGATATAGGCGATAATCGGTGCGAAGAGATCCGTCTGGTAAACGTCCTTCGTCCCGTTCAGGAATGCCAGAATACGCTCCAGTCCCCAGCCGGTATCAACGTTCTTCTGCTTCAATGGGGTCAGTGAACCGTCCTGATGCTTCTCATACTGCATAAACACGTCGTTGCCAAGCTCCGTATATTTTCCGCAGTGGCATCCGGGACCGCAGTCCGGGCTACAGTCCGGTTTGTCGGCAACATAGAACATCTCGCTGTCCGGGCCACAGGGGCCATACTCCAGTCCCCACCAGTTATCCTCGGCGGGCAGATAATAAATTTTATCCTTATGGAAGCCGGAAGCGATCCTGTAGGTCGCCCCCTCCTCGTCTCTCGGCGCATTGTCATCTCCTGCAAACACCGTTGCGGCAAGGTGATCTGCGTCAAAGCCGAATACCTGCGTCAGAAGCTCAAAGCTCCACTGGCAGCGCTCCTTCTTGAAATAATCTCCGAGGCTCCAGCTTCCCATCATCTCAAAGAAGGTAACGTGGCTCTTGTCGCCCACGGAGTCAATGTCGTTGGTACGCACACAGCCCTGCACATTGCAGAGTCTGGTTCCGAGAGGGTGCTTCTGTCCCAGAAGATAAGGCATCAGCGGCTGCATTCCCGCAACATTAAACAGCACTCCCGTAGAGCCGTCCGATACAAGCGATACAGCTCCTACATCCACATGTCCGCGATCGATATAAAACTGCTTCCATGTTTTTCTCAGTTCATCCGAAGTGAATTGTCTCATGATCAGCCTCTCCTTATCCTAGAACGTAAACTTGTCCGCAAAGTATGCGTCAAGCTCTGTTATTGCCACGCGCTCCTGCTCCATGGAATCCCTGAAACGTACTGTCACGCAGCCGTCCGTCTCGGACTCAAAGTCGTAGGTCACACAGAACGGTGTTCCAATCTCGTCCTGACGGCGGTATCTCTTTCCGATATTTCCTCTGTCGTCAAACTCACAGTTATATTTCTTGGAGAGCTGTGCAAAGATCTTCTCAGCGCCCTCGTTCAGCTTCTTGGAAAGCGGCAGCACACCGATCTTGACCGGTGCAAGCGCCGGATGGAAGCGGAGTACGGTACGCATATCTCCGCCCTCAAGCTCCTCCTCGTCGTATGCAGCGCAGAGGAATGCCAGTACCACGCGGTCTGCGCCGAGTGACGGCTCTACCACATAAGGTATGTACTTCTCCTTCTTCTCATCATCAAAGTAGCTCATGTCCTCGCCGGAGGTATTTGCATGCTGGGTCAGATCGTAGTCCGTTCTGTCAGCAATACCCCAGAGCTCGCCCCAGCCGAAGGGGAACAGGAACTCAATATCGGTCGTGCCCTTACTGTAGAAGCAAAGCTCCTCAGGGCTGTGGTCGCGGAGACGGATCTCGTCCTCCTTGATGCCGAGGGACAGCAGCCAGTCTCTGCAGAAGCCTCTCCAATACTGGAACCACTCGAGATCGGTGCCGGGCTCACAGAAGAACTCCAGCTCCATCTGCTCGAACTCTCTTGTACGGAAGGTGAAGTTTCCGGGTGTGATCTCGTTTCGGAACGCCTTACCGATCTGACCGATACCGAACGGAATCTTCTTTCTCGAGGTTCTCTGTACATTCTTAAAGTTTACAAAAATACCCTGTGCTGTCTCCGGGCGGAGATAAACCACGCTCTTCGCGTCCTCGGTCACGCCCTGAAAGGTCTTAAACATCAGGTTAAACTGACGGATGTCCGTAAAGTTATGCTTGCCGCAGCTGGGACAGGGGATATTGTGCTCCTCCACAAACTCCTTCATCTGCTCCTGGCTCCAGGAATCCACGCTCTCCTTGAGCTCGATTCCCTTCTCTGCGCAGAAATCCTCGATCAGCTTGTCCGCGCGGAAACGCTCATGACACTCTCTGCAGTCCATCAGCGGATCGGAAAAACCGCCGAGGTGTCCGCTTGCCACCCATGTCTGGGGATTCATCAAAATGGCACAGTCAACACCGACGTTGTATGGATTCTCCTGAACGAATTTCTGCCACCACGCTCTCTTGACATTGTTCTTCAGCTCCACGCCGAGATTGCCGTAATCCCATGTGTTTGCCAGTCCGCCGTAAATCTCGGAACCGGGATATACGAATCCTCTCGCCTTCGCCAGTGCCACAATCTTGTCCATTGTCTTTTCCATATTGCTCTTCCTCACAATCTTTCTATTTTTTCAGTAGAATAATTACCGTTCCCTCAGCAGCGATCGTATCTACACTTCCATCTTCCTTCAGAGCCGCGCCCACGCTCACGCCTGTCGCCTTTGACGGGCAGTAAACTAACGCTTTCGCGTCAGTGATTATGACTCTTCTGTCCATATCGGCATTCAGCGGCAGCTCTTCGCCCTTTTCATTCGTCAGAACGACATCCACCGCGTATCCGGCATCCTTCGCTTCGCCGACCGTGCCGTAGAAAAGTCCGCTGTTGTTAAACCCTTCAAACGCCTCGCAGCCGTCGAACCGGTAGGTAATCACAACCTTATCGCCGCCCTCTGGCACAAGTTCCACCTTTTCCACCTTCACCGCGGAAGCCCCTGCGCTCTCGCAAAACTCCGCCGCTTCCTTCTCCGCCATGGAGGTCAGCTCCTCGAGCTGATAGTACTCTCTGTCAAAAGCACCGGCGAGATAATAGGTTACCCCGCCCTTTTTATCGATACAGATCGTCGTTGTCTCCACCGTGTCAGGCACACCGGCTCCGCCGCATCCCGCAAGCATCATTAGCAGAAAGCAGATGCAGACAGCAGCCAAAACTCTTTTCTTCATAATCCAGCTCCTCAATATACCAAGTTATTGTATCAAAAACATTCTGTATTTTCAACTAAGAGTTTTCAGAACCTCCAGACTCCTGAACGTATGCCCTACATACCTCTTCATATACTCCTCCGCGATCTGCTCAAGCTCCGCAAGAACGGTATCCGTCACCGTGAAGGTATACAGCTTTTCGACCGGGCTTGACTCTATGTATCGCAGCGCATAGACCGTGGACTCCTCGAGCTTTCTGTCTGTCGGCGGTCCCGGAAATTCACCGTTCACGGCGATCGCCTTGCATTCAAAAATGCACCTCACAAGCGGATTCGGCAGGGAGGCCGCACTAATTGCGCGAAGCGACTGGTAAAGCAGCTTCAGCATCTGGCTCTCATCGTTGTTTTCTCTGGTATAATAGTCTGCCACCTCGGCAAAATACATCCCATAGCAGGCGCCTATGTAATCCGTGCGCAGCTCTTCAAAATAATTCTGGATCTCCGCCTCCGCCAGCGTGTAGGAGCTTTTCCCCTCGTACAGCTTGAACCTGCCGAAGGACAGCGGATTCGTTGCGGCGGCAAGCTTGTTTCCCGGTCGTCTCGCCCCTCTCGCAAAAACCGACAGCTTCCCGCGCTCCCTAGTCAGAAGGCTGATATGTCTGTCGTACTCCGCCACGGGCGACTGCTTCAATATGATTCCTGTCACCATGATATATTCCTGCATGTACTTCTTCTCCCCGCGCGCTGTCCCTGTATCCCGCATCCCGGCTCTCCACCGAGACATACGACAGATAATCCTCAATCCTTCCGGTATTTTCAAACTGCTTCCAGTATTCCATATTCATCCGCACATCCCCCGATTCCATTTGTATTTCCATGTTCACAGACCGATCATGTGTCATCAGTAGAATTTGCAGATTTCCATATTTCTATTCGTTCATTTTCTTCGGATCATAGCCAAAATTTTTCAACAGGAAGTCACTGTCGCGCCAGTCCTTTTTCACCTTCACCCAGAGCTGCAGATTGACCTGCATCTCGAGCAGATCCTCTATTTCCGGGCGTGCGGTGGAACCGATCTTCTTCAGCATTGCGCCGCCCTTGCCGATAATGATGCCCTTGTGGGACTCTCTCTCGCATACAATCGTTGCATCAATGTGGCAGATTTTTCCTTTTTCTTTCATGCTCTCGATGCTGACAGCGATCCCGTGAGGGATTTCATCCTCCAGAAGACGCAATGCCTTCTCCCGGATCAGTTCCGCAACAATCTGGCGCATGGGCTGATCCGTGATTGTATCTTCATCATAAAATGCCGGGCCGTAGGGCAGATACTTGAAGATGCATTTGACAAGCTCGTCCGTGTTATTCCCCTTCAATGCCGACACCGGAACAATCTCCTGAAAATCCAGTTCCTTGCGGTAGGTGTCGATAAACGCAAACAGCGCATCCTTCTTCACGGTATCGATCTTATTGATCACAAGGATAACCGGTGTCTTCGTCTTTTTCAGCTGCTCTATGATATGTCTCTCCCCGGCGCCGATATAGTCCGTCGGCTCCACCAGCCACAATATGACATCGACATCCTCCATCGTGCGCTCCGCCACGTTCACCATGTACTCGCCGAGCTTATTTTTCGCCTTATGTATTCCCGGTGTGTCGAGGAAGACAATCTGTCCCTCCTCCGTCGTCAGCACGGTCTGTATTCTGTTTCTCGTCGTCTGCGGTCTGTTGGAGGTGATCGCGATCTTCTGTCCGATCAGGCGGTTCATCAGCGTGGATTTTCCCACGTTCGGTCTTCCGATCAGTGTCGCAAAACCGGATTTGTAAGCTGGATTTTCGTTCATTCTGCTCCTCATTTCTGTGCACCGCCCGATTATGCCGGCCGGTGAAATTATAAACACGGTTCATTGTAGCCGCTTTATTCCAAAAAGTAAATTGATTTTTGCGGAAGTTATCTCATCTTTTCCCTTATTATATCATTAATCTCTTCAAACGCTATCGGCGTGTAACCGATTCTTTCACAGCAGACACAGAAGCTCTGCGCAGAATAGTCGCTGTAGATCGGGTTTGCGTGGACGTGTCCGAAGATATTGGCATAGGGCATATTGGAATTGATATACATGGGCTCGTGCGACAGAATCCAGAAGCCGTCATAGATGACCGGGTATCTGCTCACACCCTCAAAGCCGCAGTCCATATAGAACTGCTCGCTTTCGGTGTCATGGTTTCCCATGACAAGTCTCTTATGCCCTTTCAGCCTTCCAAGGATCTCCGCCGTCTTTTCCTTCACATACACTGAAAAATCTCCCACCACGAAGACTGTATCTGCCTCCGTGACGGTCTCATTCCAGTTTCTGATGATCGCCTCGTCCATCTCCCTGACATCTGCAAACGGACGGTTCTCATACCCGATGATCTCCGCATGTCCGAAATGTGTGTCCGCAATAAAAAATGTCTTTCCCATAATGCCCTGCCTCCGCCCTTACAGGTCTGCTCCGCCGGTCAGCGGATTTTCCTTTGCCGTGATCTCCGTCACCTTAAGTCTGACAACAGCTGTGCACGCGTATTATTTTGCGCACTTTCTTCCTATTGTACACCTTTACCGCACGCCTCCACAAGCCTGTCATACAATTCTCTGGTTCCTGCCTCACTCTCGTCGTTCAATAAATACGTCTTGTCCTGCGTTCTGACGATGATGGCAGGCTTCGTCTTAAGACATACATAGGTACGGCACTTGCCATAGCCCGACACGTTAAAAGCGCCGATGTTGTACACCGTTCCGTCATAGCCGTTGTTCTTGGACATGCGGGGGTAATTTTCCAGCAGTTCAATCTCCGTAATTTCATCAACATAGAAGGAATCGCGCTCATCTGCTGCCACCACACGCACCTGAACCCTTCCGCCGGCTTCCTCCTTGAAGCTCGTTGTGATGTCAGCGAAATCATACCTTGATAAAAATATGGCCATCCCTATGACAAATACCATCGTCAACGCGACAATGACAGTCTCCACCTCATTTCCCGCGTTGATCTCAAAGCCGATTCCGAGCCTCTTCTCCTGAACCCGGGGCGCATTTGGATTCCTCTTGCCCAGCAGATAGTAAATATCGTCCTCATCATAATATTTTGCAAAATCTGCCTGATTCTTTACTTTTCTTACATTCCTGTCAGCGACAAACATCGTGACCATGCTGCCAGCCGTACAAAGCATTATCAACAGATAGGAACTACCCTTGACCATGGCGGGCAAATCCTTCGTTGACAGAAAAGTAAGTACGAGTGCGATGATTGCCGCCATGCCGGAAGCCACTATACTATGTTTCGCGTGATATTGCAATAACCAGTGCAAAGCAGAGCCCTCTGCA
Source organism: uncultured Lachnospiraceae bacterium (assembly GCA_900554205.1). GTDB lineage: Bacteria > Bacillota > Clostridia > Lachnospirales > Lachnospiraceae > Acetatifactor. The sequence goes on from USGM01000127.1 coordinate 7,998, forward strand.
ATTCAACCGTTGCAATTTGCAAAATTAAGTCTTGACAAACTGCCACATAATTTGCTAAAATATTTCACGGTGATTGCTTAAGCATTCGCGTGATGCTGCTGTGGCTCAGTCGGTAGAGCGTCGCATTGGTAGTGCGGAGGTCA
>USGM01000128.1 GCA_900554205.1 uncultured Lachnospiraceae bacterium
GCCTGATCTACGGCAGCGGAATGTTCGGCGGTTTCGGCGGCGGAGGAATGGGCGGCGGCCGTCCCGGCGGCTTCTCCGGCGGCGACGGACAGCAGGGAAATGAACCGCCCGAGGTGCCGACAGACGGCGAGAGACCGGAGATGCCAGACGGTATGAGTGAACCTCCTGAGATGCCGACAGACGGCGAGAGACCGGAACCGCCTGAGGGAGCAGGAAACATGCCGGGCGGCGGATTCCCCGGCCGGCAAAACGATTCATAAGAGGAAATTATAATAAATATAAAATTTATTGATTTTACTTATGAAAAGGCTTATAGTATAATATGAAAGAAATAGCGGACGGGAAGTGATGCTTTTCGTCCGCCTGATTATGCATAGCCCGTCCTATGGCGGGGAATGGAGGAAAAATATGGTTAAGGCAATCGTGGGAGCCAACTGGGGCGACGAGGGAAAAGGAAAGATCACTGACATGATGGCGCAGGAGGCGGACATTATCGTTCGTTTTCAGGGCGGCGCCAACGCAGGACATACCATTGTGAACAATTATGGAAAGTTTGCGCTGCATACGCTTCCGTCCGGTGTTTTCTACGGTCATACGACAAACGTGATCGGCAACGGCGTGGCGCTGAATATTCCGCTTCTGTTCAAGGAGATCCAGTCGATCGTTGACAGAAATGTTCCCGCGCCGAAGATCATGGTGTCCAACAGGGCGCAGATCGTTATGCCTTACCATATTTTATTTGATCAGTACGAGGAGGAGAGACTGGGAGGAAAATCCTTCGGATCGACCAAGTCCGGTATCGCTCCCTTCTATTCCGATAAATATGCGAAGATCGGCTTCCAGGTAAGTGAGCTTTTCGACGAGGAGCTTCTGCAGGAGAAGGTAGAGCGCATCTGTGAGATGAAGAATGTGCTTCTGGAGCATCTGTATCACAAGCCGCTCATCGATCCCAAGGAGCTGTTAAATACCTTACATGAGTACAGGGATATGGTTGCACCCTATGTGGCGGATGTCTCCAAGTTCCTTGACAGCGCACTGAAGGAAGGCAAGACAGTTCTGCTGGAGGGACAGCTGGGAACCCTGAAGGATCCCGATCACGGCATCTACCCGATGGTTACCTCTTCCTCCACGCTGGCGGCTTACGGCGCGATCGGTGCGGGACTTCCTCCTTATGAGATCAAGCAGATCGTGACGGTATGTAAGGCATATTCCTCCGCAGTAGGCGCAGGTGCGTTTGTGTCCGAGCTGTTCGGCGATGCGGCAGAAGAGTTAAGACACAGAGGCGGCGATGGCGGAGAGTACGGGGCAACCACCGGACGTCCCAGACGTGTCGGCTGGTTTGACTGTGTGGCATCCAAGTACGGCTGCAGATTACAGGGAACCACGGATGTGGCGTTCACGGTTCTGGATGTGCTGGGCTATCTGGATGAGATTCCGGTCTGCGTCGGCTATGATATTGACGGCGAGGTGACGACGGAGTTCCCCGTGACGGCGAAGCTGGAGAAGGCAAAGCCCGTTCTTAAGAGCCTGCCGGGCTGGAAGTGCGAGATCCGCGGCATCAGAAAGTATGAGGACTTACCGGAAAACTGCCGCAACTACATTGAGTTTATCGAGAGCCAGATCGGATATCCGATCACAATGGTCAGCAACGGCCCCGGAAGAGACGACATTATCTATCGTGAGAGCGAATTAAAGAAATAAAATGTGAATTGCGGAGAAAATATGACAGGTAATCTTGAGTATTTTAAAGTATTTTACTATACGGCAAAGAGCGGCAGCGTGACAGGGGCTGCCGCTCTGCTTTCTATTTCACAGCCTGCGGTGAGCCAGTCGCTGAGACAGCTGGAGAGAGGCCTCGGCGTTTCTCTCTTTTGCAGAGCCTCAAGGGGAATGAAGCTCACGGCGGAGGGAGAGCTCTTGTACTCTTATGTGGCCAAGGGGTATGAGCAGATCGAGCTGGGGGTGGAGAAGGTGAAGCAGATGCGGAATCTGGAGCTGGGAGAGGTCAGGATCGGTGCAAGCGACATGACACTGCGGTTCTATCTGTTGCCGTTTCTCGAGAAATTCCACGAGAGCTATCCCGACATCAAGGTGATCGTCACTAACGGTCCGACGCCGGAGACCTTGGAAACGTTAAAGAGCGGCAGGCTCGACTTCGGCGTTGTCAGCACGCCGTTTGAGAAGCTGCCGGAGATTGAAGTCAGCCCGGTGCGGGAGATCGAGGATGTCTTTGTCGCGGGGAGGCGTTTTATTTCTTATAAGAACAGGACGCTGGATTTTCAGGAGCTGGAGAAGCTGCCGATGATTGTTCTCGAGAAAAACACCAGCGCGAGAAATCATATGGACGAATATCTGGGGAAAAACGGAGTCGTCCTCCAACCGGAATTTGAGCTGGCAACCAGTGATATGATCGTGCAGTTTGCTCTGCGGAGCTTAGGGGTAGGATGCGTTGTGCATGATTTTGCAAGGGATGCGCTGGAATCGGGGCGGCTGTTCGAGCTGCGCTTTAACAAGCTGCTTCCGAAGAGAAGCTTTTGCGTCGTGAGAAACAACCGGACGCCTCTGTCCGCCGCTGCGGAAAAGCTGTTGAACATCATGGGAGTGTGACCACAGGGAAAGAAATGTCAGGGCTTGTCCTCGTCGGTGTCCTTCCTGCCGCCGATGTCAAGATCGGCGATGGTATGTCTGTTTGTCAGTCTGCCGTAGAGCCAGATATAGATCCAGATGAGGAAGGGAATGGCAATTGTGGCGAACAGACACATTTTGAACAGGTTGCCGGAGGCAGAGGTGTCAAAAATAGCCACGATCAGGGTCACCAGATACATCAGAACCAGCAGGACGATGCCGATGATGGCAACGATCTGCTTAGAAGGTATTTTTTTTGAAGATTTGTTCTTGCTCATGGGAAATGCCTCGCCTTCGTTGAACTTTTCCTTATCATAGCATTACACAGCCGAAAAGTCAAAGTCCCCGGACAAGGGGTGTCCCAAGTCCGGGGGCCTTATAAAAGGGGAGGATTGAAAATCAAAGGAGGGGGTTCCTTGACAAAATAAAGTATTGCCCGCGAAAAAGAATTTATACACAATTTTTTATTGTTTTTAGGGACAATCTGGTATATACTTATGAGCATGGTATTTAATTCCGAATAAGAAAAAGGTGGTATTTTTTATGGCATTGTTAGATGAATGGAAGAAAGTAGCTTATGATGAGTCGGTTGGACAGGCTCAGCTGCAGAAAATATGGGGCTCCTATTTCCAGACAGAGAAGGACATTTACGCACAGCTTCTGAAGAATCCCGACGAGGTTGTAAAGGGAACGGTGAGAGAGCTTGCCGACAGATTCAAGGTTCCGGTTCTTACCATGACAGGATTTCTTGACGGCATCAATGACAGCCTTGTTGAGAAGAACCCCATCGAGGAGATGGAGGAGGACACAGAGGTCAATCTCGGCTTCGACAAGGCGCTGCTCTATAAGAACATGGTGGCAGCAGAGGCTGACTGGCTGTATAATCTGGAAGAGTGGAACGATATTTTCGACGAGGAGACGAGAAAGGCTCTCTACAAGGAGCAGAAGTCTTCTACAACGATTGTAAAGGAAGCAAAGATATATCCCAATGATCCCTGTCCTTGCGGAAGCGGCAAAAAATATAAGAAGTGCTGCGGCAGAAAGTAAGCAGGAACCGGCTACAAGGACTCTTTTTGACAAAAGAGTCCTGTTTTGGTTTAGAAGGAGGTTATGCTCATGAAGAATTTTTTTAAAGAGATGAAGTGGGATGCGCTGCTGACCGGAATACTTTATATACTGCTGGGGCTTGTAGCGCTGATTGTTCCGGAGACCATGCAGAAGGTGCTGGGCTATCTGCTCGGCGTGGTACTGATCGTGGCGGGCGCGGTATCCATGATCAGCTATCTGCTCCTGGACGTACATCAGAGCTATTACCACAATGATTTCCTGCATGGACTGATCGGTATCGTGGCGGGCATTCTGGTACTGAATAAGATAGAGTTTATCATTGCCGCAATTCCCTTTATGCTGGGCGTGCTCGTGCTGATCAGCGGCTGTGGAAAGCTCCAGAGCGTGATCGACATGAAGCGCATGGAATACGGAAACTGGATTGTTATGCTGATTTTTGCATTGGTCAATGTCGCTCTCGGCATTCTGCTGATGTGCAATCCTTTTCAGTGGGGCGTTCTGCTGTTCAGGATTCTCGGACTCGGTCTCGTTTTCAGCGGTGTGACGGATTGTGCTGTGACGGTCTACCTTGCAGCAAAGATCAAGAGATATGTGCAGGAGATGAATGCGGTTGACAGCACCTACACGGAGATTACAGGCTCTGCGGATGAGAATGCGGACAACTGAGAATGGAAAAACAGGGCTTTTTGACAAGAAGAGCCGTAGCATTTATAATAAAACACAAGAAAAGAGGATATAGGTTATGAAAAAGCTGGAAGAATATGTAGTGAGCATACCTGATTTCCCAGAGAAGGGAATTATTTTCCGGGATGTGACAAGTGTATTGCAGGACGCGGACGGACTGCAGCTTGCAATCGACACCATGCAGGATAAGATCAAGGATCTTGATTATGATGTGGTCGTAGGGCCGGAATCCAGAGGGTTTATATTCGGAACACCGATCGCCTATAATAATAAAAAGCCCTTTGTCCTGATCCGCAAGGCAGGAAAGCTCCCGAGGGAGACCGTGTCTACCTCCTATGATCTGGAATATGGAAAGGCTACCATCGAGATGCACAAGGACAGCATCAAGCCCGGACAGAAGGTATTGATCGTGGACGATCTGATCGCTACGGGCGGTACCACAGAGGCGATGATTAAGCTGATCGAGGAGCTCGGCGGCGTAGTTGTCGGCGTTGTGGTTCTGATCGAGCTGGCAGGTCTGAAGGGCAGAGAGAGACTGGCGGGCTACCGTCTGGAGTCTGCAATCTGTTATTCCGGTAAATAAGTAAACATAAGAACGTATAGCAGACAATGAGAGCGTGGGACAGCTATGGCAGAGGAAAAGAATGAGGTTGTCTTTGAGGACGACAGAATAAGTGAATCTCAGGAATTCAGAAATCCCGATGACTTATATCAGGAGCTTATTCAGCGTGTGCGGAAATATCATCCGAGCGACGACATTTCCATGATCGAGAAGGCATACCGGGCGGCAGCTGAGGCACATAAGAACCAGTTCAGAAAATCCGGTGAGCCCTACATCATCCATCCACTGAATGTGGCGATCATACTGGCTGATCTGGAACTGGATAAGGAGACCATCGTTGCGGGACTTTTGCATGATGTGGTTGAGGACACTGCCATGACGGAGGACGATCTGCGCCGGGAGTTCGGCGAGGATGTCGCGTTGCTCGTCGACGGTGTGACAAAGCTGGAGAAAATTCCGTTGTCCACGCCGGGCATGGATCAGTCTGATGAGAAGCTGGAGATGCAGGCGGAGAATCTGCGGAAGATGTTCCTTGCCATGGCGAAGGATATCCGCGTCATCATGATCAAGCTTGCCGACAGGCTGCACAATATGCGCACCCTGAAATACAAGACACCGGAGAGTCAGCAGCGGATCGCAAGGGAGACGCTTGAAATTTATTGTCCGATTGCGCAGAGACTGGGCATCAGCAAGATCAAGATTGAACTGGATGACCTGTCGTTAAAATATCTGGAGCCGGATGTCTATTATGATCTGGTGAACCAGATCGCCATGCGGAAGAGTGCGAGAGAGCAGTACATTCAGGGAATCGTTGACGAGGTCAGTGAACACATTGCCAAGGCGGGGATCAAGGCGAAGGTCGATGGACGTGTCAAGCACTTTTTCAGTATCTATAAGAAGATGAAGAACCAGAATAAGACGCTCGACCAGATCTATGATCTGTTTGCCGTGCGCATTATCGTGGACACGGTGAAGGACTGCTATGCGGCGCTCGGGGTAATCCATGAGATGTATAAGCCAATCCCCGGACGTTTTAAGGATTATATTGCAATGCCGAAGGCAAATATGTACCAGTCGCTGCACACGACGCTGATCGGCAGCACCGGACAGCCCTTTGAGGTACAGATCCGTACCTTTGAGATGCACAAGGCGGCTGAATACGGTATTGCCGCGCACTGGAAATATAAGGAGGCATCTGACGGCAAGAAGGTCGAGGCGCAGGAAGAGGAAAAGCTGGTATGGCTGCGCCAGATCCTCGAGTGGCAGAGAGACATGTCGGATAACAGGGAGTTTATGAACCTGTTAAAGAATGATCTCGACCTGTTCTCTGACAATGTATATTGCTTTACGCCTTCGGGTGAGGTAAAGAATCTGCCCGCGGGTTCCACACCGATCGACTTTGCTTACAGCATTCATTCAGCGGTGGGAAACAAGATGGTCGGCGCAAGGGTCAACGGAAAGCTGGTAACGATAGATTATGAAATCAAGAACGGTGACCGGATTGAGATCATTACCTCACAGAATTCCAAGGGGCCGAGCCGTGACTGGCTGAATATTGTCAAGAGCACGCAGGCGAAAAATAAGATCAATCAATGGTTTAAGGCAGAACTGAAGGAGGACAATGTCGTCAAGGGAAAGGAACTATTGTCCACCTACTGCAAGACGAAATCGATCAATCTGCCGGAGCTGTTAAAGCCCGAATATATGGAGGCCGTGATGCACAAGTACGGCTTCCGCGAGTGGGATGCCGTGCTGGCGGCAATCGGACACGGTGCGCTCAAGGAAGGTCAGATCGCCACGAGAATGCAGGAGCTTTACGACCGGGATCACCGGAAGGAGATGACGAACGAGGAAGTTCTTGCCAGCATTGCGGAGGCAGGCGCGGCAGCGAGTGCAAAGCCTGCCCAGATGAAGCCGAAGAGCGGTATTGTTGTAAAGGGCATTGCCGATCTCTCCGTGCGCTTCTCCAAGTGCTGTTCGCCGGTTCCGGGGGATGAGATCGTCGGCTTTGTCACAAGGGGACGCGGTATTTCCATCCACAGGACGGACTGCGTCAACATGATGAACCTGCCGGAGATAGAGAGGGCAAGGCTGATCGACGCGGAATGGCAGGTGCCTGAGAACAAGGGTGAGGCGGAGAAATATGTAGCCGAGATCAAGATATTTGCGAACAACAGAAACGGTCTGCTGGCAGATATTTCCAAGGCGCTGACAGAGCGGAACATCAATATCCTTACGATGAATACCAGAACCAGCAAGCAGGGACTTGCAACGCTTCAGACGACCTTTGAGATCGAGAGCAGGGAAGAGCTGAACCGCGTGATAGAGAAGATCAGAGGCATTGAGAGCGTGATCGACATTGAGAGAACTACCGGCTGAGGAAACAGATACCGGCAGAAGGGGAGAATGCATGGCACAGATTAAGATTGGAAAGATGGTACTTGGCGTCTGCCAGACCAACTGCTATTTTTTATATCGTGAGGGCGGCGCGGAATGTATTGTCGTTGACCCTGCGGATCAGGGAGTAAACATTTTCCGGGCATTGCAGAAGAACGGTTTCCGCGTGGCGGGGATTCTGCTGACGCACGGTCATTTCGACCATATCTGGGGGCTGGACGAGCTTCGGGATGCGGCGAATGCAGCGGCGGATGAGGACGCAGAGCCGGTGAAGGCATATGCCTATGAGGCGGAGCGTGTGCTCCTGCAGGATGCGGACAAGAATGTATCGAGACAGGCGGGACGCCCCTGCAAGACCTATGCGGATGTCTATGTGAAGGACGGACAGGAGATCACAATCGCCGGAATGACCTGTAAGGTGATCGCTACACCCGGACATACGGCGG
>USGM01000129.1 GCA_900554205.1 uncultured Lachnospiraceae bacterium
ATACAGGTCAGCAGTATGATGACTTGACAGGGCAGTATTACCTACGGGCAAGATATTATAATCCAGAGCTCGGACGGTTTATGCAGGAGGACGTATATCAGGGAGATGGACTGAACCTGTACGACTACTGTAGCAACAATCCGGTGGTGTATTATGATCCGAGTGGGTATAAAAAAGGTTCCAATTCCGGATGCTGAGGGGGCGTCGAACTAATTGAGGGGCAGTCGTGAGGGACTGGCCCTTTTAGTATATCGGACGAAATCATAGAAGCTGGTTTACTTATGACAAACAATGCGGTATAATAAAATAAGAAAGCCTTAGAAGAGCAATCAATAAGCGGGAGTTAGGGGCTGATATATACAAGGAGTGGATGTATATGGAAGAATGGGAAATGAGAGTCGGAATATGCGATGATTGCATAGACGACATTGCAAGGATAGAAAATGCTTTAAAGAAAGGATTGCAAAGAACAGGGCAGCCGATACAACTGAGGTGCCTAAAATTTCTGGATGGAGAAAAGTTATATGAGGCGACTCGGACAGTGAAGTTTGACCTGCTGTTCCTTGACATAGAAATGCCCAATCTAAGTGGATTTGAATTGGCAGAGAGACTTTGCATGGATCGGCCATCAACTCGCCTGATCTTTGTATCTTCCCATGAAAGCTTTGTTTTTGAGGCCCCTGAATATATGCCGCTATGGTTTGTGCGCAAGAGTAATCTGGAAAAGGATATGTTCCGGGCACTAAGAAAATATTTACAGATCACGGCTTCTACGAGGGTGAATTATCGTTTGAAGGAAGGATTTTCGTTTCGGGAGCTGCCGTTGCGGGATATTCTATATGTCGAAGGCACAGGACACAGCCTCATTATACGGAAAACAGATGGAACTTGTTTAAAGAAATATGGTACCCTGAAGGCCATGGAAGAGGAACTGGAAGGGCATCATTTTTTGCGTATCCATAAAAATTATCTGGTGAACCAGAGATACATAAAAGAAGTTGGAAAGAGAGAAGTATATCTGATGGATGACACTGTCCTTGAGATGGGAAGGGACAGAAGAGCAAAAATTCGTGAAGCAGTACTTCAGTACGAGAAGGAGCGCCATGGAGATCAGTGAATATGTGATAAATGCTGCGTCAGCGGTCGTGGCGATGGAATATATAGACTATGGGTTTCAAAAGAAATATTGTGGTGCCAGAAGGTGGATTTACTTTGCCATAGGCTGTATCGTTTATTTCCTTACAGTTACGACATTGAACTGGGTAATAGAGTTTGAAAATGTGCTGGGCTTTTTTTATGGACTGGTGCTGGTCGGTTATGCTTTTTTAGCATTGGAGGGCAGAGCGCAGGACTTTCTGATAGCGGGGGTCCTTTGGGTATTGATTGCTATGGTTAGCACCTATGCAATCTTTAATGTACTTGGGATTGTTTCAGGGAAAAATCTGCAGGAGTTGTTGCAGATCAACGGAGACCTGCTATTCTATGCCTCCTTAGTTGCTTTAGTGGTGAAGTTTTCAATGGGAAAAATTGTCACTGCATTATTGCGTAAGCAGACCGGTTTTCATAAAAGGGAAAATTGGATCGTAGCAGGTGCTTTTATGCTGATGACACTTCTGGCAATGGGATTATTTTGCCTCGAAGTGGGAGAATTTGGGCGTTCCGAGAGGCATTGGCTGACAATGGGAATATTGGTAGACGAGACAGGTATTGTTGTGTTTTTGGTGGAAATTTATCACCGGTTGGGAAAATACCAGCAAGAGGAATTGGAGAAGCAGTATCAGGAGAAGCGGGAGGAAGAACGCAAGGAAGGACTTCTGGATATGTACCGCGTCGGCAGGGAAATCAACCATTGGCGACATGATATGCAGGGAGCATTAGGTGTGCTGTATCGCATGCAGAAGAACGGAAAGTACGAAGAAGTAGAAAGCTATATGGAAAAGCTGTATGGTGATCTGAAGAATTATCCGGAACTGCCCCAGGATACTGGAAATGAGGGATTGGACGCTGCACTTATGAAGACGATACCAAAGTGCAGGGAGAAGGGCATTCACTTTTGTTATGTAGTGCTGGGAAAGCCATGGAAAATAGACAGTATGGTCTTGGGCAATCTTATGGATAACCTGCTGAGTAACGGAATGGAAGCTTGTTTCAAGGTGAATGGAACAAAGGAAATGGAACTGATGGTGCGGGCGTTGGATACCGGATTGGAGATTTATCTGGAGAACAGCATCGAGGAGTCGGTGATGGCGCACAATCCCAAACTTACCACCTGTAAGCCGGAAAAGGAAAAGCATGGCTTCGGCATGGAGAGTATATACCGCATTGTGGAGGAGTATGAAGGGAGTTATGAATACTGGGAGGAAGAAAAGGCATTCTGCCAGAGTATCTATTTAAGTTATAAGCAGAAATAAGTAATTTGGAGATCATCTGCAAATGCTTGTGGAGATAAGCGAAATAATATATAATGATTCAAAATAGGTAAAAGCGTTGTATGGACAAGTCTTTCCCGGAACAATAAGAAAGAACGAGGAATCAAAATAATGAAAAAAGCTCTTATTACCGGTATTACCGGACAGGACGGATCATATCTGGCAGAATTTTTGCTGGAGAAGGGGTATGAGGTTCATGGGATTACCCGCCGTGCGTCGATTGCAAACACGGCAAGAATTGATCATCTGATCGCGCAGAACGCAATTACGCTTCACGACGGAGATCTCACAGATACAGCGTCTCTGACGAATATTATTGCGAAGGTTCGGCCTGACGAGATTTATAATCTCGCGGCACAGTCTCATGTGCAGGTGTCCTTTGATGTGCCGGAGTATTCCGGGGATGTGGATGCGATCGGCGTTCTTCGTATTCTCGAGGCGATCAGGATTCTAGGGCTTGAGAAGAAGACAAAATTTTATCAGGCATCGACATCGGAATTATATGGAAAGGTTGAGGAAGTGCCGCAAAAGGAGACGACGCCGTTCCATCCTTACAGCCCTTATGCGGTTGCAAAGCAGTACGGATTCTGGATCACAAAGGAATACCGCGAGGCCTATGGAATGTTTGCGGTCAACGGCATTCTGTTTAATCATGAATCCGAGAGACGCGGCGAGACCTTTGTGACAAGAAAGATCACGCTGGCAGCAGGCAGGATCGCAGAGGGTCTGCAGGATCATCTCGAGCTTGGAAATCTGGATTCACTTCGTGACTGGGGCTATGCGAAAGATTATGTGGAGTGCATGTGGATGATTCTCCAGCACGATACGCCCGAGGACTTTGTCATTGCAACCGGCGAGCAGCACACGGTGAGAGATTTTACAGAGCGTGCGTTCAGGGCGAACGGCATTGAGCTTCGCTGGGAAGGAATGGGTATAGATGAGAAGGGGTATGACAAGGCAACCGGAAAGATGCTGGTGTGTGTAAATCCCCAGTGGTTCCGCCCGACGGATGTGGATAACCTATGGGGTGACCCGACTAAGGCGAAGACGGTGCTCGGCTGGAATCCGCAGAAGACCTCTTATGCTGAGCTTGTCGAGATCATGGCGAAGCACGACAGAGCGCTTGCAAAGCGGGAGAAGGGCATATGAATATTATCCTGTTGTCCGGCGGCTCGGGTCAGAGATTGTGGCCCTTATCAAACAATGTGCGCTCCAAGCAGTTTCTCAAGGTCTTGAAGAACGAAGACGGAGAGGCGGAATCCATGGTACAGAGGGTCTACCGGCAGATTATCACGGTTGACTCTGGGGCAGAGGTGACGATTGCGACCGGAAAAAAGCAGGTCAGCATGATACGGAACCAGCTGGAGAATAAAGTGAATATCTGTGTCGAGCCGGAGCGCAGGGATACCTTTCCGGCGATCTGTCTTGCAGCCGCATACCTTCATGATGAAAAGGGTGTCGGCACGGATGAGGCGGTTGTAGTGTGTCCTGTCGATCCCTATGTGGATAATACTTATTTTGAGGCATTGAAGGAGCTTTCGTCACTGGCGGCGAAGGGTGATACAGACATGAACCTTCTGGGGATTGAGCCGACCTATCCCAGTGAGAAGTACGGTTATATTATCCCGGAGTCGAAGGAGCGGGTCAGTGCAGTCAGAACCTTCCGGGAGAAGCCGGATGAAGCGACGGCGCGGAAGTATCTTGAACAGGGAGCGCTCTGGAACGGAGGCGTCTTTGCTTTCCGTTTGGGCTATCTGCTGGGCAAGGCGCATGAACTGATGGACTTTGAGGATTATCGGGATCTTTATGCACACTATGCTGAACAGAAGAAGATCAGCTTTGACTACGCGGTGGTTGAGAAGGAGAAGAGCCTGCAGGTGCTTCGCTATTGCGGTTCATGGAAGGATCTCGGAACATGGAATACCCTGACGGAGGCAATGGGAAGCAATACGGTCGGCAACGTTACCATGAATGACACCTGTGTCGATACTCATGTGGTGAACGAACTGAACATTCCGATCCTGTGCATGGGATGCAGGAGTATGGTGATTGCGGCGAGCGGTGACGGTATCATCGTTTCCGACAAGGGACAGAGCTCTTACATTAAACCTTATGTGGACAAGCTTGCGGGTCAGGTGATGTATGCGGAAAAGTCATGGGGGAGCTTTACGGTTCTGGATGTGCAGCATGACAGTATGACGATCAAGGTGGAACTTTTGCCGGGGCATCGGCTGCACTATCACAGCCATGAGCACAGGGATGAGGTTTGGACGGTTATGAGCGGTGAAGGCAGGGTCATCCTTGATGGGGAGGAACGCAGCGTCCGCCCCGGAAGCGTCGTGACTATGCCGGCGGGCTGCAAGCACACCATTATTGCGAATACAAGGCTCAGCGTGATCGAGGTACAGCTCGGAACGGACATCAATGTGGCGGATAAGAAAAAATATGTGTTAACAGATCATTAAATTTTCAGAAAAGACTTAAAATTTCATCACAAATGAGTTATACTGGCAATAAGACTAAGTGACTGACATGGGTTGGAATGCTGTGAGGTGGGCTATGATTAAGGAAGAGTTCTATTACGACTCCAGAGATGGTAAGAGTAAGCTGCATGCCGTGCGGTACGCGCCGGATGATGCAGAGAATATCTGCTGCGTGGTTCAGATCGTGCACGGGATGGCTGAGTACTTTGAGAGATACGAGGAGTTTGCGGAATTTCTTACCTCGAAGGGCTGCGTTGTCACAGGAGAAGACCACATGGGACACGGCAAGTCTGTCGGTGAGAACGGAAAGTATGGTTACTTCTGCGAGCAGGACCCCGCGACGGTTCTGGTGCGCGACGTACACAGACTCAAGAAGGCGACGCAGGCGCTCTACCCTGATGTGCCGTATGTTATCATGGGGCACAGCATGGGATCCTTCATTGTGAGAAACTATATGTTCCGCTATGGGACAGGCGTCAGCGCGGCAATCATCATGGGCACGGGAATGCAACCCCAGACGCGCCTGACAATGGCAAGAATATTGGGCAGCATACAAAAGGTGCTCTTCGGGTCGGAATATGTCAGCAAGCTGATGGATAAGCTGGCATTCGGAAAATATAACGACCGGATAGAAAACTGCAAGACCGATACTGACTGGCTCAGCAGAGATCCGGAGCGGGTAGACCGGTACCGCAAGGATCCGATGTGCGGCTTTGTGTTTACGGTCAACGGTTTTCTTACACTTACAGAGCTGACGACCAGACTGAACAGGAATGAAAACATTGCCAGAGTGCCCAAAGACCTTCCGGTGCTGATGATTTCGGGCACGGCGGACCCGGTCGGGGATTATGGGGCAGGCGTGCGAAAGGCCTATGACAGCCTCAACGGTGTAGGTGTGAAAAATATCCGTCTGAAGCTATATGAAGGCGCGCGGCATGAGCTGCTGAATGAGACAAACCGGGATGAAGTCATGCAGGACATCTATGACTGGCTTAAGGAAGCCGTATTGCAGGAGAATGAAGCCGGTGGAAGTGAAGGACGGCGTGGGTGATGGACGCAGAGAGAGAAAGCCGCTCCCTGACAATCCGTTGGGCGAGAGAAAACGAGTGGGCACCCGCAATGAAGATGATCTGGCGGACCTTCCTGAAATTTGAGGGGAAGGATTATACCAGAGAGGGCATAAAAAACTTTTTTGACTTTATTACGGATGATGACTTATATGTGGCCTTTTTGAGAGGCCGGTACCAGATGATGGTGGCTCTGGACGGGGATGAGGTGGTCGGCGCAGGCTCTCTCCGCAACCGGAATCACCTTTCTCTGCTTTTTGTGGATGAAAAGTATCATCGCCGGGGTGTGGGCAGTGCGATACTGAACCGCCTTTGCGACTATCTGGCGCGGGAGGCGGGAGAGCAGTTTATCTCGGTAAAGGCGGCTCCCTATGCCGTCGGATTTTATAAAAAGCTTGGTTTTTGTGTTGTGAGACCGGAGGAGGAATATTCCGGTATCCGCGTTACAGAAATGATAAAAAATTTTAATCGCTAAGGAGATTGCAATGAAACTATTTAATCTGGATAGTCCGTTAATGCAGGCATTGGGTAAAATGGCAGATCTGATGTGGCTCAATGTGCTCACCCTGATCTGCTGTCTGCCGGTCATCACGGCGGGGGCATCCCTGACGGCGATGAACTACATGGCTCTGAAAATCGCCAGAAACGAGGAGTGCTATATCACCAGGGGCTTTTTCAAGTCCTTTAAGGAAAATTTCAGACAGGCAACGCTGATCTGGCTGATCCTTCTTGCAGCGTTTGCAGTTCTTGCGGGCGACTTTTACATCATGTGGAATTCCGAAGGCGAATTCAGCAAGATTCTGTGGGGCGTTATCATGGCGGTTGCCATTATGCTGGTATTTACCATGATGTTTGTGTTTCCGGTGCAGGCGAAGTTTGCGAATCCGATATTCAGAACGCTTAAGAATGCATTTCTGATGAGCCTGATGCAGTTTCCGAAGACAATACTTATGGTTATCATGTATGCGATTCCGGCGGTGCTGTTTTTCACGGTGGTACAGATTATGCCGATCTGCATGATGTTCGGACTTTCTGTTCCGGCATGGGCATCTGCAAAGCTGTACAACAAGTTCTTCAAGGGGCTGGAGGAGCGGACACTGGCAGCCAATGCCCCGGCTGATGAGGAGAAGGAGCCGGAGGAGGACGAGAGAATCTTTAAGGATGAGCTGGACCCGACGCTGACGGACAAGGATGTTACCAAGTAATGGAAACCTCAAAATGATTGTCAAATATGCCTAAGAACATGGACAGCAATTTGGGTAAAATGACAGGCAATGAGGAAAAATAATAAGTTTATAAGCAAAACATACAATCTGCTGGAAAATCTTTGTGGAATAGTGGTATGGCGTCAGTGACCTTTTTTCGTTATACTGTTTCTAGGTCAAGCGATGAGAAATCGCGTTACAAATGGCGAGTGATTGTATTATGAAAGGAGTTTTTTATGGCAAGTTTATCTTTGACAAATGTTTGCAAGGTATATCCTAACGGCTTTGAAGCAGTTAAGAATTTCAACCTTCAGATTGCAGATCAGGAGTTCATCATCTTCGTTGGTCCTTCCGGATGTGGTAAGTCCACAACCCTTCGTATGATCGCAGGTCTGGAAGATATCTCTTCCGGTGAGCTGAAGATCGGTGACAGAGTTGTAAATGATGTAGAGCCTAAGGATCGTGATATCGCGATGGTATTCCAGAACTACGCTCTGTATCCTCATATGTCCGTATATGACAACATGGCATTCGGTCTGAAGCTGAGAAAAGTTCCCAAGGATCAGATCGACA
>USGM01000130.1 GCA_900554205.1 uncultured Lachnospiraceae bacterium
TGACAAAGATTATCCCTTTGCCGCCTTCATCACCAACCTGGGCAAGTACAACGAGGGCGCCCTTGTGGGTGAATGGGTGAAGTTTCCCACCACGGCGGAGGAACTGAAAAAGGTCTTTGAGCGCATCGGGATCGGTGCGAAGGACGACTTTGGGCAGACCTATGAGGAATGGTTTATCACGGACTACGACTGCTATGTGGACGGCCTCTATGACCTGCTGGGTGAGTACGCCAACCTGGACGAGCTGAACTATCTGGCTTCCAAGCTGGATGACATGAGCCAGGATGAATACGAGCGATTCCAGGCGGCCATGGAGATCGGCGACCATACGGGCAGCATCCAGGAGCTTATCAACCTGACGGAGAACCTGGACTGCTACGATGTTTACCCCGACATCCACGACCACGATGATCTGGGCCGGTATTACATCGAGGAACTGGACGCCATGCAGGTACCGGAGCATCTGCGCAACTACATCGACTATGAGGCCTACGGGCGGGACATCGCCCTGGAGGAAAGCGGCCAGTTCACCGACTTGGGCTATGTACGGGACACCGGGGACAGTTTCCATGAGTATTACGATGGTGAGCGCGGCAGCATCCCGGAGGAATACCGGGTGATGACCTTCCAGGACGACATCCCCGAAGAAGAAATTTCGGAATGGGCCATGGACCTTGCCTACGATATGGACGAGTTTTTCCGGCAGCACGATCCGCAGTACGCCGCCGAGCACCCGGAGGAACATGCGGCGAAGGAAGAAATCTACGAGAATCTTTCCGATTGCCGCATTGCCTCTCTGGAAGAAAAGCTGAAAGCGTTGGGTCAGACCCCGGAGGACTACCTTCCCTCCGAGCTGGAGAAGTTCAAGGAGGCTGTGGGATACGAGGCATATTTGGATGTAGACCCCCAGGCGATCCGGGAGGCCATTGAAAACCCGGATCAGTCCCATGTGGACGAGATGCTGTCCTTTGCGGAACAGGCAAACCGGGAGTATGAAGCGGAGTTGTACGGGCAGCAAGCGGCGCCCACCCCGGATGACCGAGAGACCGACGAGACGGTGCGGACCCCCAGGGGCACCTTCCATGTAACGGATATGAGCCGGGAACAGATGGAGGCGGCCGGATACGGTTTCCACCACGAGTCCGAGGACGGAAAGTATCTCATCATGACCAACGGCAGCCGCGCCTTTGCCATCCCCAACGGAGACACCCCCGAACATACCGCGCCGGAGAAGCTGACCGTCCTGGTGGTGGAGCCCATGAAGGAACCCTATGTGAAGGAAATCGACCCCGGCCTCCATGCGCTGCAAGCGGAGGTGGGCGGCGACATTGCCGCCTCCTATCCCTTTGACGATCCGGTGGGGCTGGTGCTGAACGACGAGGGCAAGCTCATCGGTCTGGACCTGAACCGCTCTCTCCGGGACGAGCATGGGGAGATTTACGACATTGTGGCAGGCACCTTCTTGGTGGTGGGCCTGGGGCCGGAGAGTTTTGCGTCCCTGCCCCCGGACATGATCCAGAAATACACCGAGCAATTCAAGCGGCCGGAGCTGTTCGCCAGCAT
This sequence comes from uncultured Lachnospiraceae bacterium, assembly GCA_900554205.1. Lineage (GTDB taxonomy): Bacteria > Bacillota > Clostridia > Lachnospirales > Lachnospiraceae > Acetatifactor. The sequence goes on from USGM01000130.1 coordinate 1,564, forward strand.
CAACGGGCAGATCGTATCCGTTCCCGTGGAGCCGGAAAACCCGCTGCGCACGGCGGAAATGACCCTGGAGGATGACTACGGCATGATCGACGGGATCATCAACAACGGCCGCCGTGGTGAGGAATTGGAGAAAGCCCAGACCGAGGCGCGCAGGACCACGCCGGAGAAAAAGCCTTCCATCCGGGAGCGACTGGAGGACGCAAAACGGGAGTGCGCGGAACGGAAAAGCCCGGACAAGCCTGCCCCGCAGAAGAAGCCCCCGGAGCTGGGCGACTTATGAGCCGGAGCAAGAAATGGCGTCTGGAATGGGCGTTCTTCCTGGGCGAGAACGGCAGACGCCAGTATAACAAGCTATGCAAGGGCTGTGTCCATCCCTGCAAGCAGAGTTTTCGGGTGGTGGTGGTATCCTGTCCGCACTATCTTTCCCTCCGTTCCAAAAAGTGCGGGAATTAGGGTTCAAAATGGGCGAAGAAACAGCCTGTGGCGGCTTTTCCGTGTAGGGGCAGTATGATTTCCCATGTGGAGCGGCAGGGCGTTTCTGCATAGGAAAAACGCCGGATTTTCACCTTTTATCAAGCAAAATGGGAGCGTCAACATCGGATGCAGTTATCCGAGGTTGGCGCTCCCATTCTTTTTTTGTTCTGGCTGCGTCGCAGTCGATCAGTCATCCTCTAACAGCTTGGAGGGCGGGATTTTCAGCACTTGGGCGATCTTGAACAATGTTTCAAGAGATACGCCACGAACCGTACCTGTTCCTTCTACCTGACCAACGAAGTTGACACTTTTCCCGATCCTCTCCGCAAGGACCTCCTGTGTCATCCCCGCCTTTTTTCTGTAATATGCGATCTTCAAGCCCAAAGTGATATAGCGTTCTGGAAACTCCGTTTGCATAATATCACCTCCTGATATTATGCTACCACAGCCATGAGCAAAACTCAAAAAGAGTAGTAATTGCAATGGTTCCCGGCCATGGCTGAAACCGGAAATCACTCATATGGTATAGAAAGCGGAGCCCCTTTTTGGTAAAATTGACTTGAGAGAAAACCAACCAGAAAGGGGCTGGCCGCTATCTACCGACAGGAAATCATTCAGGATGTGACGCTGTTCACATCCCAAAGCGCCGCTGCATTCTACGACAAGCTTTTCAGCAGCTTGGACTCCACGCTGCCCAGGGCGCCAACCGGGCGGCGGGGCTTCCCCAAAGAAGCCATGGTCTGCGCTTTTATCGTTATGAAATGTGAGGGGTTCTCACAAATCACAGATTTGATGGATTATCTGGACAACAATCGCCTCATTGCCCACTACTGCGGGTTCAATATCATGAAGCCGCTGCCGTCCTACTGGACGTATGACCGTTTCCTCAAAAAAATGGATAACGCTGCATTGAAAGAAATCATGGCGGCACAGGTGAAGAAACTCTATGAGATGGGGATCGTGGACGCCTCATTTATTGGCCTGGATTCCACGCCCGTCATGGCAAACACGAAGCAGAACAATCCAAAATCCTTTGCAAAGAACAAGTTCTCCAAGGAAAACCATCCCAAAAGCGACCCGGACTGCGCCCTCGGCGTCCACTCGGCCTCCAACCAGCACAATGAGCGCCGGTATGAGTTCTACTGGGGCTACAAAAGTCATGTGCTGGTGGACTGCATCTCCGGTCTGCCGCTCTACGAGCTGACCACACCGGGCAATGTCGCCGATCCTGCCGTCGCCGCTGAGATCCTCGCGGCCGCGGATCAGACGATTTCTTTGAAAGAATGCGCCTTCCTTGCCGACAAGGGCTACGATGTGAAAAGCATCTACAATACCGTAAAAACGGTCTATGAGGGCGAGGCGTTTATTCCCCTCAATCCCCGCGGCACGAAAGCCTCTAAAACGCTTCCTGCTGGCAATCCGGTCTGCGAGGCCGGGTTCGCCATGCACAAGGACGGCAAAACCACCGACAATGGGCGTACCCGCCAGAAATACTGCTGCCCCTTCCGTCAGTCCAAGACCGGTGTTTGCCCTTGTAACCACAAAACCTGGAACAACGGCAAGAAAAACCGGGGCTGCACGAAATATAAAACCGTTCCCGATGACTACAGACTTTCCATTGACCGTAGCTGCCTCTGTTTCAAGAGAACATACGCCTTGCGTACAGAGTGTGAGCGTTACAATTCCCGCTTTAAGGCGTCTGGACAGGAACGGCTGTGGGTGCGCAACGGCGCCAGCGCGGCAAACCTCAACACACTGGCCCACATCTCCGCTTTAGCGGTCGCGCTGGCCGCCGTTCTGCATGGTTCTCACTCCTACCGTTCTGCCAAACAGCTTCGGCGTTCCGCCTGATCTGTCTTTTCCATACCTTTTGCAGGCGCGGGGTTTACCGCGCTATGGTTTTTGCACCCTTGAGATGCCCTAAACTCTTTCGATTCCCATTTGCCTGTTTGCGGGCTGCTCTTTCCGTCCGTTTTGCTCATCTCTTTATGCTACCAACAAAACAGGTAAATTATAATTGAAACCAATTAGAGGATTATTTACTTTAAGTCAATGATTATATATAATGAGAAGTGGATTATTTACTTTGTTGGAGAGGCTGGCTTGAAAATGGCGAAGATAGAACCGTGAACATATTTACTGTTAGTTTTTTTGGACACAGGATCATCCCGGAGTTTCGTGAGGCGGAGGATCGTGTGGAGGCGCTGGTCCATGCGCTGCTTTTGGAAAAGGAGTATGTGGAGTTCCTGGTCGGACGGGACGGAGATTTTGACCAGATCGTTTCCTCCGCTGTCAAACGCCAGAAGCGGATTGTACGGGATGACAACAGTTCCTTGATTTGGATACTGCCATATCCCACGGCGGAGTTACACAACAATACGGAAAACTTTGAAGCCTATTATGATGAAATCGAAATATGCGGCAGCGCAGCCAGCAGTCACCCGAAAGGTGCTTTTCAAATTCGCAACCGGCAGATGGTGAAGCGAAGCGATCTCGTTGTATTCTATGTGGACCATACAGGCGGCGGAGCTTATCAGACCATGCGCTATGCGCAGAAAGAAAAAAAGAATATACTAAATCTTGCTGGGGAAGGATACGGAGAAAAAGAATGAGCGCCATCATCTTTCGGTGATGGCGCTCATTTTCAGTAGCAGTAGTAGGTGCTGTGGGAATGTGTGTAAACGGTCAAAGGGGCGGAGCTGTGGGAAACAATGTTTGCGGGCTGTGGGAAAGCTGACAGCTTTTCCGTCGGGCCGTGAATATTTGTTTTCCATCGGTGAAGCGGCCGTTTTCCACATTTCCATAGTGCTATTCTGGAATATAGGAAGTCCCTCTTGTTATGAACAGTCGATAGATGGTCAAGGGAATATACCAGGCAGCCACCAGCAGTCGCCAGACCAGGACGAAACCGCCGATCACTCCGCCAATAATAAAGTTCAGCAGAAACAACGGAAGGGCGGTTCCCAAAGAGCCGCTGGGCACGATCCAGGCAAACATCCGTGGGATACCAAAAGGCAGGCCGCAAAGGATGAACAGCCATACATAGTCGGTGACTCCATCTTTTGTGCAGGCGGATTTGAAAATGCAGTACAGCAAAGCCGCCACCGCCACGGGCAGCACGCTCTTTTTGAAAAACTCTTTGATTACTTCGGATTTCGTCACGGTCAGCACCTCCATTCCTGGTTCCATTATATCAGCCGGATAACCATGCGCCCAGGGATTTTGCAAAGACTGTAAAAAGCGCCCAATCCCCGTTACTCCAAGTCGTTGCTCCGCTGCCGCTGCTGTTCCTGTTCCTTCGGCCTTTCCAGTAGGGCGTCCACATTCTGGCGGAGGGTGTCATACTCCTTTTCCTCCCGCCGTATCTTCCGAAGTTCCGTTTGCAGGGCGGTCTTGCGGGCGGAGAGTCCGTCCAATTCTGCTTTCAGCTTTTCGGAGGAAGGAAGTTTGGTGAGCCCGGCCTTTTTAATCTCCCTGGCTGCCGCCTCGAATAAGATAATCTCGCTCTCAAAGCCGCGCAGGAATTTTTCCTTGTCCTTTGATGCCTTGTATCGGTCATAGACAGGTTTCAGCTTGCGGTAGGTGTCAATCTGCTTTCCCAGGAGGGCAAGGTCGGCGATCCGCTGTTCCGTATCCCGCAGGCTCTCCCTGGTACGGATGGAGGCGGCGGCAACGGCGTCGCACCGTTCCACCAATTCCTCATAGCTGCCGATGCCGTGTTCGGTGAGAAAGTTCATGGTGGCGGCCGCACGTTTCAGATTCTCGATGGTCGCCCACCGCTGGTATCCGGCGCTCTGCTGGGCCTTGATATTGTTCTGAATGTCAATGAGCAGGCTGACCTTCCCGCTGCGCTGTTGGGGCTGTCTGGAGGGCCTGGGACCTCCGGCAATGCGGGAGACAACGGCTTCTTCCGTGTAATCGGCGCCCAGGGTTTTGAGCCGGGTGAACCTCTCCTGGTCCGGCGCCCTGGCGGAGATATACTTTCCCCGCTTGATTTCGTACCCTTCCCGCTGCAACCGGGCAAGCAAATCTTCCAGGCTGGAGGACACGGGGATCAGCCGGTCGATGGCGGCTTTCAGCTTTGCCTTGTAGCTGGTGCCATTCTGTGCGGCCTGATGCTCAATGTAGCTCTTGCCCTTATCCCGGCCAGGGACGATGACGGACAAGCCGTGTTCTTTGCACAGCCGGTCGCTGGCCCGGCGTATCTCGTGATAGCTGCGCTTGTTGGAATGGTAATGCTTGTGATCGGTGAAGCTGACCGCATTGAAAATCAGGTGATTATGGACGTGATCCTTGTCAATGTGAGTGGTGAGGACAAATTCATATTTGCCGCCCAGGACCTCCCGTGCCAGTTCCATGCCGATCCGGTGGGCTTCCTCTGGCGTGACCTCCCCAGGCTCAAAGGCTTGGATCAGGTGGCGGCCCAGGTGCGTGCCCTTGTCAATGGCATGGCGGCGTGTCCATTCAAATTCAATGTCGGCGGTCTCGGCGGCGCAGCCGAAGGAGGACACCAGCAGTTTCCCGTCCGTCTTGTCGGGGTTGCAGATATAGTCAATGGCCGCTTTCAGCGTTGACTTAATAGGATGCGTCTTTGTAACTGCCATATCTGATCCAGCCTTTCCCGGATTTCCTCCATATCGGCCTGATAGGTGGGGCCTCCGGCGTTGACCCGCTTGGCGATCTGATTGATGTTCCGGCCAATGGCGGACAGAAGTTTGTTCATCTCCTTAATGTCCTTGGTGTCCACCTGGATGATATATCCGTCAATCGCCATCTTCCGCAGGTAGGCACCGATCCGCTTTGTCTGGAGCTGGGCCATCTTCTGTTCCATCAGTTCCTTTTCCTCGGCGGTCACATAGAACTTCACCTGGATATTTCGTTTTCGGTTTGCCATCGTGGTATCTCGCCTCTTTTCGTATCAGGGTTTGGGATGTTCCCAACAAGCATTTTTCGGGTTTAGGGGGAGGGTTCCCTAAAGCCAAAAATCGCAAGCGGGTACTCGCTTGCTGTGCTTGCTATCGTTACTCCTATCGTACCTTAGTAATACGGAAACGGAAGATTTGGCTACCTCTTGGAAAAGAAAAAACGCCGTAAACACATTCGTTTACAGCGTCTGTCAGTTCCTATACAGTTGTACCGGGAACACTATTCCTCACCGTCTGTCCTTGCGTCCAAAATGGCCTGCGCGGTGGCAATGAGAATTTGTATCTCCTTGTCGGTCAGCTCATTCACCAAGGCGTCAAGCTGACGGTATGCGGTGGACTTTCCGCCCTCTGTATTCCCAAAAAGGATCTGGTCCACGGAAATATGATAACGGGACATGAGCTCCAAAAAGATTTGGACGCTCGGATGCTGTCCCTTGTTCTCAATATTTGCAAGATAGCGGGGGGACAGGTACATCTCGTCTCCGACTTTGTTTCGGGACTCCTTACTCCCTTTCCTCGCTGATTTGATTGCCGCTCCATAGGGGCGGAAGTCAATTTTCTCTACTGGTCTTTTTGCCATATTCATTCACCCAATTACATTCTACTGTTCACCTTTCTTCTTGGATATGTCTACACAATTCAATCAGTTAGCCAAAATAATTCATA
>USGM01000131.1 GCA_900554205.1 uncultured Lachnospiraceae bacterium
CGCCGCGCAAAAGCTTGCAGCAGAAAAGAATGTGGAACTGGTTCCCACCGCACTGGCAGCAAAGAAAAACCGCCGCGCTAAACTTTAGAAAGCTCTTTTGCCTTGCAAGAGGGCTTGGAAGTTATACTCCAAATTCACTATTAGGATAAAAGTAGCAAGGGTTATCCACAGCCCATAGTCCTATAATAGGCAAAGGGAGTTGAATATCGTCAAGAATACGTGATAACAACCAGCCTCTTGGAAAAGTGGGGTGTAGAAAATGTTGTTTATGGAACTGGTAATCCAGAAGAACTTAGATTGACAAATAGTTGTGAACTACCGTTTTGTTGGGAACAAAATAATGATGGAAGTAAAAAAGATATTGCTATAAAATAAAACTTTATTTGCGTGATTCTGCATTTACTGAGGATTTGAAAAGTGATATACTTTATTTTGTATTACTGTAAGTTACAGTGCAAAAGGCATTAGAAGAAACGCAGTTATTGTTTGATTCATTAATGCAACAATATTTTGGGTAGAATTTTTAAAATGCACCTGAAAGGAGGCAGCACATGGCGTTGATGACAGTATATCACGGTGGCTATCAGGCGATTGAAAAACCAGAGATACGAATTAATAAAAATACAAAAGATTTTGGTACTGGTTTTTATTGTACTATTATAAAGGAACAGGCACAGAGATGGGCGAGACGCTACAATACAAAAATTGTATCAATATATGACGTAAAGATTCCGTCGGGTTTAAAGATAGTAGAATTTAAAGAAATGACAGAAGAATGGCTGGATTTTATTGTAGCATGCAGAAGTGGACAATCTCATGACTACGATATTGTGATTGGTGCTATGGCTGATGACCAGATATATACTTATGTATCCGATTATATTGACGGAACCATAACAAGAGAGCAGTTCTGGGTTTTAGCAAAGTTTAAATATCCAACACATCAAATTGTATTCCGTACAGAAGAGGCATTAAAGTGTTTGGTATATAGAGGCTTTGAGGAGGTACGCTGATGGTTGGTCAAGGGAGAGAATCACAAGAAGACAACAATCTTTTCTTTACTTGCTCTTTAATCGAATATATTGCGCGTAAGACGAAAAATATTCGATCAGAAGTAGTGAATAAGCTTGGAAAAGACAGAATTAATAAGATTTATGAACTTGCGGATGTATACCACTGCGATAACATTGATGCAGTAAGTGAGGATTTTATTAATGATGCCAATATTGTTCCCGGCAAATTTGACAATATAGCAGTTTGCGGTTATGCAGTACCTTCGCATTGGGATATCGGAAAGGTATATAAGCGCCTGATAAAAATGGTAGCAAAAGAAGAGAAAATTGAAATTGTTGATGCACTGATAGAGGTATACAATTCTTTTATTAGTTTTAAAATTGATGATTACAATAGCAGTGTTTATTATGAAAATCCCAATTACATTTTTGAATGTTATAAAGAACAGAAGATGATATAGACGATAAATGGTTGAAGGATGCTGGTACTTACAGGAGGTACCAGTATGGAAGAAAAGTTAGTAAAGATTTTAAATGAGATGGCAGAATACTTAAGCATTACAATATTTAATTAGAAGCGGAAAAGTTGATTTTTTGGTTTCAAAAATGTGAGGCTTATGATATAATGTTAGGCTGTATCAAACTCTTTTTGCTTGCGCAGCAGAAAGGAGTTGGTATCCCTTTTGGTTGTGTAATGATTTGTGTAGTAAAAATACATAGAAAGGCGAAAGTGCTTGAAAATAGGGCATTTTCGGACAGGTATGAGTGGTTATGAAACTAGGAATCGTAGGCTTGCCTAACGTGGGCAAGAGCACACTTTTTAATTCGTTGACAAAGGCAGGGGCGGAGTCGGCAAACTATCCGTTCTGTACGATCGACCCGAATGTGGGAATCGTGGCGGTGCCGGACGAGAGACTGAAGCTGCTGGGAGATATGTATAAATCCAAGAAGGTGACTCCCGCGGTGATCGAGTTTGTTGACATTGCGGGACTGGTAAAGGGCGCGTCGAAGGGCGAGGGACTGGGTAACCAGTTCTTGAGCAATATCCGCGAGGTAGACGCGATTGTACATGTGGTGAGATGCTTTGAGGATACAAATGTTATTCATGTAGACGGCAGTGTCAATCCGCTGCGTGACATTGAGACCATCAATCTGGAGCTGATCTTCTCCGACCTTGAGGTGCTGGAGAGAAGACTGTCGAAGGTAATCAAAGCAGCGCGGATGGACAAGACGGCGGCGAAGGAGCAGGCCTTCCTTGAGAGGATCAAGGCACATCTCGAGAGCGGAAAGCAGGCAAAGTCGATGGAAATCACGGACGAGGACGAACTGGCGCTGATGAAGGAGTACAATTTCCTGACATGGAAGCCGGTCATCTACGCGGCAAATGTCTCGGAGGATGATCTCGGGGATGACGGCGCATCGAATGCGATGGTTCAGGAAGTGCGCGAGTATGCGAAGAACGAGAACAGTGAGGTCTTTGTGATCTGTGCGCAGATCGAGCAGGAGATTTCCGAACTGGATGATGACGAAAAGGCAATGTTTCTGGAGGATCTCGGATTAAAGGAGTCCGGTCTGGATAAACTGATTGCAGCGAGCTATCGTATCCTTGGGCTGATGAGCTTCCTGACAGCCGGTGAGGACGAGACAAGGGCATGGACGATCAAAATCGGCACGAAGGCGCCGCAGGCGGCAGGCAAGATTCATTCCGACTTTGAGCGCGGCTTCATCAAGGCAGAGGTCGTGAATTATAAGGATCTGCTGGAGCAGGGGTCGCTCGCTGCGGCAAGAGAAAAAGGTCTGGTCGGCATCGAGGGAAAAGACTATATCGTGAAGGACGGGGATGTCATTCTGTTCCGCTTCAATGTATAAGACGGGGAGGAGACTATGAACGCAGGTGAAATCGCGTTTCCCAATCTGGGAATCTATCTTCACAATGTGCCGAAATCCTTCAGTGTTTTCGGATTTACAATCGCCTTCTACGGACTGATCATTGGAATCGGCGTGATGGCGGGACTACTGGCAGTGACGAGAATCGCAAAGAAGACAGGGCAGAATCCTGACGACTACTGGGATCTGGCGATCTGGGGAATCCTCTTCGGTGTGGTCGGTGCAAGGCTTTATTATGTGGCGTTTTCGTGGGACGACTACAAGGATAATCTTCTGAACATCTTCAAGCTGCGAAGCGGCGGACTTGCGATTTACGGTGGCGTGATCGCGGCGTATATCACACTTTATGTCTGGTGCCGCACCAAGAAGAAAAGCATGGCGCTGGTGGGAGACACCGCTATGCCCGGACTGATCCTCGGACAGGCAATCGGCCGCTGGGGAAACTTCATGAACAGGGAAGTGTTCGGCGATTACTATAACGGTCTCTTTTCCATGCAGCTTCCGATCTCCGATGTGCGGGACCCGAGCGATATTACGGAGAAGATCGCGTCTCACATCCCGGCGGGGGCAAATTACATCAACGTGCATCCGACCTTTCTGTATGAGAGTGTCTGGAATCTGCTTGTTTTTGTCCTTTTGCTGGTTTACAGAAAGCATAAGAAGTTCGACGGAGAAATCTGTCTGCTTTACCTTGGTGGTTATGGCATCGGTCGCTTTATAATAGAAGGAATCCGGACGGACACACTGTTTGTGCCGGGAACGACGGTTCCGGTGTCGCAGGTTCTGGCGCTGGGCATGGTTGTGGCGGCAATCGGCATAGATATTCTTGTGCGTGTCCGGCTGAAAAAACGGACGGTGGGGAAAAAGTAATAACAATATCAAAAAAATATATGAGGAGCTTATTTACAGGCCGAATAGATATGGACTGTAAAGAAGGCTCCTCATACTATATCTTGTGGCTGTCACACAAAAAAGCTCCGCAGAGCATCTGCGGGGCTTTTTTCTGCGCTTTTCTGCCAAAACTTTACCCTTGTCAAATTATTAAGAATAGTTTAAAATCTATTTAAAAGTGGGATAAATATGGCATCAAATCCCATAAAGTGGGATAGAAATCCATAAATGTACCAAATACCCTTTTGCTGACTGGTGGTGATTGCGATGTTCATGGGCAGATACAATCATACGATCGATCCTAAAGGCAGGTTGAGTATTCCCTCAAAGTACCGCGAAGTCCTCGGAGACGAGTTTGTGGTCTCAAAGGGAATGGACGGCTGCCTGTTTGTGTACGCAATCGATGATTGGAAGGTCTTTGAAGAGAAGCTCGCATCACTGCCGCTGATCAATGTGGAGGCAAGGCAGTTTGCCAGATTCTTTCTGTCCGGAGCGCAGTATGTCTCGGTGGACAAGCAGGGACGTATTCTGATGCCGCAGGATCTGAGAGATTTTGCCGGACTGGAGAAGGATGTCGTGCTTGCCGGAATGGGCGGGCGTATCGAAATCTGGAGCCTCGACAAGTGGAATGCCAACAGCGAACAGGTGGACATCAACAAGATCTCAGAGGGAATGATCAATCTGGGACTGACGATTTAGGAAGCCGCCGGAGAGATGCAGAAGTACATGCAGGAATGGAGAATTCATGGAGTTTAATCATTATTCCGTTTTGCTTGCGGAGACCATTGAACAACTTCATATTAAGCCGGACGGAATCTACGTCGACGGCACGTTGGGCGGCGGCGGACATGCATGGCAGGTGTGCAGCAGACTTACCACGGGTCATTTCTATGGAATCGATCAGGACGACGCGGCAATCGCGGCTGCGGGTGAGCGGCTTGCTCCTTTTGGGGATAAGGTGACGATTCTGAGAAACAATTACTGCAATATGCGCACGGCGCTTGCGGCAGAGGGCGTGACAGGAGTGGATGGGATCGTGCTCGATCTTGGTGTTTCCTCCTATCAGCTTGACACGGAGGAGAGAGGTTTTTCTTACCGCTACGATGCACCTCTTGACATGCGCATGGACAGACGGCAGACATTGACGGCGAGAGACATTGTAAACAACTATTCCGAGAACGATCTCTACCGCATTATAAGGGACTACGGAGAAGACAAATTCGCAAAGAATATTGCAAAACACATTGTGGTGAACAGGGCGGACAAGCCCATAGAGACTACTTATGAACTGAACGATATTATCAAGGCTGCGATACCGGCGAAGATGCGGCAGAACGGACATCCCTCCAAGCAGACCTTTCAGGCGATCCGGATCGAGTGCAACAGGGAGCTGGAGGTGCTGAAGGACTCATTGGATGATTTCATCGATCTGCTGAATCCGGGTGGAAGACTCTGTGTCATTACCTTTCACTCGCTGGAAGACCGTATCGTGAAGACTATATTCAGAAAAAACGAAAACCCCTGTACCTGCCCGCCGGAATTCCCGGTGTGTGTATGCGGAAAGGTTTCCAAAGGACAGGTGGTGACAAGAAAGGCAATTCTCCCCTCGGCGCAGGAGCTTGCCGAGAACAGCCGCTCCAAAAGCGCAAAGCTGAGAGTGTTCGAGAAGGCAATGGGAGAAGCCGACTGAAAATAGTGTGAAGCAGGAAGGCTTCGCACGCAAATTTGTACCTGCGCAAGGAACTGAAGTACCTGAAAGCCGCAGGCTACTGAAAGGCATGGAAAGTGTTATGAGCCAGAATAGAAGGAACTACAGACAGGCTACATATGAGAAGAATAGAAGCGCGAACACCGGAAGGAACCGTGACGTTTACGTTTATGGGAATACTGTACGCAAAATTGACGTGGAAAGAGAGTGGGAGACCGCTCCGCAGAGGCAGGTTCAGCCCTCTGTCAGGAAAAACCGTGACAAGGCGCGCCACATGAGCGCCGGTTATGTGATCTTTCTGGCAGTCGCAATGTGCGCGGCCGCACTGATACTGGTGAACTATATCCAGCTGCAGGCAGAGCTGACGAACCGCACGAGAAGCGTTGCAAGCAAGCAGAGCGAACTGAATGACCTGAAGGTGGCAAACGACGAGGAGTACAACAGGATTCTGAGCAGCATTGACCTCGAGGAGATCAAGCGCATTGCGATCGGAGAGCTGGGGATGACCTATGCCCAGGAGGGACAGATCGTGCTCTACAGCAATGAGGGAAGCGATTATATGCGCAAGGTTCCGGAGTCAAATTAGCAGAGGTGAATTGCGAGTGGACAAGAAAAGGAATAAGTTTTCCATAAAAATGCAGAAGAAGCTGGTGGTACTGTTTGGATTGGTACTGCTGGCTTTTACAGGATTAAGCATCAGACTGATCTGGCTGACAAGGGAGAACGGAACCCGTTACCAGAAGCAGGTGCTCGCCCAGCAGCAGTATGATTCCATCACCCTGCCCTACCGGCGGGGGGACATCGTTGACGCGAAGGGAACAAAGCTTGCGACAAGTGAGAAGGTGTACAATCTTGTCATAGATGCGAAGGTCATGAATACGGAGCTGAACGGAAAGACCCCTTATCTTGAGCCGACGCTGGAGGCGCTCGGACAGTATTTCGACCTCGACATGACGGCAATCCGGGAATATGTGGCTACCCACAAGGAGGCATCGTGGTATGTTCCGCTGAAACGGCTGACCTACGATGAGATCAGCGGCTTCCAACAGGCGAAAAGCGATAATTCCAATATTAAGGGCGTCTGGTTCGAGGAGGAGTACAAGAGGGTCTACCCCTACGGTTCGCTTGCGGCGGACACGATCGGCTTTACGAGCACGGACAATCAGGGAAGTTATGGACTTGAGGAGTATTACAACAGCGTCCTGAACGGGATCAACGGAAGAGAGTACGGCTACCTGAACGATGACCTGAATCTGGAGCGCACCGTGAAGGCGGCGGTTGACGGCAGCAGCGTTCACAGCACGATAGATGCCAATGTGCAGATGATCGTGGAAAAGTATCTGGCAAAGTTCATGGAGGAATTTAAGGACAACTATAAGCCGGGAAACGGCGCGGAGAATGTGGGCTGTATCATCCAGTGGGTCAATACGGGAGAAATCCTTGCCATGGCGAGCGTCCCGACCTACGATCTGAACAACGTCAGAGATCCGCAGGCACTGCTCGGCTCGATGATGGTCGAGAAGGTGGATACCGCCAACGGCTACTATGAAATCAAGAAGAACGGAACGGTCATCGACCAGACGGTTCTGGATGCCATGAGTGAGGACGATTTGTACCTCAACCTGAATAACCTCTGGAAGAATTATTGTATCACGGGAACCTATGAGCCGGGTTCCGTCGCAAAGCCGTTCACGGTTGCAATGGCACTGGAAAAGGGTGACATCACACCGAACTCCACCTTTGAGTGCAGCGGCTACATGGAGATCGGCGGCTATAAGATCCGCTGCCATAACGGCGCGGAGGGAACGATGACGCTGGAAAAGGCGGTCGCAAAATCCTGCAATGTGACGATGATGAAGATCGCACAGCTTGTCGGGGCCGACGATTTCTGCGAATATCAGAGAGTGTTTAACTTCGGACTGAAGACAAACGTTGACCTTGCGGGCGAGGCGAGAACGGCGAGTCTGGTCTATTCGGCAGACCAGATGGGCCCCACCGACCTTGCGACAAACAGCTTCGGTCAGAACTTTAATGTTACGATGATACAGATGATTACAGCGTTCAGCTCCCTGATCAACGGCGGTTATTACT
>USGM01000132.1 GCA_900554205.1 uncultured Lachnospiraceae bacterium
CTGATCGTCGCCTTGGTGGGCCGTTACCTCACCAACCAGCTAATCAGACGCGGGTTCATCTTGTACCACCGGAGTTTTTCACACATCATCATGCGATCACGTGCGCTTATGCGGTATTAGCAGTCATTTCTAACTGTTGTCCCCCAGTACAAGGCAGATTACCCACGCGTTACTCACCCGTCCGCCACTAACTTACATATCACTAGGTTTCAACGTAAGTCCGTTCGACTTGCATGTGTTAAGCACGCCGCCAGCGTTCATCCTGAGCCAGGATCAAACTCTCATGTTAAATGATTATTTGTCCTGCCAGAAATTATCTGGCATTACTGTTTTTTGAGCTGTCTCTCTCGAGACATCGTTCTCTGAATAATTCTTGCGAGTTAAACTCGCGTTTGGAATTTTCAGGGTTGCATTACTGTTTATTTGTCAAGGAACATTCGCTGTTTTTGTGTGTTTGTTTTTGTCTCACGCGACAGCTTATTTACAATATCACAAGATATATGTGGTGTCAACACTTTTTTCAAAATATTTTTATTTTTTTGTTTTTTCTTGTTTTGCTGACCCAAAACAAGGGGCTCAGACCGCGCCTCCCACATATCTCGCAAGCAGATCTTCTATCGCGCTTCTCAGGTAATTATGGCTGTAGAGCCAGCTCAATATCTCGCTTTCCTGCGTATAGGACAGTATGACCTGACCCACTGCACCCAGCTCAAGCTTCCAGATGAGGAAATAGAGAGTCCACAGGAAAAGCACGACCTCAGCAGCCCCGAATACAATGCCGAGAATCTTATCCAAAAAGCTTATGATCGGGAGCTTTGCCACGAGCTTTGCCGAGAAAAACACAACTCCCAGCAAATGGTGTACAATCCCGAGGAGCGCAAGCAGAATAACCGCGATGATGACCCGGAAAATCTCGCCCCTCTGGTAGCCTCCTATGCCGTTGGCCAGAAGCGCCACCACCGCACTGAGCACAAGCAGCGATATCAGGGAAATGATTTCTTTTACCATCCCCTTCTTATAACCATCTATCACCTTGTACACTGTAAAAACAACAACAATCACCAATAATACATTAATTTTCATCCTTATCACACGCCCTTCCGCTAATTTTGCTTTTTTTATCTCAACTGTATCGTATCCACGGAATCCTCTGTCACCAGCAGATACCTGTACGCTCTACCTGTCGGAAGCACCAATTTTACCGGCTTCGTAAATTCACCGTTAAACTTTTCCACCCCATCCAGCGTCGTGATGACACATTGCATCTCATTATACGCAATAAATTTGTCCTGTTCAAAGAAAATGTCTGTGTAATCAATGTCCAGATAAAAGCTTCCTATGCTGCTCGCCGAGGCATCATACACATCCATTCTGAAACGCTTGTCCTCTTTTTCCGAACGGAACACCAGTCCTATGTACTTGTCATTATAAAACACCGACTGAATCTCTTCATTCAACGCATACCATGCCGCCTCTACCGGAATATGCCCGCCGGAATAGATCATCAGCCTGTTGTCACCCACCGCAAAGGCCGTGCTGTCATTCATGAACTGCACCTGCGGCACCAGCATGTCCGTGTACGAGTAAACACTCACCATATGGTCGTTTGCATTCTCACCGATAGGGCCGAAGTTGTAAAAGGCAATATTTGTCTTCAGTGTTCCGGCATCCACATACCAGTATGATACACATAGCAGCTCACCGCCCGGCGAGAGGCTGATCGCCGCAGGATAGCCTGAGCCGTTCATGCGTGCTTCTCCCCTGTAGCTCTCCTTTCCCGCCGGGTCATAGGTGGTAATCACCGCGACATCCGTTCCGTCGAGAATAGCTGTCACATATCCCCCCTGCGATACGGCGATATTCCTGATCGGCATTGTCGTCGTAATCTGGGTCAGCTGTTTTTCCGTATTTGCCGTATAAATATTACGTCCGTTATACTCGGCGATCGCTGTCGTTCCACTGCACACCGCCAGTTTTATGTCCTGAATCTCATAATTCTGGTTCCACGTTACATTTCCCTTTGTATCTGTACAATGCGCTCCGTCCTTACTGTACGTCAGGATCGCATCACCGAGCCTGATGTCGAAGGTGCCGGAGACACTTTCTCTCGCCATCGAGGAAATCACATCGTAGTCCGTGTATACATGCCGCTTGTACTGTACGATGACCAGCGCCGCAAGAGCAGCTGCTACAAGAATCAGAAGTATGATCCGGTACACATGCGCCAGCTTATGCTTGACGATCTTCTCTTTATAGCCCTCCTGCTTCCGCTCCCGCTTTTCTTTCTCTTTCATATAGCTTCTGATGTCTGCCATATTGCCTCCGAATTGCCCTGTTGAGTATATCACGGATATTTTACCATAGATTGTACTTACTGTGGTAACAAAATTTTCTGCCCGATCTTGATGTCATCGGGATTGCTGATATGGTTCAAAGCACAGATCTCCGCCACACGCTTATCGCTTCCGTATTTCGCCGTGCAGATTCCAATCAAAGTATCTCCCTTTTGTATCGTATAGGACACCGGTGCCGGGGTCGGAACCGGGGTTGCCTCCAGGGTCGGCTGCGGTTCCGGTGTGGGAGTCGGTGTAATTTCCGGTGTCGGTTCGGGGGTCGGTTCAACGGTCGGCTCCGGGACGGCCTCCTGTGTTTCCTCCGGGATCTGTCCGTTCGTCTGCTCCGCAGCAACTTCGTTTTCCTTTCTGATGGCATCCGCCAGCTTGTCCTCCGCGACAATCGTTCCCACCTGAACCGTCCCATTCGTCACCGGGATGGCATCCGGCAGTTGTCTGGAGGTTATCTCATCCATCATCTGTCTGGCTGCCGCCTGTAACTCCCCCAGCTTTTCACCGCTGTTCAGGGTCGTCAGTCCCGCGACACACAGCAAGGCAAATACCGCCGCAGCTGTCAGCTTCATCTGGCGCAGCTTTGTGTCCGCCGGTTTTGCAGGCCTCTCCGCCATAGCCCGCCGATTCTCCCGATACCCGCTTGCAGCCCCTGCCTTCTGTCTCCGCTCCTCCTGTCTCCGCTTGACAACTTCGTATTTTTCCTGATCAAATTCCTCCGGTTTTACCTCTTCCTGTCTCTCTGCAAGCATAAATTGCAGCATACAGTCATTTTTCTCATAGAACTGCGCATATCCTGCTATGTATCTGCAAACTCCCTGCTCATATACCTGAAAGCCCTCCACCATCTCTCCGTTCAGCATCCGGTAACCGAGAAATTCGTATTCCGCAAAGTATTTCTTCCTCGCCTTTTCCGCCTCCTGCAGAACCGCCTGTGAAAGATGCCTTGTCTCCCGCTGCAGGAAATTCAGTTTACACGCCCCATAGAAAAACAGGTAGGTGACGCCTGCCTCTTCCTTCCTCACTCCGTACATTCCGACGGCAAGGCTCTTGTCGAGGGCATGTCCATTTAATTGCTTTATATAAGATATGACATAATCCTCAACATAAATCTTGCATCCCTGATTCACTTCGCCGATCTGCGTAATATTTTTTGGTAATTCCATAAAAAAACCTCCTTTACCGATACCGTAAATCATAGCATCGACACAAGGAGGTTTTTAGTATTCTTTGTCAGTTGAAGCCCAGAAAAATTCGACAAACTTAGCAGGTCTCAAATTTGTATACGGTCACAGAATCATACTCTCTGCCCTCTCCGAAGACACAGGAGGGGAACTGCGGCTTGTTGGCAGAATCCGGGTAATACTGCGTCTCCAGACACAGACCCATGCGAGGCCCGTACTCTGCTCCGTTCTTTCCCTTCTGGGGAGAGATGAAATTACCTGCATAGAACTGAACACCGGGCAGTGTGGTATATGCCTTCATGACCCTGCCGTTCTTCGGTGATACAACAGTCGCAAAGTGGTGAAGCTCTCCATTGTCCTTCCACCCGTTAATCACCCAGTTATGGTCATAGCCGCCTGCAAACTGCAGCTGTTCAAATGCCGCGTCAATATCCCTGCCCACAGGTTTTTTCACCGTAAAATCCATCGGTGTTCCGGCAACCGCCGCAATCTCGCCGGTCGGAATAGACCCCGAATCCGATGGCGTAAAGGCAGAAGCATCCAGCCAGAGCTCATGCTCCAGAATTTTACCGCTGTCATGCCCGTTCAGATTGAAGTAGCTGTGGTTCGTCAGGTTGAGAATTGTCTTTTTATCGCTCGTTCCATGATAATGGATGCGAAGACTGTTATCCTCGTCAAGCCGGTACTCCACGGAAATTTTCTTGTTTCCGGGGAAGCCCATATTACCGTCGGTGTCCTCCAGCGAAAAATGCACGCCGTTCTCCAGCACCTCAGCGTTCCAGAGCTTTTTATGATAGCCGTTTTCCATGTGGCTGTGCAGGTTGTTGACACCATCGTTCACATCCAGCTGATAGGTAGTGCCATCGATCGTATATCTCGCATTTCCGATACGGTTTGCGCTGGGTCCGATCACTGCGCCGAAAAAGCTCGGATTCTTCATGTAATCCTCCGCGCGGTCAAAGCCCAGTACGACATCATCCTTTTTCCCCTCTGCATCGGGAACTATAATTCTTACAATGATTGCGCCAAGGTCTGTCACGGACACTTCCATGCCCTTTTCGTTCGTCAGAGTGTATAATGTAACCTCTCTTCCGTCCGGATAGGTTCCAAATGAACTCTTCTTCACTGCCATATGTATCTCTCCTTCCCTATAATTCCACGCGGCCCTCCAGCGCGCGCAGCAACGTCACTTCATCAATGTACTCAAGGTCGCCGCCTACCGGCACGCCGCTTGCGATCCTGGTCACCCTGATTCCTGTAGGCTTTACCATCTTGCTGATATACATTGCCGTCGTTTCCCCTTCGAGGCTGGAATTGGTCGCAATGATGACCTCCTCCACGTCTCCCTGCAGACGCTCGATCAGTTCCTTGAGCTTAATGTCTCCGGGGCCTATTCCAAGCATAGGGGAAATGGCACCGTGCAGGACATGGTACACCCCTTCGTAGCGCCCGGTCTTCTCATAAGCGGCAAGATCTCTGGTATTCTCCACCACCATGATCTGCTTGTGATTCCGGTTCTTATTTGCGCAGACCGGACAGATCTCCCGATCCGTCAGCGTAAAGCACTCCTTGCAGTACCGCACATTCGCCTTTGCTTCAATAATCGTGTTTGCAAGCCTGTTTACCTTATCCTGCGGCATATTGATCAGATAAAAAGCAAGTCTCTGTGCGGATTTATTTCCGATTCCCGGAAGTGCCGCCAGTTCCTCTATTAACTTATTGATATGTCCGCTGTAAAGCTCCATTAGAAGGGCAGCCCTCCCAATCCTCCGGTCATCTTACCCATCAGCTCTGTGCTCGCCTCATCCGCCTGCCGCATCGCCTCATTTACCGCAGCAACGACAGCATCCTGCAGCGTCTCAATATCCTCCGGATCCACGATCTCCTCGGAAAGTGTCAGACGCAGAACCTCCTTCTTGCCGTTTACCGCAACTTCAACCGCACCGCCGCCTGTCTTTGCAACAAACTCCTTGGTCTCCAGCTCCTTCTGGCCTTCCTCCATCTGTCTCTGCATACGCTGTGCCTGCTTCATCAGATTGCTCATGTTACCGGGCATTCCGCCTCCGGGAAATCCACCTCTTTTTGCCATTTTATTCTTCCTCCTCTTCTTCCTCAACTTCAATTTCCATCTGTACTAACTTGGACAGATCGGCATAACTTTGTTCAAATTCCTGCTGACCGCGCACCGTCTGTATCGTCACTTCGATTTCCTTGCCCGAAAAATCAGACAGCAATGCCTCGAGCTGCTGCTTATTCTGCGGGTGCTGGGTAAAATAGTCCGACGCCACGCCGTCCTCCAGCACAACCATCAGCTTATTATCTCCGCCCAGACTCAGCTTTGCTGCTTTCATATACGTTCTCATCGGGTTATCGGCACTGCCCACGATGCTCGGCCACCTTTCGACGATCGCCTTCACATCCTCCGGAATTGCCTTCGGCAGTTCCGGCTTCGGCTTATTGCCCACGCTGGCAGCTCCCGCGGCATTCACACCTTCCCCGGGCGATGCCGCATAGACCACACCGTTTTCCAGCTTCTCCTCCACCTGTCTCAGCCTGTCCAGCACCGCCTCATCATTCGTCTCCATCTCCGGACGACAAAGCTTGATCAGCGCAATTTCAACCAGAATACGCTTCTGCGCCGCATAACGTATCTGCCCGGTCAGTTCCGAGAAAATACGGATATAACGCACAATCTGCTCCATATCCGCCAAGGTCGCTTCTTCCTTCAGGCGTTTCAGATTATCCGTGGACATGTCTATGACATCCTCCAGGTTGTCCGATGCCTGAACCAGCATCAGGTTCCGCAGATACCATGTAAAATCCGTGACAAACTGCGTCAGCTCCCGCCCCTGCATCACAATTTCTTCCAGAAGCTGCACACAGCCGAGCACATTTCTCTCAAGGATGCAGCGCAGCAGACGGCTGAACACCTCCGTATCCACGGCGCCCAACACATCGAGAACCTTGTCGTAGGTCAGTTCCTTTCCCAGATGAAAGGCGATGCACTGGTCGAGAAGACTCAGCGCGTCTCGCATGGAGCCGTCCGCCGCCTTGGCAATATACCGCAGCGCCCTCTCCTCGACCTGTACATTTTCCGCCTGTATCAATTCCTGCATTCTCGCTGTGATCGTATCGATGCTGATACGTTTAAAATCATAACGCTGACAGCGCGACAAAATGGTAATGGGGAGCTTATGCACCTCTGTTGTCGCCAGAATAAAGATTACATAGGAAGGCGGCTCCTCCAGCGTCTTCAACAATGCGTTGAACGCTCCTATGGAAAGCATATGCACCTCGTCAATGATGTAAACCTTATACTTTCCCTCCGCCGGGGAGTAGGAAACTTCCTCCACAATTTCACGGATATTATCAACGCCGTTGTTGGATGCCGCGTCGATCTCCAGCACATCCATGCACGCGCCCGCATCGATGCTCCGGCAGGCGGCGCGCCGCCCCCGGAAAGTCCGGGCGCTCCGCGCCCTTCCGCCCCCCGGGCCCCTCCGGCGTCCGTCCCGACAGGACCCGACAGAAAGGGGGATCTCGGCATATTTGCCCGCCAAAAACGGGAAAATCTCCCGAAAACCGCGGCTTTCCGTCTTGCATCTTTCCGGCATCCGCATTATAATATCTCTGCTGTTTTGATCCCCCGGCGCGCGGCGCCGGAAATTCTGACTTGATGGAGGGAAACCCACTATGTTCAAGGAACTCATTGAGAAGCTGAAGGCCCATCCCCGGACCATCGTCTTCACCGAGGGCACCGACCCCCGCATCCTGGAGGCATCCGCCCGTCTGCTCTCCGGCACCTTCCTGACCCCCATCCTCGTGGGCAATGAGGAGGCCGTGAAGACCGCCGCCGAGAACTGCGGCTTCAACATTCGCGGCGCCCAGATCATCGACCCCGCCACCTATCCCCGCATGGATGAGATGGTGGCCACGATGGTGGAGCTCCGCAAGGGCAAGATGACCCCCGAGCAGTGCCGCGAGGCCCTGCAGAAGGGCAACTACTTCGGCACCATGCTGGTGAAGATGGGCG
>USGM01000133.1 GCA_900554205.1 uncultured Lachnospiraceae bacterium
CAGACTGACTGCAACGAGCGCCAGCACCGCCAGCACAAGAAGCATCCACTCCTTCATGTCAAGCCCAAGCGAAAAAATGCTGTCGTCGAAAAGCACCCATGGATTATACACCGTGAAGAGAGAACGGAGCATTTTCAGCGCAGTTCTGAGCGATTCTGCGCGGAAAACGATCCATGCCAGCATGACCAGAAACAGCGTTGTTCCCTTCCGAAGCAGCTCCGCCAGAAAGCTGTCCTCCGGAATCCTGAACATTCTGTACAGGCCTTTCCTGATTCCCACCGTCATCTCACCCGCGATCTGGTATCCCGCATGCATCAGTCCCCATGCTATGTATCTCAATCCGCTGCCATGCCATATGCCACTGACAACAAAAACCAGAATCAGATTCACCCACTTTCTGATTTTCCCCTTGCGGCTGCCGCCCAGCGGAATGTATATGTAATCCTTCAGCCAGCTGCTTAAGGATATATGCCATCTCGCCCAGAATTCCTTCATATTGTCAGAAAAATAAGGTCTGTTGAAATTATCCGCAAGCGTTATGCCAAACATTGCGGCAATCCCCTTTGCGAGAAACACGCACGCCATAAAGTCTGCATAGAGCTGAATGCTGTAGAGAATCCCTCCCAGCAGAACATAGCTTCCCGTGTAAATCCGCCATTCCCCGAAAACCGTATCGACAACCACTCCCGCGCGGCCCGCAATCATCAGCTTCAGGAAAAAGCCCCATAAAATCCATTGAAAGCCTTTCACAAACAGCTTCTCGTCCAGACGTTTTTCGCCGAAAAACTGCTGTCCAAGCTGTCCGTATCTGGCGATCGGTCCCTGAACAATCTGCGGAAAAAAGGTCACAAACAAAGCATATTTCGCGGGATTCTTCTCCGCCTTGACTTCCCCGCGCCAGACATCCACCATATAGGCGATAACCTGCAGGGTAAAATAAGAAATTCCCATCACCGACAACCAGTCAGTTTCACCCCGCCTTCCTACTTTTATCAGGATCAACGGTAGGCTGACCGCAATGATACCGCACGCCAGCGCAAGCTTTCCCCGCTTTTTTTCCAGCCTCTCCAGTGCCCGCCCGACACCATAGCTGACGATAACGGAAAACTGCAGCAGAAAAATCCCCCATCCCGAAAAGCAGACATAAATGCCAAGACTTCCTGTCAGCAAAACCATCCAGCGGGCTTTGGGCGGCACACAATAATAGATCAGCAGCAGTACCAGCACAGCGGCATAAAAACGAAACGATAGAAAAAGCATGGAAATCCTCCCAAATCAGAAATAAAAGCTCGTTTTTAGTCTAAACTGCGCGAAATTTGTTGTCAATCAATTTTCCGCTGGACTTTTTCTCCGATCTATTGTATGATGTCTGTATCAATTTCCGATAAAAGGGAGTAGTCGGCAGACGTTATCCGTCACCGGACAGGGTTCGGGCGGTTAGCGGTTGCATTTTAGGCGTCAGTACGATATTCCGGTTGGATATCCGCTTAAGATTGAAATGACAAGACTTTTATTGCAGTGTTAATCCTGCAATAAAGGTCTTCTTTTTTTCTCTTTTGTCTCCTTTCCATAGGCAACAGGCCTGTATAAACTCAGACAGGCATGGGCAAACATATATACCATATACATAGGAGGGATTCACTATGGATTTTTTAGTAACCGGCTTATTAGCCATCACATGGAAACAGGTCGTCATGTACCTGATCGGTATCATCCTAATCTGGCTCGCCATCAAAAAGGAGTATGAGCCGTCGCTGCTGCTTCCCATGGGCTTTGGCGCCATACTTGTCAACCTTCCCTTTACCGGTGTTATCAACCAGTACATGGAAGGCGTAGGCGAGGTAAACGGTATTCTGGAATGGCTATTCCACATCGGAATCGAGGCATCTGAGGCACTGCCGATCCTGCTCTTCATCGGCATCGGCGCAATGATCGACTTCGGCCCGCTTCTGTCCTGCCCTGTCATGTTCCTGTTCGGAGCTGCCGCACAGTTCGGTATCTTTGTCGCCCTCGTCATTGCGACACTGATGGGCTTCGACCTGAAGGATGCAGCTTCCATCGCCATCATCGGCGCTGCTGACGGTCCGACCTCCATTCTGGTCTCCCAGATCTTCCACTCGAAATATATCGGGGCGATCGCGGTTGCCGCCTACTCCTACATGGCGCTGGTTCCCATTGTACAGCCCTTCGCCATCAAGCTGGTGACGACAAAGAAGGAACGTCAGATCCGCATGACCTACCATCCCGGCGAGGTCTCCAAGGAGCTGCGCATTGCTTTCCCCATTGTCGTAACCTTTATCGTCGGGCTGGTGTCTCCTTCCTCCGTAGCGCTCGTAGGCTTCCTGATGTTCGGAAACCTCATCCGCGAGTGCGGTGTGCTCGGAACGATGTCTGAGACAGCACAGAACACGCTTGCAAACCTGATTACCCTCTTCCTCGGCATCACGATCTCCTTCAGTATGCAGGCAGAGGCATTTGTACAGGTTGACACCCTGCTCATCATGGGTATCGGACTCCTCGCTTTCATCTTCGACAGCATCGGCGGTGTCCTCTTTGCAAAGATCATCAACCTGTTCTCCAAGACCAAGGTCAACCCGATGATCGGCGCTGCCGGAATCTCCGCTTTCCCGATGTCCTCCCGTGTCGTCCAGAAGCTCGCGCTGAAGGAAGACCCCCAGAACATCCTCATCATGCACGCAGCCGGTGCCAACGTTTCCGGCCAGATTGCATCTGTCGTTGCCGGCGGTCTGATTATCAACCTGATCAGCTCCTACCTGTAAGCGGCATGCCAACTCATACATTGCCATTCATACATTGATAGAAAGAAGGAAACTACTATGTGGGATAACGTAATTATTGCACTGAAGGTCATGGGTCAGGGAATGCTCGGTATTTTCACTGCGATCCTCCTCATCATGATCACAATATACATTCTGCGGAGAATCCTCCGCACAAAGAAGCAGACGCCCGACAAAGGCGACTGACACCGAAATCCAAAACGGCGCATGGGAAAAATCCCGTGCGCCGCTTTTTTACCGCTATCTTCCATCCTCTATTATGATCCTGCTGCCCTCTCGGGTCTTCTCCACCCTGATCTGCTGCGGGATGCTCTCGATCAGCTCCTCCCGGTGGCTGATTACGCCGACGAGCTTGTTGCTCCCCGCCAGATGAATCAGAATATCCATAGCATTCTCGATGGATCTTCTGTCTAATGTTCCAAAGCCCTCATCAATAAAAAGCGCATCCATCTGCACGCCGCCCAGATGGGAGGAAACCGTGTCCGAAAGCCCAAGTGCAAGGCTCAGCGATGCCTTAAAGCTCTCCCCGCCGGAGAGGTTGCCGACCGGGCGTCTGCGCCCTGTGAAGTGATCCAGCACCTCAAGGTCAAGAAAGGTATTGCTCTTCCTGCCGATGGAATCCTCCTGCCGGAACAGCTCATACTGTCCGTCACTCATGGGAAGCAGCCGCCTGTTCGCCGCCATGATGATATTGTCAAAGCCCGCCGCCTGCACATACTGCTCCAGCGTGATCTTTCCGTTTCCGGTATTGCCCTTGACGAGGCGGTACAGCCTTGTACAGACAGCGCCCAGCTTCCCCGCGCTCTCAAACTCCGGCCAAAGCCCGGAAATCCTGCCGTACTTCTCCTCGTTATTGCGGATGCGGTAACGAACCTCCGTCAGCCCGGCATTGACCTCTCCGGCAGCGCTCTCCAGCCTTTTCACCTCTGATCTCAGCAGTTCCAGATCAATACGGCTCTTTCCCGCCGCATCCTCCTCTGCCTGTCTCAGCTGTGCCGCGTTTGTCTCCACACTCCGCTCATAGTCCTGCAGCAGCTTCTCCGCCGCAGCGATCTCCGCCTCTCCCGTGACAAACTGCAAAAACTCCGCTGTATCCGTAAAGTTCTGCCCCTTCCGCGCCGTCTCAAACTCTGCCAGCAGGGACTGCTCCTCGCACTGCTGTCCGGCAAGCGTCTCTGTCAGGAGCCTCACTGCTGCGTCACTGTCGTGCTCTGCCTTATCGGCAGCCTCCTTCCGCTGGCGCGCCGTCTGGATCGCCGCTGTCAGGGCTGCCGCCGCTTCCTTCGCGGTGTCCCGCGCCTTAGCCGCAGCCGTCCAGTCGGGATAGGCAAGCTCCTCCAATGTGCCGAACAGCGCCGTTTTCTCAGCGAGCAGTCTGCCGTTCTCCTCTCTTCGCCGCGCGCAGTCCTCCAGCTTCCCGCGCAGCGCTTCGAGCTTCTCTCCCTGCGCACTTTCCAGTTCCGCCTCAGCGGTCTCCAACTCCCTGCATTCTTTCTCCAGTGCGTCCTGCTCTGCCTTGTTCTCCTTCAGCCTGTCCTGTAGCTTAAGCCGCGTATTGCGAACCTGCTCCTCCAGTTCTTCAATCATGTGGGGAGTGCAGCTTTCCACACTCTCTTCATGGGACAGTTCCGGGCAACCCTCTCCGGTCACTGATTCTGTCCTGCTCCCTGCGCAGAGCGGGTGTTCCAGACAGGCGCGCATGTCTGCCAGAAACTGCTCCGCAAAGCCCTCGAGCGCCGTCCGCTCTCTCACTGCCCCGCTGTTTGCAGCCTCCTTCTCCCGCTGTGCATGCTCCTCCTGTGCTTTCAGCTCCCGGATTTTCTCCTCCGTAATATCCGCATCCGGGAGCGCCGCCGGTTCCGGGTGATGCAAGGCTCCGCAGACCGGACATTTCTTTCCCTCCTGCAAGCCCTTCGCCAGAATCCCCGCCCGGCAGCCGTCAAGCAGTTCCTCCGCATGCATGCGCTTCTCCGCCGCCTCGCGGTATTTGTCCTGTGTGTTCAGGAAAAGCTCCTGCGCTGCGGAAAGCCGTTTCCGCCTCTCTTCATATGCGCTGCGCCTCTGCCCTGTCAGCTCCTCCATGCTCCGCTCAAGCGAGGTCAGCGTCTCCCCGAGCTGCTCTGCTGCCCGCAGTCTTCCCGGGCTTTCCTTCAAAGCATTGCATTTTCCCTTCAGGAGTGCGCAGCGTTCCCTCAGTGTGCTCTCCTCATCCCGCAATGCTCCATCCTGCTCTGTCAGCGCGGTCTCATTCTTCCTTAGCAATGCCAGTTCTTCCGCCAGCCTGTCCCGCTGCCCGTAGCGCGCGGCATCCTCATTGATTCGCTCCGCCTTCTGCCTTAGCTTCTCCGCCTCCGGCTCCCGCGAGGCGGCTTCGTCCAGCGCCCTGCCCGCTGCTTCCGCATTCACGCGTGCCTCCTCCAGCCGCTTTCTGCCGCCTTCCAGCGAAGTCTTCGTCACCTCCACATCAGACCGCTTCTTCTGCCAGAGCTCATAGGGCAGCTTGCAGACGCGCGTTGCCGCTCTCTGTCTCTCCAGCCGTTTTGCCAGTACGTCCATCTCTGTCCCTTGCTGTAAAAGCCGTCCGCGCTCCAGCGCAAGCGATTCCTGTCTGTCGATCAGCGCATTGTTTGTCTCCGCCGTCGCCAGCAGCCTGCGTTTTTCCGCAAGAGCCTTCTCCCCTGTCTCAAGCTTCTCCTCGATTGCCGTCTCGGCCGCATGATCCGCCTCCATGACACCGGCAATCGCAGTCTGGAGCTCCTCAAGGCTCCACAGCGCATAATCGTCCTTTTTCATCCGCTCCTGAAGCTCGCGCAGGGCGTTGCTCTCCTCCCCCTCACACGGCATGACATCGCGGAAATACTGCAGGATCGCCGCCTCTATATTTTTCTTTCTGCCGACGGCCTCATCCATCCTTCTCTTTAATCCGAACTCTATCTCACGATATCCTTCGGTCATGAAAATCGTGCGCAGGATCTCCGTCCGCTCCTCCGTCTTCGCGTTGAGCAGATCCCAGAATTCCCCCTGTGCGATCATGGCAATCTGTTTGAACTGATGGCTGTCAATGTGCAGAAGCTCTTCAACAGCACTGTCAACTTCCTTTTTCCCCTCTGTCGGAACCTTGTCCTCACAGTACAGAACTGCTTTTTCGCTGACCGTGATAAAGCCCTCGCCCCGCTGCTTCCTGCGCTCATAGGACGGCTCTCTCCGGATGCGGTACTGTCTCCCCTGATGGGAAAAGGTAAACTCCACAAAGCACTCCGTTCCCTCTTTGGCATATTCGCTGCGCAGGTTCTTCGTGTCGCGGTGGGAGCCGCTCGCCTCCCCATATAGCGCAAAGCAGATCGCGTCGAAGATTGTTGTCTTCCCCGCGCCGGTGTCCCCCGCGATCAGAAACAGTCCTCTGTCCTCAAAGCGCTCAAAATCAATCTCCGGTGTCCTGTCCGCATAGGGACCGAACGCACTCATCACCAGCTTAATCGGCCGCATTTTCCACACCTGCCTCTCCCGCGACTTCCCGCATGATCTGCATCTCCTCGCCGCTGATCTCACTGCCGTACACCTGTGTATAAAAATCCGAGATCAGCTCCGAAAAGCTCTTTTCTCCGGCGACCTGTGCAACCGTGACCTGTTCAATCGCCCTTGTATGGGAATTGTCATAGTCGATCCTGACCGTGTTCGGATAATATTGCTGGAAGATTCCCATGGCATCGTCTATGATGTCTTCATCCGTCAATGTCACGTAGATATAATCCTCCGGCGACTCGATATGGGCAGGATTCAGAAGCTGATTCCGCTTTCCCCGGATATGCCGCAGATCCCTGCACGGCTTCAGGGGAAGCAGCCTGATATCGACCTCCCCTTTTTCTCCGATTGTGACGAGTGGAACCGTTTTTTCACTCCCCGCCTCGTCCAGCGAATATTTCAGGGGCGACCCCGAGTAGCGCACTTCCTCTCTCCCCACCCGCTGCGGGGAATGGATGTGTCCGAGCGCAACATAGTCGAAGGCATCAAAACATTCGGGGCTGATTTTCTCCACCAGTCCGACCGTCTGTGTCGCTGCGCCCTCCGACCCGGCAAGCTTCGGATCAGTGCCGCCTGCGACAAATTGGTGTGCGACCA
This sequence comes from uncultured Lachnospiraceae bacterium, assembly GCA_900554205.1. GTDB lineage: Bacteria > Bacillota > Clostridia > Lachnospirales > Lachnospiraceae > Acetatifactor. The sequence continues at coordinate 6,918 of USGM01000133.1, forward strand.
GCACGTTCCGCTCCCCGCTGTCAGGCTGCGCCTTGTCGAGAATGACTCTCACCGCGTCCTCATAGGTCTCTATCTTCTCCTCCGGGAAAAAGTGTCTGACCTGTGATGCCTTCACAAACGGCAGAAGGTAAACATTCAGCTTGCCGAAGGCATCCTCCAGAACCTGTCTGTAGAGCACGCCCTCGTACTTTGCGGCGATATGGATTCCACTGTTTTGAAAGAGTGTGCTACCGAAATGCAGGCGCTCATCGGAATCGTGGTTGCCGCTGATGAGCAGAACCCTGATCTTTCTCGCCGCCAGTTCACACAAAAAGTCGTTCAGCAGCGCGACCGCTTCCTCGCTCGGAACTGCCCTGTCGTACACGTCGCCAGCGACCAGAACAGCGTCCACAGCCTCCCGCTGCGCCATGTCAACAATCTGCTTCAATATATATCTCTGATCCTCGATCAGGCGGAAATCACCGAGTGTTCTGCCCAGATGGAGATCACCTGTATGTAATAGTTTCATGTGAGTACCTCTTTCTCTGCATGGGACGTTGCCCGAGACTGCACAGTTCTACTCTGATTCTGCATGGGACGTTGCCCGAGACTGCACAGACCACCGCAGGCACGCTCTCGCTACCTTCCGCACGCAGCGGCACATA
>USGM01000134.1 GCA_900554205.1 uncultured Lachnospiraceae bacterium
CCAAGGAAAGCATAACATCCCCGAAGCATTTTTTCAACTGTTTTATTCTATTGAGTCAGCGTTGTTCTTTTCCTATAAAATTGTTAGATTTTTGATAGTTTGTCAATTTTTTTACTTATTTCTTTCCTGAATCAGGCAAGGTTGTAAAATTCAGTCCATATTTTCTCTGCATTGCTTCCAGTACTTTAGGATTCTCCAGCTGTACTATCTTGTCCTCATCTCCCCCGGCTGTCATTCTGGGAATCAGGGTCAGCAGCGTACTTCTTTCCGCAACTCTGGCGTTATCATCATGCAATAACTCTTTCATGTACTCCGTCCTCGTATACACATCTAGCCGGATCGGCTTGCCATTTGTTGTGTACCGGAATTGCCGCTCCGTCTGAACGTCTTCCAGTTCTCCGACCGGCTGCTCTAACAGGCACTCCAAGACCTCCCGGCAAAGCTTCTTATCCTCCATCACCTTGCCAAACATGAAATCATCCGCAATCGTCAGTTCCTCATACCTTTTTGCCATTCGTACTCTCCTCACTCTTTCCGCAGGAGAATCTGTTAGCACTTACACAGAATCGAACTTCTGGCTCTCACCATGTCTTCCGCTGCTCTATTATTGTCATTGGGTAACTAAGCAGGGATTTCTTTGGATTCATAGACACTAGCTTACGCCGCACAGAAATTTGAAAACAGAAAATCTGCTTATGGGTATAGAATAACAGAGGATTATTTATTTGTCGACATAGAAAAATACCAGTTTTAGTAAATCGGTCTGCATTCGTTACTGTTTAAAGACAGGCGCAAGATTTGACGTTCACACTCTTCTGGCGCTTTCCCCTTATTGATGCCGCCCCCGGCTACTGTTTCAGTCTGGCTGTCTGCTGCCCGGGCTCCGTAGCCTGCAGTTCGGACATTCGTTCACTCTTCTATGCCATTACACTACTTATCTCCCTTTTCTACCAGTACCGCCTGCACATGAAACCTCAAAGACGGTTGCTTATAAACGCAAGTTGCGAGCGTGATGATTTTGTCATTCTCTGTCACCGTCATTTCTGTATCAATATTGGCATTTTTATCATCTATGCTGAAAATGGACTCCAGATAGTCCTTATAAACTGCCTTGTCTGAAAAATCAAAGCTGTAAAGCAGATGCCTGTCATCATAGTTATGGACAGCAAAAATCTTATAATGAAGCACCTTGTCCGGCAGATAAATAATAATCTCTCTGTGTTCATCGAAGAAATCCTTGTCCTCAAATTTATGCAGCTGGGCAAACATGGTTCCATTCCTCATGTTATGCCCGTAAATCACGGTATTGTTATCCGTAAAGTCCTTGCTATTCAGGCTCTCCGTGTAGATACATGCCGGTCTGCCGGTAGAGCCGTCGATATTGTGATTCAGATAATAGGAATCATCGGTGGGATGCTGGAGAATCGGATAATTAATATCCGTCCCCGGGATCACGATCCACGCATATACATCCGGATTTGTCTCCCATAATTCCTCAAAATCGATCGGGATTTCCTCCTCCGGTTCCGCAGATTCAGTCACGGTTTCGCTGTCCTGTGACGCATCCGTCACTTTCTCTACCGTTGCAGGCTCCGTCTGCTGTAATTCAGCGTCGGATGACTGAGACGCCTGCGTCTCGTCCGTCTGCCGGAATATGAATTTACTGACACCGACCACGATAAGGAGCACTGCCGCCAATCCGGCAATTCCCGCAAGGATTGCTATTATTTTCTGTTTCATAGTGAACTCTTTTTTATCCATCTCTGTCTCTCCTACAGTTCCCGCGCGGCAAGCTCCAACGCAGCCGCGATTACCTGATCCATATCGTAATACTTATACTCTCCCAGCCTTCCGCCGAAAATGGTGTTCTTCTCCTGTGCGGCAAGCTCCCGGTATGCGGCGTACAGCTTTCCGTTCTTTTCGTCGTTCACAGGGTAATACGGCTCGTCCCCCGGCTTCCACTCCGAAGAATATTCCCGGGAAATCACGGTCCTCGGCAGCTCCTGCCCTTCCGCATCCCTGCCGAACTCGAACCACTTATGCTCAATGATTCTCGTCCACGGTGTCTCCGCATCGGTGTAGTTCACAGCGGCATTTCCCTGGAAATTCGGCATATCCAGCACTTCCGTCTCAAAGCGCACGGAGCGGTACTCAAGTGCGCCGAGTCTGTAATCAAAATATGCATCGACCGGTCCTGTGTATACGACCTTCTCCGCAATGGAATCAAGGGTAACTTTTTCCTTGAAATAATCCACATTCAACCGCACCTCAACGCCCTCCAGCATATTTTCCACCATCTGCGTATAACCGCCCACGGGGATTCCCTGAAAGAGTGCATTGAAGTAGTTATTGTCAAAGGTCAGGCGCACCGGAAGCCGCTTGATGATAAATGCCGGGAGTTCCTTGCACGGACGCCCCCACTGCTTCTCCGTATAACCCTTGATAAGCTTTTCATAGATGTCGTGGCCCACCAGCGAAATCGCCTGTTCCTCCAGATTGCGCGGCTCTGTGATCCCTGCTGCCCTTCTCTGCTCCTCGATTCTGGCTGCCGCCTCCTGCGGTGTGACAACACCCCACATTTTATTAAAGGTATACATATTGAACGGCAGCGAGTACAGCTCGCCCTTATAATTCGCCACCGGTGAGTTCGTAAAACGGTTAAATACCGCAAAACGATTAACGTAATCCCATACCTTCTTATTGTTTGTGTGGAAAATATGTGCACCGTATTTATGTACCTGAATCCCTTCTATCGCCTCCGTGTAGACGTTGCCGGCAATATTCGGCCGCTTGTCAATCACAAGCACCGTCTTTCCCGCCGCCTTCGCCTCGTGCGCAAATACCGCTCCGTAGAGCCCCGCCCCTACAACCAGATAATCATATTTCATGTTGTTACTCTCCCTTTCCGCCAGTGCCGCTCATCAACTGCGCTCTGTCTATAAGAATGACATCGTCACACCTCTGTGCCTCATGCTGAACCGCCTCCGTAAAACCCGACTTTGAAAAAAGCACGAACCATGTCTGTTCACGGTTGCTGTTAAATATATCTGCCTTCTCTCTCAGCTTCTGAAGCACCTCCAGACCGGTTTTTTCATTCCGCCATTTGCATTCGCCGACCACATAATTCCTGCCATCACTTGCAATCAGATCAATTTCTGTCTGGCTTCTTGTCGCCGGATCCGTTCCCCACCATCTGCCGACAGCTGTAAATAAAAAGGGAAGCTTCCCTACCGCATTCAGCATACATAAATAATCGGCACATATCTTCTCGAAGACAAGCCCCATGTAATGATTATAATCCGGCTCAATCCGTTTCAGCCACACTGCCTGTCCGGCATCTGTTTCGATTAGTGTCCTGTTCGTAAACACATAACGATACCAGAAGCGAAACATAAAATCCGATATACCATAGATCGTCTTCCGCGAGGACTCCTTCTCACCAAACGGAGTTTCCTTATAGAGAATTCCGAGCTCACAGAGCGTTTTGATATATTTCAGGCACTTTGCGGAATCCTCTCCTATCTTGTTGGATATTTCATTCGCCTTTGAATATCCTCCTGCAATCGCCTCAATGATAGCGCTATACACTCCGGGCTCCTGTACCTCCTGACGCAGGAGAAGTAATGGCTCCTCATAGAGATAGGCGGTCACTCTCAAAAATGCCCTCTTTATATTCTCCTCGAAGCTGTCGTCCTTCCGAATCTGCTGCAAGTACAGGGGAGTGCCGCCGAATGCCCCATAAAGCTTCAGCTTATCCTCCTCCGAAAAGCCGTCCAGAAACTTTGCACTCGTCAGGTAATGAAACGGCTTCATGTGAAGCTGTGCTGTTCTTCTGCCAAACAACGGACTCTTTGATCCAAGCACTTCCTTCTCCATAAACCCCATATAGCTGCCGCAGAGAACAATGAACAGATTACCGTTTCTGAGCTTATGATCGATCACATGCTGAAGCTCGGAAAGCAATGCCTTATTCTTTTTCACAAGATAAGGAAACTCGTCGATAATAAGAATAAGACGTTTATCCCTCTGCCGGTCATCAATGTATGACAATGCATTTGTCCATGAAGAAAAGGGTTCCAGATTCTTCTCCCCGTAAAATTGAAAAACCAGCGCAGAAAACTTTTCCAGATTCAGTTTATTATTGCTCTGTTCAGCCGAATAGAAAATCGTGTCCTTATCTTTGCTGAATTCATTCAACAAGGTCGTTTTTCCAACACGTCTGCGACCATATAAAACAAACAGTTGGAAGCTGTTCTGCAAATATAATTCTTTCAAAGCGGCAAGCTCTTTTTCCCTTCCAATAAAAGTCTCCTGCATACTCTCTCCTACAATCTAAATCCAAAGTAATTTACTTTAAAGTTAATTATAGTTTACCACTCAGTCTTTGTCAATTCTATTCTTGAAGAACCCAAAAACGGGAGCAGCTTACGCCACTCCCGCCATATTCAGCACCCAGTAAATCAGTCCCAACAGCCAGCTTGCAAATATTCCGTACAGGATCACCGGGCCGGCGATCGTAAAGATCTTGCACCCGATGCCGAATACCTGTCCCTCTGTCTTATACTCGATGGCAGGGGCTGCAACGCTGTTTGCAAAACCCGTGATCGGCACCAGCGCACCCGCACCGCCCCACTTTACAATCTTTGGGTAGATGCCGAAGCCCGTGAGCACCACTGACAAAAATACAAGAATCAGAGAGCACCAGCTTCCCGCCGTCTGGTCATCCAGCCCCATGTTCCCCGCATAGTTCAAAAGGAACTGTCCGATGCAGCAGATGATGCCGCCCGTGGCGAACGCCTTCAGCATCTGTAACCACAGATTGTGCGTTGGTGTCACCTGCTTGACGTATTTCTCATAGTCCTTCTTCTGCTGCTCACTCTGCGGACTTTCGCTCTGCCCCTTGATCTCTTCCATCTGATTGCCATACCTTTCTTTCCGTCCGCCGACAGGACAGGTTCCCGTCAGCGGCATCAATATCTTTGCTTTCAGTATGACCGCTATGGAAATTTTTTATGCAGATTTTTATTTATTCATACCTGACTGTACGGATCGTGTGTGCCTCCGCAAGCAGATGGAAGCCCTGTCCGTTCTCACAGAGATAGACCGGCATGTCACGGTCACTCCTGTTGAGCAAGACAACCACCCTGCTGCCGTCCGGGTTCTGGAACGCCAATGTCTCAAGCGCATCCGAATAACAGGTATTCATGATCTGCTTTGCCCCCGGCTGGATATATCTGCTGAAATGTCCTATGTAATAATAAGACAATCTCTTCTCAATACCACCCCTGCCGTCGCACATAATGGGCGCAGCACAGAAATTTCCGACATGGTTCGGACCGCCCTCCGCGTTCAGCAGAAGGTTCCAGTCAAAGAACGCCTCCACGCCCGCCTTGAAATTGCCGAGCATATCATGCGCATACATCTCTGCCTTCTGTACCTCTCCCGAGTCCGAGAATCGGGAATACTCCACGCAGCCCTCCGTGAAGAACAGCCGCTTTTCGGGATATGCCTTTTTCACGGCGCGGATACCGTCAAAATGATCCCCGGTATACCAGTGCATGGCAAGCCCGCTGACCGCATTTCTGCAGCCGGGCACGGTGAAGCTGTCCCTCGCACGGTCATAGAGGTTTTCCTTGTTGTGATCCCATAAAAACACCTGCACGTCATCCAGCCCCGCGCGTCTCAACGCCGGTATAAGATAGCCCGTGGCGAAATGTCCCTCCTCCTCTGCCGTATAGATGCAGGAATCCCACGTCTGCACTGCCTCCGGCTCATTCTGGACAGTCAGATATTTTACCTTCAAGCCTTCCTCCCGCAGCTCCTGCAGGAAACGCACATAATAGCCCGCCCATAGTTCGCGGTAATCCGTCTTCAGCTTTCCTCCGTGATTCATGTCACCGTTCGTCTTCATGAATGCGGGCGGCGACCACGGGGAAACCAGAAGTCCGAAGCCCTCCGTGCCACGTCGTTCCATCGCCTTCTTCACCAGCGGAAGGATCTGCTTGCGGTCATGGGAAATATTAAAGGTCTTGAGTGCCGTATCTCCCTCTTCAATATAAGTATAGTTTCCCAGCGCAAAGTCACAGCTGTTCATATGAAGTCTGCCAAGATTATATTTCAGCCCGGACTCCCCGAAGCAGCTCTCCACAAAATCCTCCGCCGCCTCCGCCGTCAGACTGTCGTAGCACACCGCAGCAGCCTCCGTGAACGCTCCGCCGAAGCCCTCCATTGTCTGCTCCGCCAGCTCGGGATAGAGCTTCACAACATGAATGAAGTCATCCTGCGGCTGAATGTCCGCCTGCTGCTCCTCCCAGAACCTTTCCTTTTCTTTATCCGTGACAAACACTTTGATATCTTTCATATCCACCTCCGAAGCCATCTGTCTGTCTCAGACTGTTTTCTGGTAAACCTTCACATAATCCACTTCCATCAGGTAAGGAAGATCGGCTTCCCTGATCTCTCCGCCCATAAAACCTCCGACCGCAATGTTCAGGATGAGGTAAAACGGCTGGTCATAGGGCCATGATCTCTCCGTCTGGTCTTCGGCATCATCCGTCTTGCAGTACCGGCAGACGCTCTCTCCGTCAAAGAAATACTCCACATATTCCGGCGTCCACTCGAGCCCATACACATGATAGTCCTCTGTCACGCCCTCCCTGTGCACGCTGGTGCTGTACTGCTTCGTGTCGTGCCTTGTGTGATTGTGGTTCTGGGAATGCAGGCTGTAAACAAGGACATCCTTATTCATCTCCGTATACTCCATCATATCAATCTCCCCGCATAACGGCCAATGGACACCCCGTCTCTCCGCATCCGGCATGAACCAGAACGCAGGCCATGCGCCCGCCCCACCGGGCAGCTTCGCGCGGATTTCAAAATATCCGTACTGCCACGACTGCCTCTCCCATGTCGTCAGCCGTGCCGAGGTATACTCCGCGTTCCCACTTTTTTCCTTTCTCGCCTGTATCGTCAGCCTGCCATCCTTCACAAAGGCGTTTTCCAGATGATCGACATACGCCTGCGCCTCATTGTTAAACCATTTGTCGCCCAGATCATAATTCCATTTCGCCGGGTCCGGCCTCCCTTCGTATGTGAACTCATCCGCCCACACCAGCTGATATCCGTCCTTCTCAAACATCCCGCCTTCTCCTTTCTCCTTCAAACTCTCTTAAATATCTTCTTCCCTTAAGTCCCTGCCTCTTCTCATAACTCTCTGCTTCTCTTACTTCCCTTCTGCCCTTACTTCCCTTCTCCTCTTATGTCCGTGCGGAACTTGCAAATTTCAACTAACAGTTGCACGGGATGCGCCTGACCACAAGCAGTGCACTCTGGAGCCGCCG
>USGM01000135.1 GCA_900554205.1 uncultured Lachnospiraceae bacterium
CATCGGAAAGGCAATCGACGAGGCATAAGACAGAACGATGTCGGAGCGTGGAGGAAGCGGCATATGGGTGGATTTCTTTTAGAGGAGCAATATCATATACCCCGCGTATGTAAGAAATGTGGGGGAGTAATGATATTTAAGGGTGTTGGGGAATATCACTGCGAGGACTGCGGAGCAGTGGATTATGACGACTACGGCAAGGTGCGGATGTACATTGAGGAGCACCATGGTGCGACGGCGGCACAGATCGAGGATGCGGTCGGAGTATCCCAGAGGGCGATCCGGCAGATGCTGAAGGACGGACGGCTGGAGGTGACGGCCGATTCAAGGACATTTCTTCATTGTGAGCTGTGCGGCAAGGCAATCCGGTATGGACAGTATTGTCCGGAATGCGAGACGGCAATACACAGGAATCTGGAGTCGAAACAGCGTGAACAGATCAAGAAAGATATACAGGTGAAGGGCACGGGACAGAAGGGCGAAGACGGACAGAGACGTTTTATGCGCAGTAAAGGTTAAGCCCGAAGAAAGGAAAACATATGAAGAGAGCAGAGAGAGTACAAAACGGACAGAGAGTCCGAATGGGGCTTCTGGCATTGATGCTGGCGGTTGTCATGGGATTTTGCGTGGACAGCTTTGCAATTGTCAGCCATGCCCAGAGTCAGGGAAAGGTCATAGCGGCGAGCGCTAAGATCCGCAAGGAGCCGAGCACAAGCAGTGAGGTTCTCGGAAGTACGGAGAAGGACAAGATAATTACGATCAATAATCAGGTGCAGGGCAGTGACGGCTATATCTGGTATCAGACCTTTGTGAATGCCGATACGTTGGGTTATATCCGGTCTGATCTGGTGACGATCACAGACGGGACAACACCGCCGACCGTGGATGCTGCGACGAATAACACCGGATCGAGTACAACCACTACAACGACACCATCCAATGAGACGCCGGTCGATGTGACGGTGGTGAATCCGGTGAGTGCTACCGTTACCGGGGGAGCATCCGTCAGAATTCGGGGAAATGCTTCCACGACCAGCCAGATCGTGACAACCGCTTCCAACGGACTGGTTCTGACAGTGACGGGAACAGCAAACGGTACAGATGGCAAGGTATGGTATAAGGTAAACTTCAATGCGAACGGTTCGGATGTGGAGGGCTTTATCCGCTCTGATTTCGTGTCGCTTTCCGGAGAGCTTACTCCTTACGTTGAGGAACCGACACCGGAGCAGCCGTCAGAGGAGCCGACGACCGACCCTGAACCGTCAACAGATCCCGAACCGGCGGTCACAAAGGATTATGATACCGCACTTGTGGACGGAGAATGGTATCTGGTTGACTATACCAAGAATGAACAGCAGAGCATTCAGGGAATTTTCAATGCAGTGGAGCAGAATGCACAGGCATATGAGCAGATCAGTAAGACGGTGAAATCCCAGAAGATTGTTATCATCATTCTGGTTTTCCTGCTGGTGGCAGCGGCTGCAGGCATTGCGGTATTGATCTTAAAAATTAAAGATATGAACGATGACGCTTACTTTAATCAGGTCGAGAAAGAGACCTTGAAGAGACGAGGCGAGAATCGTCCCGCGGGAGCACAGCAGCGGGTGATGCACACCGTTGGAGCGGAAAAAGGAAACCAGCCCGGCAGACCTGCGGGAGCGAGACCGGCAGGAGCACCGCAGAACGGCGGACAGACGAGACCTGCGGGAGCAAGACCGGCAGGGGCACCGCAGAACGGCGGACAGGCAAGACCTGCGGGAGCGCCGCAAAACGGCGGACAGGCGAGACCTGCGGGAGCACCGCAGAATGGTGGACAGGCGAGACCGGCAGGAGCACCGCAGAACGGAAATCAGGCAAAAAAACCGGCGGATGGCGCTCAGAAGGGGCAGCAGAGCTGGCAGTCAAAGAACTTCATGGCAGATGACGATGACGAGTTTGAATTTGAGTTTCTGAACTATGACGGGGAAGACGAATAAGGATATTAAGGGAAGGGATGCTCTTGCGAGTGTCCCTTTTGCCTAGTATAGACATTGACATGCACAGGCCTCTGTTATATTATAAATATAACAAGGAGGAAATCATGATCATTGAGATTGACTTTAGCAGTGGCGAAGCACTGTATATGCAGCTTCGCAATCAGATTATTATGGGAATCGCCACGGATCAGTTTAAGGAGGGGGACTCTCTTCCGAGCGTGAGACAGCTTGCCGATACGATCGGCATCAACATGCACACTGTCAATAAGGCATATACTGTTCTGAAGCAGGAGGGCTATGTCAAGGTGGATCGCCGCAAGGGCGTTGTGATTGCGGTTGACGTAGATAAAATGAGCACTTTGGCGGAATTAAAAAAGGAGTTACAGGTAATCCTTGCTAAAGGCAGCTGTAAGAACATAACCAAGGAAGAGATACATGAGCTGATTGAAGAGATCTATGAAGACTATAAATGACGGAGGAAATGAAAGATGCAGTCGCAGTTTACTGATAATGCGCAGGAGGCGTTGAGGGCAGCCTCGCGCTGCGCGTCCAGTCTGAAACAGGGATATGTGGGAACAGAGCATATTCTTGTGGGACTGTTAAAGGAACAGACGGGTGTGGCACAGAAGATCCTGACGGAAAATTCGGTGGAGCTTTCCAAGGTGATGGATATGATCCGGGAATCCATTGCTTTCGAGGGTGGTGTTGGCATCCATGAACGGAGCGGTTACTCGCCGAGGGCACAGAAGGTTCTGGAGGAGGCACACAGACAGGCAGCCAGATTTGGACAGAAGAAGACAGGAACGGAGCACCTTCTTCTTGCACTGATCAAAGAGGGAGACAATGTCGCGGTGCGCCTGCTCGGCACGCTGGGTGTCAATATTCAGAAAATCTATGTGGATACGCTGATTGCGATGGGACAGGACGGCAATCTCTATAAGGAAGATCTCGGAAGAAGATCACAGGGCAAGGGCAGACCGTCCACACTCAGCCAGTACAGCAGGGATCTGACCGCCATGGCACGCGATGGAAAGCTCGACCCGGTAATCGGAAGAGAGGAGGAGATACGCCGTCTGGTGCAGATTCTCAGCAGGAGAACGAAGAATAATCCCTGTCTGATCGGTGAGCCGGGAGTAGGAAAGACGGCGGTTGTCGAGGGGCTGGCACTTCGGATCGTGGAGGGAAAGGTTCCCTTTACGGTCAAGGATAAGAGGGTGCTGACGCTCGATCTCTCGGGCATGGTTGCGGGAAGCAAGTACAGAGGAGAATTCGAGGAGCGCATTAAAAAGGTCATCCGCGAGGTGATTGACGACGGCAATGTGATTCTGTTTCTGGATGAGCTTCACACGATCATCGGCGCGGGCGGCGCGGAGGGAGCTATCGATGCGTCTAATATATTAAAACCCTCGCTCGCCAGAGGTGAACTGCAGATGATTGGTGCGACGACCATTGCGGAATACCGGAAATATATTGAAAAGGACGCTGCACTGGAGCGCCGGTTCCAGCCGGTCAATGTGGAAGAGCCGACCGAGGAGGAAGCGATCCGCATACTGGAGGGAATCAAGGGAAAATATGAGGAGCACCATCAGGTGACGATCACCTCCGAGGCGGTTGAGGCGGCTGTGAGGCTGTCAGCGCGCTATATCAATGACCGCAATCTCCCGGATAAGGCAATCGACCTCATTGATGAGGCGGCTGCCGGAGCGAGACTGCGCTCCGCTGATGTGCCCGACAAGCTGACGGCAATGCTCGAGGAGATCAAAAAGATGGATCTCCAGATTGAGCGTTCGATCCGTATGGAGGCATTTACACAGGCTACCGAGATCAAGCGGAATCAGGATGAGCTTGTAAAGAAATATGAGCGTGCGAAGAACCGGATGGAGAGCAGCGCGGCAGAGAGACGCGTAGTTATCGGCGAGAACGATATTGCAGATGTGGTCGCTATGTGGACAAAGATCCCTGTGCAGAAGCTGGCGCAGAAGGAGAGCGAGAGACTTCTGAAGCTGGAGAGCATTCTGCACAAGCGTGTCATCGGTCAGGAGGATGCCGTGAAGGCGGTTGCAAAGGCGATGAGACGCGGCAGAGTCGGGCTTAAGGATCCGAAGCGCCCGATTGGCTCGTTCCTGTTCTTAGGGCCGACCGGTGTGGGTAAGACGGAGCTTTCCAAGGCGCTGGCTGAGGCGATGTTCGGCTCGGAGGATGCCATCATCAGAGTAGACATGTCGGAGTACATGGAAGGTCATTCGGTCTCGAAGATGATCGGTTCACCGCCCGGCTATGTCGGATTTGAGGAGGGCGGACAGCTCAGCGAGAAGGTTCGCAGAAATCCGTATTCCGTAGTGCTGTTTGACGAGATCGAGAAGGCACATCCCGATGTGTTCAACGTATTGCTGCAGGTGCTGGATGATGGGCATATCACGGATTCCAAGGGCAGAAAGGTCAGCTTTAAGAACACGGTGCTGATTATGACCTCCAATGCGGGAGCACAGAGGATCGTCGACCCGAAGAATCTCGGCTTTGCCACGGCGGGAGACGCGAAGCGCGACTATGAGAAGATGAAGTCGAATGTCATGGAGGAGGTAAAACGGAGCTTCAAGCCGGAGTTTATCAACCGTATCGACGACATAATTGTGTTCCACCAGCTGAACAATGACGACATGAAGGCGATTGTGAACCTTCTGGCGGCGAATCTCTGCAAGCGCTGCGAGGAGCAGATGGATATCAGACTTTCACTGACATCGGCGCTGAAGGAGCATCTTGTCGCCAAATATGCGGACAACAAGATGGGCGCGAGACCTTTGAAGAGAGCAATCCAGTCGGTTGTGGAGGATGCGCTTGCCGAGGAAATCCTGATGAAGAAGGTGCAGCCCGGGGATACCGTGTCTGTCGGGTTCAAGGCGGAGAAGGGCGATCCGAAAAACGGGAAAGTTGTGTTTAACGTCAAGAACCGGAAAGAGTAAAACTTTAGAAAAAATTTATGGCGGACGGGTTCGTTTTAGATTATAATATCCATATAGGGCAGAGCATTCCGGGAGAGTCCGGGGCGCTGCCCGCAGCAGTCCACAGATGAACAGGAGGATATACAGATGGCAGTTGTAGAAGAACTGCTCCGCAGCGAGAAAAGCGGTGCGATCAGCTTTGGCAATCACAAGCTGGAGCAGAAGGCAAAGCTGGAGGATTTTCAGCACGCAGGAGACCTTCTGAAGGTAAAGACCTTCAAGGAAATGACGAAACTGGAAAAGAACGGATTGTTTCTTTATGAGTCCGTACCGGGAACCAGTGTTCTCGACTTTGTTGAGAAGGAAAACGGTGTGGAATTTATTGTAGAGGGCGATGAGGATGCACAGATCACCGTCGGACTGGATGATGATACGGAGTATGAAGTATTTGTGGGCGGAAAGAGCGTTGGAACAATGACGACAGGCTTGGGCGGAAAGCTCTCCTTAAGCGTAGAGCTTGAGGCTGCCGGTGAGGTTCCGGTAAAGATTGAGAGAGTATAAAAGAGGTAGCTATGGCAAAGGGCAAGGCGGCGACAGTTTTTTTCTGCCAGAATTGTGGATATGAATCTTCAAAGTGGATGGGACAGTGTCCGGGATGTAAGGAATGGAATTCGTTTGTCGAGGAGACTGTGAGCAAGACAACACCACACATGGGAGGAGCATCCGCATCGACGGGCAGAAGAAGCAGCAGCCTTGCCCCGAGTACTCTTGCGGATATTTCCATCAGTGAGGAGAGCAGGATCGTCACAGGCATCGGTGAGCTGGATCGGGTGCTGGGCGGCGGTATCGTACAGGGCTCGCTGACGCTGGTGGGCGGTGATCCGGGAATCGGGAAGTCAACGCTGTTGTTGCAGGTATGCCGGAATCTTTCGGGAGCGGGGCACAAGGTGCTGTACATATCCGGCGAGGAGTCTCTGGCGCAGATCAAAATGCGCGCCGACCGGCTCGGAGAGTTCACAAGAGAGATGCAGCTTTTATGCGAGACGAATCTGGACGAGATTACGGAGGTCATTCGGAGCTGTAAGCCCGAGGCGGTCGTGATTGATTCGATCCAGACAATGTATAATGAGAATGTTTCTGCGGCGCCGGGCAGTGTGTCACAGGTTCGGGAATCCACAGGGATCTTATTACAGCTGGCAAAAGGACTTGGTGTTTCCGTATTCATTGTAGGTCATGTGACGAAGGAGGGCACTGTTGCAGGTCCTCGTGTTCTGGAGCATATGGTGGATACTGTGCTCTACTTTGAGGGGGACAGACACGCTTCCTACCGTATTCTGCGCGGAGTAAAGAATCGTTTCGGCTCCACGAATGAGATCGGTGTCTTTGAGATGCGGGAGCAAGGGCTTGTCGAGGTACAGAATCCTTCAGAATATATGCTGAACGGCAGACCGGAGAATGCGAGCGGTTCCGTCGTGGCGTGTACAATGGAGGGAACCAGACCGCTTCTAGTGGAGATTCAGGCGCTTGTCTGTCAGAGTAATTTCGGCATTCCGAGGCGGCAGACCACGGGAACAGATTTTAACAGAGTTAACCTCCTCATGGCGGTTCTGGAGAAGCGTTCCGGGCTGCAGCTTGCAAGCTGTGATGCCTACGTTAATATCACGGGCGGCATAAAGATTATGGAACCGGCGATCGATCTCGGAATCGTGCTGGCTATCGTGTCCAGCTTCCGCAATCGGGCGATGAGCCCGAAGCTGGTCGCCTTTGGCGAGGTCGGCTTAAGCGGTGAGGTCCGTGCGGTCAGCATGGCGAGACAGAGGGTGGCAGAGGCGGAGAAGCTGGGCTTTACTACCTGCATTGTCCCTTATGTCTGTGCGGAGGACTGCCGGAAGAACAGCGGAATCAAGGTAATCGGAGTCAGAACCGTTCAGGACGCGATCAACGTTGTGATGAACGCGGAAGAAGAGATATAAAGCATAAAAAAATAAAATTTTGCTTGCTAAACAGGAATGACTTGTGGTATAATCTATTTCGTTGGTGATGCATCGGTAATCTGGTGCAGATACAATAGGGGAATAGTACAGCGGTAGTGCGGCGGTCTCCAAAACCGTTAACGGGGGTT
>USGM01000136.1 GCA_900554205.1 uncultured Lachnospiraceae bacterium
CAGAAAGTTCCAGTCATCACTTCTTAGCTTCCTTAGGTCTCTTAGCGCCATACTTGGAGCGGGCCTGCTTCCTGTTGGCAACACCTGCAGTATCGAGTGTACCACGGATGATGTGGTATCTGGTACCGGGCAGATCCTTTACTCTGCCACCACGGATCAGTACAACACTGTGCTCCTGCAGATTATGGCCTTCTCCGGGAATGTAGCTTGTAACTTCGATTCCGTTGGAAAGACGTACTCTGGCGATCTTTCTGAGAGCTGAGTTAGGCTTCTTAGGAGTTGCTGTCTTAACAGCGGTACATACACCACGCTTCTGGGGAGCGGATACATCAGTAGCCTTCTTGTGAAGGGAGTTGTAACCTTTCTGCAGAGCAGGTGCTGTAGACTTCTTTACAGAGGTCTGACGTCCTTTTCTTACTAACTGGTTAAATGTCGGCATTCTGTTTCACCTCTTTCTGAATTGTATGATTTTCTGCCACACACGCCGCATCTCTGAAACAACAAAATAAATGCATCCGTGCGCATGCTATATTAGTATAGCCGTTCACCGATGCATTGTCAACTGTTTTTTACAGTTCAGCCATAGAAAGACAGGAGCAGCGCGTGGGTGCTTGCACACAAAGCGCTAATCCTGTCTTTCTATGAGCGGAGCGCCCGGATCATGAAATAAAAGATGAGCCGCTTAGCGGCGTCGGCTACGCAGCAGACGCTTTTATGAATGACCCGGGGCTGAACTGTTACCTACAACATGGAATTTTCTCTCAGTTCCGCAATATATCTCTTCAGCGCATCCCTCCATGCTGGCAGCCGCTCAAAGCCCGCCTGTGAAAGCTTTTCCTTACTCATGCGGCTGTTTGCCGGACGGCCTGCCTTTGCGCCGTATTCCGCCGTGCTGACCGGAAGCACCTTCATATCGATCCCCGCTTCCTCAAAGATCGCACACGCGAATTCATACCAGGAGCAGAAGCCCTCATTTGTGGCATGATAAATCCCGTATTTGTCCGTCTGCACCATATCGACCAGCAGCCTTGCGAGATCATAAGTATAGGTAGGAGATCCGAACTGGTCGTCAACCACCTTCAGCGTGTCATGCGTCTTTGACAGATTCAGCATCGTCCTGACAAAATTCTTGCCGTTGATGCCGAATGCCCATGCGATACGCACGATAAAATATTTGTCCAACAGCTCCTGAACGGCAAGCTCGCCCTCGTATTTTGTCTGTCCGTACACGCTCTTCGGCGATCTCTCATCCTCCGGCTCCCACGGGCGGTCTCCCTGTCCGTTGAATACATAGTCCGTGCTGATGTAAAGCATCTTGATGTCCAGCTTTGCACATACACGCGCGATATTCCTTGTTCCGTCCACATTTACCTTGCGGCACGCCGCTTCATTCTCCTCCGCAGCATCCACAGCCGTATAGGCCGCACAGTGGATCACCGCATCGGGTGCGCTCTGTCCGATCACACTGTCAACACTCTCCGGGTTCGTAATATCCATCTCCTGAATATCTACGCCGACTGCCTCTATCCCTCTCTTCGTAAGCTCATTGACCACGTCATAGCCGAGCTGCCCCTTTACCCCCGTAACCAGAACCTTCATAATATTAATATCCTTTCCTTTTGCCGATCAAACTGCTTTTCTACCATTCTACGATACCGCATCTTTTCAGTCAAGGCTTGCCCGAAGAATCGTAACCGTTCTGTCCGGCGCCATTTATAAAAGATTTTACATTTTGGCATATGTGCCTTATAATAATTTAGAATTTGCTTTGCAGATTCCCCGATCTGTTCAGTCAATAAAATTCAAGAGGTCTGAACCAAGTGAAACATTACAGAAAAATTTGTCTGACAACTACATATCTATTGCTTGCAACAATGCTGTGGGGCTGCGGCAATGACAGCCAGACGATCCCGGATACCCCGGATGTCACGGCATCCCCTGTAGAAATCCGGCAGGAGGGCGTTTCCACCTCCGCGAGTGTTCCGGGTTCCGAGACCGGCACACGCGACAACACCCCGCTCTGTCTCGTTCCCGAGGCGGACGGTATTCTGGAAATGCGCAATGATGTCGCCGTCATCGACTATTCCCACGCCGATCAGGGCTACATCTGTGCAGACTATTCCGGTTCCGTCTCCAAGATCAAGCTCATTCTCTCCGGGCCGGACGGAACGGACTACACCTACGACCTGCACGGCAACGGCTATGAGGTCTTTCCTCTCTCCGCGGGCA
Organism: uncultured Lachnospiraceae bacterium; assembly: GCA_900554205.1. Lineage (GTDB taxonomy): Bacteria > Bacillota > Clostridia > Lachnospirales > Lachnospiraceae > Acetatifactor. The sequence goes on from USGM01000136.1 coordinate 2,230, forward strand.
GCGGCAGCTATAAGGCTACCATCTACGAAAACATCTCCGGCACCAGCTATTCCACCTGCCTGTATGCCGGCTTTGACGCAGTGCTCGCCAACGAATTTGGGCCTTTCCTGTATCCGAACCAGTATGTCAATTTCAATGCTGACAGCAAGGCGGTCGCAAAGGGCGCAGAGCTGGCGGCGGGTGCCGATACCGATCTGGATGTTGTAATCAGCATCTACGACTACATCACGGCATCTATCAAATATGATTACAACAAGGCGTCAGATCCCCCCGCGGGCTATGTCACGGACGTGGACGAGATTCTCTCCTCGGGCACCGGCATCTGTCTCGACTATGCCGCCCTGATGTCCGCTATGCTGCGCAGCCAGCAGATTCCCACCAGACTGGAGGTCGGCTATGCCAAGGATGCCTACCACGCCTGGATCAGTGTATATACCGAGGAAACCGGCTGGCTGAACGGCCTGATCGAATTTACCGGAAGCTCATGGACTCTTGTCGATCCGACATTCGGTGCGAACAGCTCCGAAAAATCTTTGAAAAAGTTCATTGGTGACGGAACCAATTATACGCTGAAGAAAGTATATTAAGGAGAATTGACATGAAAGACAAGAGACTTTTATCAAACGAAGAAATCGCTTCCTTCTGTAACCAGACGGCCATGCTCTTTCAGGCAGGAATCCCTCCTGTGGAGAGCCTGAACATCATGATCAGCGATGCGAAAACCTCCGGTGGCAGGGAACTGCTCACCGCGATCCTGAACGTATGTCTGGAAGGTGAGCCCTTTTATAAGGCTTTAAAAAGCACCGGCGTTTTCCCCGATTATGTCATCAATATGCTGGCGCTTGGAGAAGAATCCGGCAACCTCGATGTCTGCATGCTCTCCCTCGCAGATTACTACGAGAAGGAAATCAATATTTCCGACAGCATTAAAGGCGCTGTGACCTATCCGTTAATCATGATCGCAATGATGTTCGTCGTTATCTTTGTGCTGATCAGCAAGGTCATGCCCATATTCAATCAGGTCTTCGTCGAGCTCGGCAGTGAGATGACCGGTTTTTCTGCCTCGCTTTTACATCTCGGAACCAGTCTGAACCGCTATTCTGTTGTCTTTCTGGTTCTGCTCTGTGTCCTTGCCGCCCTCTATTTCCTGTCCTCACGGACAGCCGCAGGACGGCGCGTGGCGGCACACATACTGAACGCCCTGCCCCTTACCAGACGCTTTTATGAGAGTGTGGCATGTGAGCGTTTTGCCAGCGGCATGGCTCTGACCTTAAGCAGCGGCATGGATACCTATTCCGGGCTGGACATGGTCTCCGGGCTGGTCGGCAACCAGAATATGCAGAAGAAGATTGAAGCCTGCAAGGAATCGCTCCAGCAGGGCTCTGATTTTCCTGAGGCTCTCGCTTCCTCGGCGATCTTCAACAACCTGCATTCCCAGATGGTTGCTGTAGGTTTCAAAAGCGGCAATATCGACTCGGTGCTCCGGAAGATTGCAGACAGCTACGAGAAGGAAACCGACCGCCGCATCCAGTCAATCATTTCTGTTCTGGAACCCACGCTGGTCATTATTCTATCCGTAATTGTCGGTCTCATTCTGCTCTCCGTCATCCTTCCTCTCATGGGAATCATGGCAAGCATCGGTTAGGAGGTAACACATGAGGAATCGTTTTGAACAGTCTTCTCCCGGCATCGGACACCGCCTTTCCTTTCTTCTGTCCGTGGCTGCTTTTCTTATATTGTTGCTTCTCTTCCTTGGCGGAATCCGTTCCGTCAGCGATACGACCGCCGCAAAGCAGCTGGAAAGCCTTCAGACCGCACTCTCCCGCAGCATCGCCCAGTGCTATGCCGTCGAGGGAATGTACCCGCCGGATCTGCAATATCTCAAGGATCATTACGGTCTGACCTATGATGAGACAGAATTTCTTGTGGATTATGAGGCATACGGCAGCAATCTCATGCCGGAGGTCACAGTATTGCGCAAGCGGAAATAGGAGATTTTTATGAAACAGGAACGCCATTTTGTTGTAGATATTTTGTTTGTGCTCGCGCTGTTCGGCGTTTTTGCGGTATCTGCGCTCGTTCTTGTCACGATCGGCGCCGACATCTATCAGCATACCGTAAGTGATATGAACACCAACTACGACAGCCGCACAGCCATCGCCTACATAACCGAAAAAATACGCCAGTCCGACTGTGTCCTGTCCGACGGCACCCCCGCCGTCTCCATCGGCACTCTGGAGCAGACACCGGCGCTCATTCTCACGGACGAGCTGGACGGCGAATACTACTGCACCTACCTCTACCTGCATGACGGCTGGCTCAAGGAGCTGTATATGCGGCAGGGTGCCTACCTCGGCGAAGATATGGCGGATGCCGGAAAAAACATATTGGAACTGGAATCTCTGTCCTACGAACAAACTGCTCCCAATCTGCTCCGCGTCACCATGTGTATGCCGGACGGCAATACAAAAGCTCTGGCGCTTTCGCTGCGGTGCCATTAAAGCTCCGAACCCAGAAATTCCCATGAAAGGCAATCACTTATGAAACACTCGAAATCCAGTCTCTTCCTAATGGAACTGATCGTGTCAATCCTGTTCTTTTCGCTGGCAAGCGCAATCTGCATCCAGCTCTTTGTCCGGTCACACTCCATCAGCGCCGAGACAATCAACCTGAATAATGCCATAACGCAGGCGCAAAATCTTGCCGAATACTGGTATGCCTCCGAGGGCGACCTGCACGCGATGCAGAATGCTATGCCCCACGGCAGACTATCTGACTCGGAAGATGTTCTCACGCTGTGCTTCGATCAGGATTGGCAGCTATTGTCCGCTGACACCGACGGAGAAGAGACCGGCTATTATGCAAGCCTCACTTCCCTCACCGACACCGCGGATGCACATCTGCTCACAGCGGAGATCAGCGTCTGTATCAGTTCCTCCGGCAAGGTTGTCTACACCCTGTCACTCAGCCAGCATGTAGCAGAAACGAGAGGTGCATATGAATAAGAAGAAACAGTTTTTCGGCATGAATATCGGTTCAGCCTCCATGCTCCTGATCTTTGTCATTCTCTGCATGGTCTCCTTCGCCGCACTGACCATCATCAGTGCCAATGCCGACCGGCGCCTCAGCCGCAGAATCGCCGATCGCACGACCGCCTATTATAATGCCTGCAACAGCGCACAGGAATCTCTTGCCGGAATCGATCAGGTTCTCATTCGACAATACAGCTCATCCGCCAGCATGGAAGAATATTTCCTTGCCGTGGGACACAGTAAGTCCTACGCAATTCCAATCTCCGACACCCAGACGCTCTTAGTCGAAATTGAAATTCTCTATCCCGAACAGGCAGACGACACCTTCTATAAAATCACCAGTTGGAAAGTAATCACCGAATAACATACAAAAAGCAGGGAACCGTTTTAAAGGTATCCCTGCTCTTTCTTTATTCTTCTTACTCTTCTACCGGAGCTGCTGTCTCTTCAACCTTTTCGTCAAAGCTGATCTGATCATCCATGCCGCCCTCGTCAAAGGAAATTGTCTCTACCTCATCCGTGCTGAGCTTCGTATTGCGGTATCTCTTCATACCTGTTCCGACAGGAATCAGCTTACCGATAATAACGTTCTCTTTCAGACCGATCAGGTTATCCACCTTACCCTTGATTGCAGCCTCTGTCAGAACCTTTGTGGTCTCCTGGAAGGATGCTGCGGACAGGAAGGAATTGGTAGCCAGCGCCGCCTTTGTGATACCGAGCAATACCTGCTTGCCATCGGCAGGCTCCTTGCCCTCTGCGATCAGCTCTTCGTTCATATCCTCGTAATCAAGGACATCTACCAGTGTGCCCGGCAGGAACTCTGTATCGCCGTTGTTCTCAATGCGAACCTTCTTCAACATCTGACGTACAATGACCTCGATATGCTTATCGGCAATATCAACACCCTGCAGACGATATACACGCTGTACCTCACGGATCATGTAATCCTGTACGGCACGAACGCCCTTAACCTTTAACAGGTCGTGCGGGTTGATGCTACCCTCTGTAAGAACGTCGCCGGCCTCGAGAACCTGTCCGTCCGTAACTTTGATTCTGGAACCATAAGGGATCAGATAAGTCTTGGAGTTTCCTGTCTCCTGGTCTGTAACGATGATCTCACGTTTTTTCTTTGTCCTCTTTGGAAGTGTCGCATCTACGGCCGGATTCTTTTCCATGATTCCCCATTTTACCGCCTGCCGAAAACAGCTCCGAAGTATCTTATGTATCTCAAATACAGTATTCGGAGTAACATTTCCCTCGTTTTTCTTATTATTAGCACCCTGAACCGCTTTCATCTTCCCCAGGTCGCGATAATATTTCTCTACGAAATGATTATTTACATCACTTACCTTTGCCTGCCCAATGACTGGCAGAATATAATTGTTTATCAGCCCCACATTCGCACTGTATGTAGAGACTGCCCACTTTTCCCTTCCATATAATTTCACATACTCCGCCAGCAGTTCCTCGATGGTGGTACATTTTTCAACTTTAAATGTACCAGTATCCATCTGGTATTCTATTTCATGTTTGCGCTTTTCTGCATCCTTCTTCTTTCTGAATGTTTCTGATTTCTGGTGTACCTTGCCTTTATCATCTTTAACCTTATATACTACGCTGAATTTCCCATCCCGTTCCCTGATAAATGCCATAAATCACACCACCTTTCTATTTTCATCCACCCATTTGAGAAA
>USGM01000137.1 GCA_900554205.1 uncultured Lachnospiraceae bacterium
TATTGCGCGGCGACGAACTGCACGTTCAGGTACAATGCGGCGACGAACAGCCCGGGCGGGGCGCTGGAGAATGGCCGCGCCCTGATCGGCTGCACGTTCGTCGGGAACATGGGGACCGGGAACGGCGGCGCGCTGTACAACCAGGAAGGCGTTGTGTCGAATTGCTGGTTCGAGTCGAACTGGGTGAGGGAGGGCGGCTCGCAGGGCGCGATCCATGCCAAGGCGGACAAGGTGGTCGTCGTGCAGGACTGCATGTTCACGAACAACGCCTCCGGCTGGACTTCGGGCGTCGGCAGCGGCGTGTCGGTGTGGAAGCACTTTTTAATCTGCTCTGTCAAATCGTTCTCACCGAGAGCCAGCATAAATTCTTCCATATCCATAGGATACAGCGTTTTCATATCGACCTTCCCGACAGGAAAAGAGAATTTCGCTCTGTTGACCGCAACGCCAAGCAGGCTGCCTGCAACAATGATGTGATAATCCGGGGCATCTTCACAAAAATATTTAAGCGAGGTCAACGCCCTCTCACAGAGCTGCACTTCATCGAATACTATCAGCGTTTTTTCCCGGACAATCGTTTGCCCTGCGATATGGGATAAAATCGGTACCAGATAATCGGGGCTGATATTTTCCTCAAAGGTCTCATTCAGTTTTGGATTTGTTTCAAAATTAAAATATGCTACATTGTCATAGTGCGTACGTCCGAACTCCAGAATGGAATAAGTCTTTCCAACCTGTCTTGCCCCCTGTAAAATAAGAGGTTTCCGATGTCCATTTTCTTTCCACTCTTCCAAAAAGCTCATGATTTTCCTATACATATGCAAACCCCCTTACAAGGTACTAAACATAGTATATTGGATATTCGTGTAAAAATCAATGAGTTTTATCAAGATTTTTACACTAAACAGCACGATTATTTTATTAAATTACTCACAAATCGGCGCAAATTTTGCTGATTTTTGAAGTTACAACCATTTTATCATGTCAATCGCCGAAACATATCCGATGCTTCTCTTGGTACAGAGGAACTGGCGCACCTTGAAATGGTAGCGGCTATTGTACACCAGCTGACCAGAAATCTTTCCATGGAAGAAATTGAAAAGAGCGGCTTTGCGCCCTATTATACCGATCACACGATTGGCATCTGGCCACAGGCGGCGGGAGGCATTCCTTTCAATGCCTGTGAATTCCAGTCAAAAGGCGATATCATTACCGATCTCCATGAGGACATGGCTGCAGAGCAAAAGGCAAGATCGACTTACGATAATATATTACGTCTTATAAAAGATCCCGACGTCTGCGCACCGATTAAGTTCCTGCGCGAACGTGAAATCGTCCATTTCCAGCGTTTCGGTGAAGCGCTGCGCATCACTCAGGATAAGCTGGATTCCAAGAACTTCTACGCATTCAACCCGGGCTTTGACATGTGCCAGAACTGTGACGATGCGCCGCAGACCCGCAGTGGAAATTCCGGCTGCTGTAATAATTAAGCCCTAATTCTAAAGTCACTTATCACATCAATAACGCTCACCTTAGACAGTGAGCGTTATTTTTTAGTCCGTTTCTGTTTTCCCTACAAATTCAATTCCATATCCTCCAGAATTCCCAAAAGGTTCCGAATAGGCTTCCCCTCTTCCAACAATCTCTTTAATTCCTGCTTAACCTGTAAGTATGATATTTTGGACGGAATAATATCCTCTACAACTCCGGGATATATTTCCGCCAGATTATCTATCATTATTTTCACAAGATTTTTATTCAGAATTGTTGCATAATGCTTATCGCAGGTTTCCGCAACCTCATCAATTATCTTGTTATATGTCGCTTCTTCTCCGTCAATTACAGACGTAAATAGTACATTATCAAAGGACAGGATTCTATAAGCATACTCATCCAGCTCTATATTGTCCCTAATCCGCAAAATTGGCATGAGCTTTCCCGTTTTTTTAGCAAGAAATGCTCTTTTCTTATTCACATAATCTGTTTCAAGCCCTTCCACAATACAGGATAATAATCCGGCACCAAATTCCAATACTAACGGTTCTGCAATCAAATTATTTTTAATTTCACGCTCTGCTATAACATTTCCGTTCTCAACTACTTTTTCTTCAACACCTATTAATGAATTCGCAGAAATACCTAAAACCTTGCAGATGCCTGACAATATGGACACATCTGGAAGACCGTTTCCTCTCTCCCATTTACTGACGGCCTGTGCAGTGACACCAATTCTTGACGCAAATTCTTCTTGTGTCAATTTACGCAGCTGCCGATACTGGCAAATGGTTTCCCCGATATTGTTTTGCATATCACACCTCCATAATAAAAATCATATTCAGATTATAACGCTCCGCACCTTGTAAGTAAAACAACGCCATGTTGACCTCAGCTAAACCTCATTAAGTCCGTCTCTGCCCAGCAAGTACTCCCTGTCACAAACCTCTCTGATATATTTTCTGTCATGGGAGATACTGATAATCACTCCGGGGAACTCCCGGAGCATTTTTCTTATGACAGGCCCCGAAAGCGCCGAAAAATTGCGCGTCGGTTCATCTAAAACCAAAACATTAGCGCCGCTCAGACTCATTTTCAAAAGCAAAACCTTTGCCTTCTGCCCTCCCGACAATTCGCGTATCGGATGATTCATTTCATCTGCAGTGTATTTTAGGGAACCCAGATAGGTTCTGATTTTCGTTCTTTCCTGTTTGTCCCCTGTATGATCCAGATAATCAACCGGCGTCATGTCAAGATCGAGCTGATCCTCGTAATTCTGAGGCATATACTCAACATGAATATCCGTCCGGTTAAACAATTCCGTTGCTATCTTTCTTAACAGCGTCGTTTTGCCGATTCCGTTGTGTCCGACAATGCATACCTTTTCCGGCCCCCTTATTTTCAACGAAATATTCTCGGAAAGTATCCTCTCTCCATCCGGGCTCTCCAGCCTCGGAAGTCGGTACTCAATGACGGTCTTCCCCGCAGGAATAGCCGATCTGTCATCCCCCAGCTTAAAGAAAATCGCCTCCTCCTGCTCCGGCATTTCCGTCATATTCTCATCCGACTTTTCAAATCTCCGTTCCATTGCTTTGATAGTATGCATTTTATCCTTTAAATTTTTAGCTTCACCGGGTGACTGCCTTGAACAGCTTTCCAACGCATTGTGTACTTTCTGATACACTTTCCTGTACTTTTCATCGCGTATTTTCTTTTCCTTCCGGTCTGTCAATGCCTTTTGCTCCTGCCGATCAAACTGATGCATCCGTTTCTCCACATAGTCACGATAGGAAAGTCTGGACACCGTATATCGGGATTTTGTCTTCCTTGCAATTTGTTCAATATGAATCACCATATTAGCGGTATTCTCTATCAAAGTCTCGTCGTGAGAAATATAGACAACAATATGTTCCCAGTCATTTATCATTCTCTCCAGTATTTCAAGCGTTGTTATATCAATATCGTTCGATGGCTCATCCAACAAAAGAATCGAGACATCCTGTATAAGCAGCCTCATAAGCTGCACCTTCACCCTCTCTCCTCCGGAAAGCTCCCTCATCCTCTGACCACTGTAAAAGACATCCTCCTTCATTCCAAATTTTCCAGCTAACATTGCCAGCTCCTTAGGCGTCTGGTTCCAGAAAAGATTTTCCTCTGAAAAATATTCATATAATGTCTTATCCTTTTCACAATCCGGCAATTCCTGCGGCAAATAACCCATACGCTCATTACCGCTCACTCTCTCGCCGTTTGCTTCCACATAATCCTCTATCAGCGCCGGATCATAAATCCATTTCATCAATGTAGATTTTCCATTGCCCTCTTCACCTATAATTGCAGCCTTATCACCATCATTCAAAACCAGATTAAAACCGTCCAGAATCGTTCGCAGATCCTTTTTATGAATCATATTTAATTTCTTTATCTGTAGCATAAAATAACGCCTCCTTTTGTCCATCTCCCTAATACCCCAAACGAAAACAAGCCTGTTTCGCATACGCAAAACAGACTCGCAAAATTACACCTTTCTATTATTATCCGAGAGATAAAAATAAAAGGAAATGCTTCATGCGATAATCTAATTTAAGCGTACACAAAAAAGCCTGCTCAACACAGGGATATACAATATGTGTTTTACCTAAATCAAATTATCGATGAATCATTTCCTCGGTTTACCTCCTTATCTTCCAACCTTTTTCCCACTTCGGGAAGAGAATCTTTTTTGCCAGTATAATCATTGCCAGACCGATGATTACCCCCATGACCGCCGCTGTCAATACATCGGACGGAAAATGCACATACAGGTATAGCCTGGAAAAAGCGATTAACGCCGCCAGCGGAATTGCAAACCAGCCGAATTTCCGGTCAGTGGCAGTCAGCACAACCGCACCGATCACAGAGGACAGTGTATGCCCGGATGGGAAGGAATAGTCCTTGGGATTCCGGATCAACAGACTGACACTCTCGATCCAGCAGGGACGCGCCCTCGCCACCAGAGGCTTTAAACAGATATTCCCGATCAATGCGCCGGCCGCCAGTGCACTGAGCATCACAAAACCATACCTACGGTATTTACGAGAAATCATCAGACAAACCGCCAGAGTGATCCAGATTGCTCCCCCGTTTCCCAGAGTCGTAATCTTCGGCAATATAAAATCCATGAAACCGCACCTCAATGAATTCTGGATTCCGTGCAGAATCGCCCAGTCTGTCTGCTGAATAAAGTCAAGCATGCCTTTCTCCTCCTTCACATGAGGTTTTCCCCTGTAAGTTATGCATTTCTCCCGGATAAAATTATACCATGTCATGCGATAAAATCCAAACAAAAACACAAAAAAATGACGGGATCTCTCCCGTCATTCCGCAACCAGAATCATTCTATTTTCCGGCTTATCTCTCTTCACCCATGAAGAACAATGCGATTGTACCCGGACCGGAATGTGCGCCAATCGTAGGTCCGACATAATTGATCATAAAGTGCTCCATGCCAAAGCGCTCCTTAATCTGATCTCTCACAAATTCTGCATCTTCCAAAGTGTCTCCGTGGCTGATAAAGATATAGTCGTCCTTATTCTCCTGCGCCCATGAGCCCATCTTCTCTTCCATGTAATCAACCAATGAAATCAGGGACTTCTTTCTTCCTCTGACCTTGCCGATCAGCGTCAGATGTCCCTCGTCGTCCACATGCATTTTAGGCTTGATCGCCGCAAGCGTTCCGAGCAGCGCCGCCGTCTTGCTGACACGTCCGCCCCGATGCAGATGGAACAGATCATCCACCGTAAATGCATGAACGACATTCTTCTTGTGCTGCTCCAGCCACTCGGCAGTTTCGTCAAGGCTCTTTCCCTCATCGCGCAGTCTGACCGCCTTATGTACGAGAAGCCCTTCTCCCATGGACGCACAGAGACTGTCCACAACGACAATCCTGACATCGGGATGCTCCTCCATGATCTCTTCCGCCGCGATTCTACCGCTGTTGTAGGTTCCGCTCAGACCGGAAGAAAACGCAATATACAGAATCTCCTTGTTCTCAAGAATGCTCTTCTCAAAGAACTCCTTCGCCTCATCAGGATTGATCTGGGAAGTCGTCGGCATCTTGCCGCTGCGCATCAGTCCATAAAACTTCTTACAATCCAGCTCCTTATCCTTTCCATAGACGACACCGTCAAGGATATAGCTGAGTGACATCACGCCGACATTGTGCTCCTGCAGATATTCCAAAGGAAGATCTGCGGTATTGTCTGTTACAAGCATAAACATGATTCAGCACCTCCATTATTCCTATATTTAGAATCCAGAAGCTGTCCGACAGGGCAGAAACACAAGCTTTCTGCTCACTGCCGCTTCTGATTCGTGGTTTTCCAAACCACATTATATCATCCAACAAACCATTTTACAAACTTTATTTCAAATAATACAAAATGTCACACTTATTTCTTCAACCTTATTTCTCCAACGCCCCCGGAAGCCGCCTGCGTATCACACGGTTTTTCAGGTTTTTCCAGTCGAATGGAATAAGCGGATAAATGTAACTTCCACCGGCAACCGTCCGGTTTGTGCACAGCGCGAGAACCGCAACCACAACACCCCCGATATAACCCCACAGCCCGAACCACTCTGTAAACAGAAGATTCAGGATGCGCAGAAATTTCAGTGCATAGCCAAGCTCATAATTCGCCTGCGTGTAATTCGCTATCGCCACAAACGCCATATAGAGCATGACCTCCGCGTTGAACCAGCCGCTGTTCACCGAAAATTCTCCCAGCACCAGCGCAGCAAGAACACTAAGCGGCGTACTCAGCATATTCGGCGTATTCACTGCTGCGAGTTTCAACCCATCAATCGCCACCTCGAGGATCAGAAATTGCCAGATCAACGGAATGTTCGGCTCCTCCCGCAGAAGCACAAAGGAAAAGCTCTCCGGCACCCAGTCCACATGATTCATCATCAGCAGGAAGGTCGGCGTCATAAAATAAGTAAATAATGTGATCAGCAGTCTTGTCAGCCGCAGATAGGTTCCCGTGATCGGTGGAAAATAATAGTCGTCTGCCTCCTCTATGACATCAAAGATTGAGGTCGGCAGAATCATCGCAGACGGTGAATTATCGACCAGAATGACGATGTTGCCCTCCAGCACCTGTGCCGCCGCCGTGTCCGGGCGCTCCGTGTATTTAAACTTCGGAAAAGGATTATACCATTTTTTCTGGTAGAGACACTCCGCAAGGGATTCCTGATTCATCGTGAGGGAGTCCACATTGATCTCCCTGATTTTCCGCCGGATCTCCTTAAGAAATCTGTCATCCACGCGATCCTTCATATAGCAGAGTACAATATCCGTCTTGGAACTTTTTCCCGCACGCATCATCTCCATGTGGAGATCCACGCTGCGGATTCTGCGGCGGATCAGCGCCGTATTGAAGACCACCGTCTCGACAAAGCC
>USGM01000138.1 GCA_900554205.1 uncultured Lachnospiraceae bacterium
CCCGCCGCCGTATCGAACATTCCGTACAGCTGTCTCTGGTTGTTCAGCCGCTTCACATACTCCGTTCTTCTGCCGACAAAGCCGGACAGCTTATCCATGTATTCCTGCGAGGAGATCGTCCCTTCAGCAACCATCGTCAGCCCCTTCTCCCAGCTGGCAGTCAGCGCCGGATCGAGCAGCGGCCGGATCGACCCGCTCACCACATCATAGATCATCTCCCCCATCAGCGTCGGCGTCAGGACCTGCGTCTTCTTATTCAGGGAAAGATATTCAATATTGACGAGCTTTTTCAGAATTTCCGCCCGCGTTGCGCTTGTGCCGATACCACTGCCCTTGATCTGTGCCCGCAGCTCCTCGTCCTCGATGAACTGTCCCGCATTTTCCATTGTAAGGATGATGCTTCCCGAGGTGTAGCGCTTCGGCGGGGAAGTCTCCCCCTCCTTGATCTCAAAGGAAGCTGCCGAAAGCGGATCTCCTTTTTTCAGTGTTCCGAGGAGCTTTGTGAATGCCTCGTCACACCGGATTTCGCTCTCCTCGTTTTCGCCGTCCGGCGCCGCATCCTCCTTCTTGTCTTCCTCCTTCTTATCCCCGTTCTGCCTGTCGGCATCCTTTCGGAAGACATAGGCGACCTTCTGATAACCCTCATCGACCAGCACCTTGAAGTTCGCAAAGAACTTCTCTTCCTTTACCCTGATGCACAGGGCAAATTTCTGGTACACCGCCGCCGGATAAAAAATACTTAGGAAACGTCTCACAATCAGCTCATAGACCTTCGCCGACAGTGCGGAAAGCCCGGCGAGGTTGCCAAAGCCCTGTCCCGTCGGGATGACAGCATAGTGATCCGTGATCTGTTTATCGTTGACATATCTCGTCTTTGCGATCCCCTTATAGGTTCCGCTGTTTAATATTTCCGCCGCAAAGCCCGCTGCGGGCGCATAGTTTTTCAGTCCGCCGATATTTTTATGGATCTCCTTCGCAACAGCCGTCGAAAGCACGCGGGCATCCGTTCTCGGATAGGTCACAAGCTTTTTCTCGTAGAGTTCCTGAATGATGCCGAGCGTCTGATCCGGGCTGATCTTGAAGAACTTTGAGCAGTCGTTCTGCAGCTCCGCCAGATTATAGAGCAGCGGCGCATTCTTATTCTCCTTCTTCCGTTCTATGCTCTCCAGCACCGCATCGCCCGCAGGCTCCTCCTGCAGATGCTCTATCAGCTTCTGTGCGTCCACCCGCTCCTTGAAACCGTTCTCCTTGTAGAGCTTGGATGACAGATAAAACGGTGATCCCTCCACTGCACGCCACTCACCCGTGATCTTATTCTCCTGTAACTTAAAATTCCCCAGAACCCGGTAGAACGGCGTCTTGACAAAGGACCTGATCTCCCGCTCCCGGTTTACGACAATGCCGAGGACACAGGTCATCACCCTGCCGACCGAAATCACGGCCCTGTCCCTTTTCAGATAATCCTTCACAGTCCTGCCGTACTTGAGCGTCAGCACGCGGGAAAAATTGATTCCCATGAGATAATCTTCCTTCGCGCGCAGATAGGCGGCATCGCTGAGGTTGTCGTATTCGCTTAAGTCCTTCGCCTCACGGATACCTCTTAAGATCTCCTCCTCCGTCTGGGAATCGATCCACACGCGCCTCCGTTCCTTCCCGGTGACTCCCGACATCTGCTCCACGAGCCGGTAGATATATTCTCCCTCACGCCCCGAGTCGGTGCAGACATAGATGGTCGTCACGTCCGGTCTTTTCAGCAGCGAACTGACAATATTGAACTGCTTTCTCGAGCTTTCTATCACCTCGTACTTAAATTCCGCAGGAAGAAAAGGAATGGTGTCAAAGCTCCACCTCTTATATTTTTCATCATAGACCTCGGGATAGCTCATTGTGACAAGATGCCCCACGCACCACGTCACGATTGCTGTCTCCGATTCGAGATACCCGTCACGCGAGGCCGCGCTGACCTTCAACGCATTCGCAAACTCCCTCGCCACGCTCGGCTTCTCCGCAATAAATAAACTTTTCCCCACGAACTAATGACCTTCACTTTCTCTGATTCCCAACAGCTTCACTCTTCCCTCTCCGGCAGCCTTTTCAAGCTGCTCGTCGAATCCTCTCTCGCAGTAAAGCCGGATGTCTGTCGTTTTGATGCGCGCCTTCTTCATGGAGGCAAGCAGTCTCTCGTAATCACTGTGCAGCATTTTCCCTGACCATTTACAGCATGCGATGCCGATCTGTTCCTCGCCGGCATCGCATGCCACAATGTCAATATTGCCGGTCTTTCCACGCCACTCGCCGACGGTGCGGTACTCCCTGCCCATCAGCTCACGACAGGCAAGGCAGTATGCCTCCTCAGTGTACTGCTCATAGGTCGGCGCAATCTTCTTTTTATAAAATTCCTCCGGTGTCAGCTGCTGCAGCATACTCTGATTCGGAAAGAGATAACGGAAATAAAATCTTACATAAGGATTTGCGATCCTGTAGACGCCCTTCTGGGCATTGGCTCTTCCCGCCGTCTCAAAGGAATAAACCTTCTCGACCAGATCAAGCTCCATCAGATTTTTCAGGTAGACGCTGATCTTCGCGCGAGAAAATCCGGTATGCGCATAGATGTCATTCAGCTTATAAAAGCCTCCCGCCAGAGCGGAAAGAATCGTATTGTAAACACAGGGCTCGCGCAGCTCCCGCTCCAGAAAAACCTCCATCTCCTCGTGCAGACGGCTCCCAACCGCCACAATGCTCCGAATGATATTCTTCTCGGCAGTCAGCTTCGGGGAGAAATTGACCCAGTATCCCGGAATGCCGCCGAGAACCGCATAGCTGTGTAAGGCCTCCTCCATTGAATATTCTCCGAACAGCGCGCGCATCTCGAGGAAGCCAAAGGGTCTCACCTTGAGAAAGCCGTTGATTCTGGCAGCCTTGCTCCCGATCTTGCCGACGAGATGGTTCTCAACCCAGCCCGCAGCCGACGTGACAAGGACGATCATCACCTGTCGTCCATCGCTTCCCTCCTCCGCAAACTCAGTCAGCCTGTCGAAGAAATTCAGTCCGCCCTTTATCATGTACTGAAATTCATCGATGACAAGAACCGGCCGCTCGCCCGGAACCTCCGACAGAGCGGCTCTGAAAATCTGGCCGTAATCAGGATACTTTTCCATGGAGAGTCCCTGCTCTCTCAGCTCCGCTCCCCACTGAAAACATTGCTCTCTGCCGGAACAGGCTCTTGCAAGATAATATGCGAACCCTTTCCCCGCACAAAACTCCTGCAAGAGCCTCGTCTTTCCAACGCCCTTACTTCCATATACAATTACCAGCTGGCTTCCCGACCTGCCATAATACTGCTCCAGAAAGCGCAGCTCCGCATTACGCCCCACAAACTCTTTCACAGGCAATCCTTTCTTCCCCTACACGGAGCCGGACATGATCTTCTCCTCGAACTCAGTCGGAAGAAGCGGTTTGCTGAACAAATAGCCCTGAATCACATCGCAGCCGATTGCGTGCAGATACTTATACTGCTGTTCGTTCTCGACACCCTCGGCGATGGATTCAAAACCGAGAGACTTCACCATACTGATAATAGATTCGGTAATCACCCGTGTCGCCGAATCCGTCATGACCGTATCAATAAAGGACTTGTCAATCTTCAGGGTATCGATCGGCAGCTTTTTCAGATAGGAAAGCGACGAAAAACCTGTTCCGAAGTCGTCAAGGGAAATCCTGATCCCGTAATCCCTGAGCACCTTCAATTTCTCAAACACCGCCTCAAAATCATCAATCAGTATTGTTTCCGTAATTTCCAGTTCGATCTCCGACGGCTTCACCTTGTATTTGTTCAGTGTCTCGACAATGGACTCCACAAAGTCCTCTTTCTTATACTGGATCGCTGAAATATTGATCGACATGACAAACGGAAAACCGAACTGCTTTCTCCACGCGGCATACTGTCTGACGCTCTCCTCCACGACCCATTTGCCGATTGTCACGATGGAGCCGTTCTTCTCGGCAATCGGAATGAAGGTCGCCGGGCTGATGACCTGTGACTCCTCGTCCCGCCATCTGATCAGCGCCTCCACGCCACGCAGCCTCCGGTTGCCCGCATAGTACTGCGGCTGATAGCACATGTAAAAGTCCTTATTGTAGACTGCCTTTTTCAGCTTGTTTTCCAGTTCTATCGAGCTTAAGAAGTCCTCAAGGATCGGCGCATCAAAATATTGCAGGAGGTTTCTTCCCTGCTTCTTGCACTTATAGACGACCAGCTCCGCACAGTTGATCAGCTCCAGCGCAGAGGTAGATGCCTCCGGGTACTCCGCAACGCCGACGCTCACGGTGATATTGATGTTCTGTCCCGTGCTGATATGAAAGTTCTCCTTTGTCCGCCTGCGGATCGCCTTATAGATCGTATCGACCGACCTTGCGCCCGACGGATCATAGATCGCCATGCAGAACACGTCACTGTGCAGATGGCACGCGACGACATTGTCCCCGCAGAACTCCTTCAGGAAGAACCCGAACTGCTGTACCAGCTCGTCTCCGACGACGATGCCCAGACTGTCGTTGACCTTTCGGAACTCATCAATATCGAGCACCAGCACACTGACCACGTCGTTATTCTCCGAAGCCTTTTTCACATACTCCGTCAGCATCCGCACAAAGTAATTGCGGTTGTACAGCCCCGTCAGCCCGTCGTAATATGCCATATAGGTCAATTCTTCATTCTGCGCGCGCGCCTTGGTGATATTCTTGACATAGAGCACCTTGTCCGTCGGCTGCCCCTCGGCATTGTAGGTAATATGTACGCGAAACTGCATCCAGATCTTTCTTTCCTTCATCTGGCACTCGACCGTCCGCGTCACTTCCTTTTCCTTCTCAAGAAAAAGCACCTCGCGGAGGGCAAGGGAGAAGGACTCCTCGACCAGATCGAGCAGCCCTGTATAATCCCTCATTTCATGTACTTCAAACCCGAAAAATTCCTTCCACTGTCCCAGTGTGAAAAAATGATTCCTCTCAAAGGAGTAGTACAGGTACGCACCTTCTGCGGTATCGCAGACCTTCTCGTACATCCTGTCCTTCTCCGTCAGCTTCTGGTTCATCGCCTTCAGCAGATCTAATTGATAGCGCAGTTCGCTCATCTTTACCTCCACGCCCAAAGGCACGCGCTTATTTTGCCGTGATATATCCCTGTGCCTTTAAAAGCTCCGCGCAGAGAACCGCACCGCCCGCTGCACCTCTTACCGTGTTGTGTGACAGTCCCACGAACTTGAAGTCATATACGGTATCCTCGCGCAGTCTGCCGACACTGATGCCCATGCCGTTCTCATAGTTGACATCAAGGCTTACCTGCGGTCTGTTGTCCTCCTCGAGATACTGGATGAACTGCTTCGGTGCGCTGGGAAGTCCGAGTCTCTGAGGCTCTCCCGAGAACTCGCGCAGCTTCTGGATCAGCTGTTCCTTGGTCGGCTTCTTCGCAAACTTTACAAATACAGCAGCGGTATGTCCGTTCAGCACGGGAACACGGATGCACTGGCAGGTAATCACGGGGCTGGTTGCAGGCACGATCACGCCGTCCTCAATCTTGCCCCAGATTCTCAGCGGCTCCTTCTCGCTCTTCTCCTCCTCGCCACCGATGTAAGGAATGATGTTTCCTACCATCTCGGGCCAGTCCTTAAAGGTCTTTCCTGCTCCGGAAATTGCCTGATAGGTCGTTGCAACAACCTCGACCGGCTCAAACTCCTTCCATGCCGTGAGCACAGGCGCGTAGCTCTGGATGGAGCAGTTCGGCTTTACAGCGACAAAGCCCCTCTTTGTGCCGAGACGCTTCTTCTGGAACTCGATTACCTGCATATGCTCGGGATTGATTTCCGGCACTACCATGGGCACATCGGGTGTCCAGCGGTGTGCGCTGTTATTGGAAACGACGGGAGTTTCTGTCTTCGCATACTCCTCCTCGATCTTCTTGATCTCTTCCTTTGTCATATCTACGGCGCTGAATACGAAGTCCACCTGGGAAGCAACCTTCTCCACCTCATTGACATTCATGACAACAAGCTTCTTCACCGCCTCCGGCATGGGTGTGTCCATTTTCCATCTGTCACCTACCGCATCCTCGTAGGTCTTTCCCGCGGAACGGGGACTTGCCGCAATGGTAGTCACCTCAAACCACGGATGGTTCTCCAGAAGGGAAATGAATCTCTGGCCTACCATACCCGTGCCGCCTAAAATACCAACCTTCAGTTTCTTCTCGCTCATAATCTTCTCCTCTTTTCCGCGCGCTGCGCATTTTCCTGATTTATTTTTCCGATGTCTCCCGAGCCGCCGCCCGGCAGACATCCCAGATCACTTTTCCACCTGCTCCGCAAGCGTTCCTTCCGCAAGATAGCTCTTGCAGCCCTCCAATACCCTGCGCATCGCTTCCGCGCCCGGCGCTCCGATCGTCAGCCGCTTCTCCACACAGGTCTGTAAAGAAACCGCATCATAAATATCCTCTTCAAAGTATTCGCTGATCGCCTTGAGCTCCTCCAGCGTCAGCGCGTCAATGGAGGTCTTCTTATCAATACAGTACAGCACCAGTCTGCCGATAATGCCGTGTGCATCCCGGAAGGGCACGCCCTTTCCGACAAGATAATCCGCCGCGTCCGTCGCGTTTGTAAAGCCGTTCATGGCGCTCGCCGCCATGCGTTCCTTCTGGAAACGCATTGTTCTTATCATTCCGGTAAAGAGTACAAGGCAGTCCTCAACGGTGTCCATCGCGTCAAACGCAACCTCCTTGTCCTCCTGCATATCCTTGTTGTAGGCGAGCGGAAGTCCCTTCATCGTCGTGAGCAGGGACATCAGGGCTCCGTATACCCGCCCTGTCTTTCCTCTCACAAGCTCCGCAATATCCGGATTCTTCTTCTGGGGCATGATGCTGCTTCCGGTGGAATA
>USGM01000139.1 GCA_900554205.1 uncultured Lachnospiraceae bacterium
TAAACAGGTTGCAAAAAAAGTAACAAAGAAGCGCGTAAAGAAAAACGTTGAACGCGGACAGGCACATATTCAGTCTTCTTTTAACAATACAATTGTTACACTGACTGACAGCGAAGGCAACGCACTGAGCTGGGCAAGTGCCGGCGGTCTGGGATTTAGAGGTTCAAGGAAATCTACTCCATATGCTGCACAGATGGCTGCAGAGACAGCTACAAAGGCTGCTTTAATTCATGGGTTGAAATCCGTTGATGTATTCGTAAAGGGTCCAGGATCAGGACGTGAAGCTGCAATCAGAGCACTCTCTGCTTGTGGTCTGGAAGTAATCAGTATCCGTGACGTGACACCGGTTCCTCACAACGGATGCCGTCCTCCCAAGAGACGTCGCGTCTAGTCGAGGAGGAACGAAAACAAGCGACTGCGAAGCAGGCGTTTGGCTGGAACAGTAAAATAGGTTGGAAGAAGGTATCCTGACAGCCATAGCGCATCGGGGACTGTAAACAACATAAATAAGGAGAAAATTAAAATGGCAGTAAATCGCACACCCGTATTAAAGAGATGTCGTTCCCTTGGTCTTGAGCCTTCCTATCTGGGATATGATAAGAAGTCCAACAGACAGAACGCAAGAGCAGGCAAGAAGGTAAGTGAGTACGGCCTGCAGCTTCGTGAGAAGCAGAAGGCAAAGTTCATTTACGGCGTTCTTGAGAAGCCTTTCAGAAACTACTATGAGAAGGCTGACAGAATGAAGGGAATGACCGGTGAAAACCTGATGATCATGCTGGAGAGCAGACTTGACAGCGTTGTATTCAGAATGGGATTCGCAAGAACCAGAAGAGAAGCAAGACAGATCGTTGACCACAAGCACGTTCTTGTAAACGGCAAACTGGTAAACATTCCGTCCTACCTGATCAAGGCTGGTGACGTCATCGAAATCAAAGAGAGTGCAAAGACCATGCAGAGATACAAGGACATCGTTGAGGTGACCGGCGGAAGACTTGTTCCTGAATGGATGGATGTAGATATCGATAACTTCAAGGGAACGATCAAGAATCTTCCTACCAGAGAGATGATCGATGTTCCTGTAGACGAGATGCTTATTGTCGAGTTGTACTCCAAGTAAGCCCTACCTGCCTCTGAGGTCATTTATGTGCCGTTTTTATGGTGGATTTATGGCTTCAGAGTGCTTGTGTCTTTAACAAACAATCCCAAAGGAGGGTATTTGCAGTGTTTGATTTTGAGAGACCGAATATTGAGGTTGCTGAAATTTCAGAAGACAAGAAGTACGGCAAATTCGTTGTAGAACCCTTAGAGAGAGGCTATGGTATCACCCTTGGCAACTCCCTGAGAAGAATCATGCTCTCTTCATTGCCCGGTGCTGCAGTGAGCCAGATCAAGATCGAAGGCGTCCTGCATGAGTTCAGCTCAATTCCCGGAGTGAAGGAAGATGTGACAGAGATTATCACGAACATCAAGAGCCTTGCGATTAAGAACAACAGTGAGACAAATGAGACAAAGACTGCGTACATCGAGTTCGAGGGCGAGGGCATTGTGCACGCTTCCGACATCCAGACGGATCAGGATATAGAAATTTTGAATCCCGACCTTGTGATCGCTACCCTGAGCGGCAAGGATACCAAGCTGTACATGGAGCTGACGATTACCAAGGGACGCGGCTATGTAAGCGCTGATAAGAATAAGCACGAGGATCTGCCGATTGGTGTGATTGCCATTGATTCCATCTACACACCTGTAGAGAGAGTGAATGTTACTGTTGCAAACACCCGTGTAGGTCAGATCACAGATTATGATAAGCTGACGCTTGACGTGTTCACAAACGGAACTCTGGTTCCCGATGAGGCGGTAAGCCTTGCGGCGAAGGTGCTGAGTGAGCATCTGAGCCTTTTCATTGACCTGTCTGAGAATGCCAAGACTGCAGAGATCATGGTAGAGAAGGAAGACGATGAGAAGGAGAAGGTTCTTGAGATGAGCATTGACGAACTGGAGCTTTCCGTTCGTTCTTATAACTGCTTGAAGAGAGCTGGAATTAACACGGTTGAAGAACTTTGCAACAAGACCTCTGAGGACATGATGAAGGTGCGTAACCTTGGACGCAAGTCTTTGGAAGAGGTGCTTGCAAAGCTGAAGGAGCTGGGCCTCCAGCTGAATCCTTCGGAAGAATAAGCCGAAAAACTAAGAAATGTAGGGTACCCGGAGATGGTAAAGCCAAAGCGTTCATCTCTGGTTTATCTCTAAATGGTGAAAACCAGACATCCGGTAAGTAAGTCCAAAGCGCGTGGCCGGATGTACCATGTAAGGAGAAAGGAAAATAAAATCATGGCAGAGTACAGAAAACTCGGAAGAACATCTTCCCAGAGAAAAGCATTATTGAGAAATCAGGTAACAGCATTGCTGAACAACGGCAAGATCGTTACAACCGAGGCTAAGGCTAAGGAAGTAAGAAAGATCGCTGAGAGCCTGATCGCACTTGCTTGCAAGGAAAAGGACAACTTCGAGATGGTAACCGTTTCCACAAAGGTTCCTGTAAAGGACAAGGACGGAAAGCGCGTTAAGGAAGTTGTTGACGGCAAGAAGGTTACAAAGTTTGAGATGGTTGACAAGGAGATCAAGAAGGATCTGCCCAGCCGTTCTCATGCAAGACGTCAGATGCTGAAGGTTCTTTATCCTGTTGTATCTGTTCCGACAGAGGCAGCTGGAAGAAAGAAGAACACAAAGGAAGTTGATCTTGTAGCAAAGCTGTTTGATGAGTATGCACCTAAGTATGCAGACCGCAAGGGTGGTTACACCAGAATCGTTAAGATCGGTCAGCGTAAGGGCGATGCAGCTCTGGAAGTAGTTCTCGAGCTCGTATAAGGCTACGTTTCATACACGAATAAAAGAGGAGCCGGTGTGGTATCACACCGGCTCCTTTCTGCTTGTAGAAGTTGTTCAGCGGACAGTCTTCTGGAAGTGCTGGTAGTCCTTGCAGCTGTTCCAGTTGCCGCCCCAGGTAAAGCCATGCTGGGTAAAAAGCTTATAGCACAGGTCAGACTCGTCGATTTTATAGGAGAAGGAGATGGAGCGATCTGCGTAGGCACTGCCCGACACCGGTGAGACATCCTCCGTTCCGTCCGTGTTATAGGTTATATAAGGATTATAGAGCGGGTTGATGTCAACTGCCAGTCCGAGGGCATGCTTTGAAAGCTTTGTGCTGTCCTGAATGGGGCGGTAGTTGAAGCAGGAGGTATTGTTCGCCTCCATGGAAGAAATATCATCTCCGTCGTATTCATCTATCAAATGTACCTGCTCCAGCTGGTATTCATTTCGGTATAGTTCATAAAATATCTCCACAAGATCCTGTGCAATCGCCTCGTTGCAAATCAGCTCACCCTCGGTGGGATCACCGTCAAAGTTATAATGCCAGATGTGTACATAGCGGAGCTCGTCCAGAGTAATTTCCGCATCCTCGGCAGGATAGGAGATCCCCATGATATAACGTCTGAGATTGTCGGAAATGGCTTCATAGTAAAAGCCCTCTGTGTATGTGACGCGGTTTTCAAGCTGCGAGCTGCCGTTCAGGGACGCGCCGGTGAGCGTGGAAGCAAGAGCATCAGGCTCCGGTGTGCTGTCGGCTGACGGCTCTTCGGCAGATGCATCGGATTCTTTGTCAGAGGGGCTGGATGCATCCGGCTCTCCGACGGTGGGCTCGTCAGATGCGTCGATGTCCGCCTCGTGGTCGGCAAGGTTCTGATTTTCGTATTCCGTAAGACTCAGCGAGTTTCCCTGTACCGCCCTGAGCATGCCGCCAACAATGACTGCAATCGCAGCGAGAAGCACGACTGTTTTTATGAGTTTGGTTTTATCCATGATTCCTCCAAATAAAATGATTCTGTACAGCAAGTTTACCATGTCGTGCAATATTTGTAAATGAGCGGAGACGCAAGGAAGACCTGTTCGCGATTGTCAGGAAAGCCTTGTAATTCCGGCATTGTTTTAATATAATGGAACATGAGTCAAAAAACGGCTGACAACAGGGAAGTTTGACACAAACTCGCTATGCGCAAAGAACGTGCGCAGAAATGGGGCTAAGCATGGGCATTATCAAGGCAGATGACGTAACATTTGAATATATCAGGCGTGATGAAGAGGGCAATGTCGAAGGAATCACCACGGCAGTGGATCATGTGAGCCTTGACATTGCGCAGGGTGATTTTATCGCGATACTGGGACACAACGGTTCCGGGAAGTCCACACTGGCAAAGCACATCAACGCGATCCTGAATCCGACCGAGGGAACGGTATGGGTGGACGGGATGAATACCGCCGATGAGGATAAGGTGTGGGACATCCGCCAGACGGCAGGCATGGTCTTCCAGAACCCGGACAACCAGATCATCGGGCAGGTGGTCGAGGAGGACGTCGGTTTCGGCCCTGAGAACATGGGGATTCCGACAAAGGAGATCTGGGAACGTGTCGAGGAAAGCCTTCGCGCGGTGGGCATGTACGAGTTCCGCAAATATTCGCCGAACAAGCTCTCCGGCGGACAGAAGCAGAGAGTGTCCATTGCGGGCGTGCTGGCGATGCATCCGAAATGCATTGTGCTGGACGAGCCCACGGCGATGCTTGACCCCAGCGGACGCAAGGAGGTCATCCGGGCGGTGCGTGCCCTGAATGACGTGGAGGGCGTGACCGTCATCCTGATTACTCATTATATGGAAGAGATCATTCATGCGGACAAGGTGTTTGTCATGGAGAACGGCGGAATCGCCATGGAGGGCACGCCCAGAGAGATCTTCTCGCAGGTGGAGAAGCTGAAAGCGCTGCGTCTCGATGTGCCGCAGGTGACGCTGCTCGCCTATGAGCTGCAGAAGCGGGGAATTGCTATCCCTGACGGAATACTGACAATAGAAGAGCTGGCAGACGCTTTATGCCGGAAATGAGGAAGATATGTCGATTATTCTGGATCATGTAAATTATATATATGGCGCTGACACGCCGCTGGCGGTCAAGGCGCTGGATGACGTCTGCCTTCAGATACCGGACGGACAGTTTGTCGGGATCATCGGACACACGGGCTCCGGGAAGTCCACGCTCGTGCAGCATCTGAACGGACTGATCAAGGCGTCCTCGGGAAGTATCTTCTTCAACGGCGAAGATATTTACGACAAGGGCTATAATATGAAGCAGCTGCGCAGCAAGGTGGGACTGGTCTTTCAGTACCCCGAGCACCAGCTCTTCGAGATCGATGTCTTTACAGATGTATGCTTCGGTCCGAAGAACCTCGGGCTGGACAAGAAGGAGATAGAGCTTCGGGCATATGATGCGCTGCGGAAGGTAGGACTTCCTGACGAACTCTTTTATCAATCGCCCTTTGAGCTTTCCGGCGGGCAGAAGAGACGTGTCGCCATTGCTGGGGTGCTGGCGATGAAGCCGGAGGTTCTCGTGCTGGATGAGCCGACGGCAGGACTTGATCCGAAGGGAAGGGATGAGATCCTGCATCAGATCAAGAAGCTCCAGACGGAGACAGGAATGACGATCATACTGGTCTCGCATAGCATGGAAGATGTGGCGGAATATGTGAATCGCATTATTGTGATGAACAAGGGCAGTGTAATGTTCGATGATATTCCTAGAAAGGTATTCGCACATTATAAGGAGCTGGAGGAAGTGGGGCTGGCCGCACCGCAGGTCACCTACATCCTGCATGAGCTGAAGAAACGCGGCCTGAATGTTGACACAAGCGCAACTACGATTGAAGAGGCGGCAGAGACAATACTGGAGACATTATGCTAAGAGATATTACATTAGGACAATATTATCAGACGGAATCGGTGATTCACAGACTGGACCCCCGCGTGAAGCTTGCTGGAACCCTGCTGTTCATCATTTCCCTGTTCTTTTTCCGGAACTTCATAGGGTATCTGGTTGCCGCTTTGTTTCTGGCAGTGGTGATCGGGCTGTCTCATGTGCCCTTCCGGTTCATGGTGAAGGGAATGCGGGCGGTTGTGTTCCTGCTGCTGATCACAGTGGTGTTCAATCTCTTTCTGACACCGGGAGAAGCGCTGGTTTCCATATGGAAGCTGACGATCACAAAGGAAGGGCTGGCGACGGCGGTGACGATGGCTGTAAGGCTCACGATGCTGATTATCGGTTCCTCCATCATGACCCTGACGACAACGCCGAACAACCTGACGGACGGACTGGAGAAGGGGCTGCGGCCCCTGAAGCTGTTCAAGGTTCCGGTGCATGAGGTGGCGATGATGATGTCGATCGCCCTGCGGTTCATTCCGATTCTGCTCGAGGAGACGGATAAGATCATGAAGGCGCAGATTGCCAGAGGCGCGGATTTTGAAAGCGGTAATCTGATCCGCCGCGCGAAGGCGCTGGTGCCGCTTCTGGTGCCGCTGTTTATCTCCGCCTTCCGCCGTGCGAACGACCTCGCCATGGCGATGGAAGCGAGATGCTACAGGGGCGGCGATGGAAGAACGAAGATGAAGCCGCTGATCTACAAGAGGCGGGACGGAATCGCCTATTTATGCATTCTGGTATATCTGGTGGCAAGTATCGGACTTGGAAGACTGACGCTGGGAATCTGAGACAGGGAATAATATTGGGGTCAAAGCCTAACGGGGGCATAGAATATGCGCCCTCCTTGTGAGGGCGGCTGTAGGAGTGAGGGGAGTATGAAAAGGGTGCGTCTGACCGTCGCGTATGACGGAACGAACTATCATGGCTGGCAGGTGCAGGATAACGGGATTACAATAGAAGCCGAGCTGAACCGGTGCCTGTCAGAGCTGTTCGGGGAGAAAATAGAGGTCATCGGAG
>USGM01000140.1 GCA_900554205.1 uncultured Lachnospiraceae bacterium
CTCGTAGACATAGCATACGCTCCTTTCGTATATGTACCATTGTAGCATCTGACTTAAAAAAAGTAAATTCCAAAATTAAGCAAGGGCTAGGAGGGAAAGAGCAAGGAATAGTGGGAAGTCGTGAAACACAATATGCTATAATTTGTGGGAAGAATGTGAAACGGAGATATAGGGTATGGAGGAAGCATGAGAAAGAAATCAATAGCTATGGTCATTGCGATGACAATGGCAGTCGGTGTGCTTGCCGGCTGCGGTTCAGCAAAGTGGGAACTGAAGGAGAGTACAGTATCGGAGGTGAATAACATGTCGAAGGAAAACGGAGAATCGGAGAACACAGTGTCAGAAGAACGTTTGCCGGATGAGCCGGAAGAGACTGTAAGCACTGACAGTGCGGCGGAGAATACCGAAGATAACGATACGGTACCGATTTTAAAGGATACGGTCATGGAGACCATGGGCTGCCGTATCGGGGCTGCCGCTACGGAGGCAGAATTAAAGGACAAAAAGGTCTGGGAGATCATCACGACACATTTTAATGCACTGACGCTCGGAAATGAGCTGAAGCCGGATGCCCTGTTCGGGTACAGCAACGGCAGATGCCCCGGAACGGAGGAGGCGGAGCTGGACGGGGAAACGATTGTTGTTCCCAAGATGGATTTTTCCCGTGCGGAGCGAATGCTTGATAAGATCTGTACATGGAATGAGGATAATCCTGAGAATAAGATCATGGTGAGAGGGCATGTGCTGGTATGGCATTCCCAGACACCCGAGTGGTTCTTCCATGTAGATTATGACAAGAATAAGGACTATGTGGACAAGGATGTTATGAACCGGAGACTGGAATGGTATATTCGGACAGTGCTCACACATTTTACCGGAGAGGACAGTAAATATAAGGATCTGTTTTATGGATGGGATGTTGTGAATGAGGCAGTGAGCGATGGAAGCGGAACCTACCGGTCGGACAATGAGAATCCGGGTGAGCCATTGTCGAACGATACTCACGGCAGCAACTCGAGCTGGTGGCATGTCTATCAGAGCAACGAATATATTCTCAATGCGTTCCGGTACGCGAACAAATATGCACCGGCAGAGCTTGAACTGTACTATAACGATTACAATGAATGTGATACCTTTAAGATGAAAGGAATTGAAGCCTTGCTGACCGCCGTGAAGGAGGCGGAGGGTGCCCCGGGTGAGGGGACGAGGATCAGCGCCATGGGAATGCAGGGGCATTACAGCATGACGACTCCTTCGTTTGACCGTGTCGAGCTGGCGATCAAGAGATATGCGGCAATTGTCGGAAGCGTTCAGATCACAGAGTTTGACTTGAAGGCAAGGGATGGCTATGACGGCAGTGAGAAGGCGAAGCAGGAGGAGTACAAAAAACAGGCGACACGCTATCAGGTGCTCTACAATGTTATGAAGAATCTGAATCAAAAGGAAAATATTCAGATTACCGGCATCACCTTCTGGGGAACGGTCGATCACTATTCATGGCTCCAGAACCGTTCTGATGTAGGAGGCGGAAGCAGCGGCAATCTGCCGCAGTGCCCCCTGCTGTTTGATGATAAATATGAACCTAAGCCTGCATTTTATGTCTTTGCAGGAGAATAAGAGGAGGATAAAATGACAACGATTGCTAAGAACCCTATTATGCCGGGCTTTTACCCGGACCCGTCCATCTGTGCGGTGGGGGGAGATTATTATCTGGTGAACTCCACATTTTCCTATTTTCCGGGGCTGCCGGTCTTTCACAGCCGTGACCTCGTCCATTGGGAACAGATCGGAAATGTGCTGGATCGTGAGGAGCAGCTGCCACTGACGGGGGCGGGGCATTCCCAGGGACTGTTTGCGCCCACGATACGCTATCATGAAGGAACCTACTATGTTATCTGTACGAATGTTTCGGGTGGCGGGAATTTCATTGTGACGGCAGA
Organism: uncultured Lachnospiraceae bacterium; assembly: GCA_900554205.1. Lineage (GTDB taxonomy): Bacteria > Bacillota > Clostridia > Lachnospirales > Lachnospiraceae > Acetatifactor. Next base: position 1,941 of record USGM01000140.1, read on the forward strand.
GAACCCTGCGGGGCCGTGGTCGAACCCGCATTATCTGCCGGAGGCAGGAGGCATTGACCCGAGTCTGTTCTTTGATGAAGACGGAAAATGTTATTATATCGGTACGCATCCGAATCCTGACGGCTGCAAGTATGACGGCGACTGGTATATCTGGATCAGGGAGCTGGATATCGGACAGATGAAGTTCGTCGGTGAGGAACATGATGTCTGGAACGGCGCGATGAAGGGGGTACATTGGCCGGAGGGGCCTCATCTCTATAAAATCGGGGAGTATTACTACATCATGCATGCGGAGGGCGGAACCGGTCCCGATCACGCGGTGACAATCTGCCGTAGCCGCAATATCTTCGGTCCCTATGAAAACAATTTCTGCAATCCGATTCTGACGCACCGGCATCTCGGACAGAGTTTTCCGGTCAAATATGTGGGACATGCGGATCTGATTGAGACACCGGCGGGGGAATGGTATATGACAATGCTGGCTGTCCGCCCGGTCGAAGGTTATACAACGATGGGCAGGGAGACATTTCTGGCGAAGGTGGTCTGGGAGAATGGCTGGCCGGTGGTAAATCCGGGCATCGGCATGCTGACGGATGAGATAGAGATCGGGCTTCCTGCATGGAATCCGGCGGAGGATCAGACATTTGACACTGCGGCAAATGCAATTCCGGAGAGCAGCCGCGTTTACCGATTTGCGGAGAAAGACAGGTTAGGCGACGAATTCCTTGCACTCAGAAATCCGGGAGAGGATCTGTATACGCTGGATATGGAGGGTTTAAAGCTCAATTTCCGTAAGGTCACACTGAAAGAAAAGGATAGTCCTGCGTATCTCGCACTGCGGCAGCAGCACCACTGCTTCACCTCTGAGACATCCTTCGGTACGGAGCAGCTGACGTCGGGCAGGAGAGCGGGAATGGCGCTGGTACAGAGCAATGAATATCATCTGCGCGCGGAGGTCGGCTTCACAGAGGATGGCCGGCTGATGGCAGAGGTGATTCTCTGCGAAAAGGGAGAGGATCGCGTGCTTACAGGAGTGGAGATTTCTCGGGCGGTGAAGGAGACAGCTGGAGAGCTTAAGCTTCGGCTGAAGGTGGAAAACCTTACGGCAACGGTGGAAGCGCTCTGTGGGGACGACAGTACGATTCCACTTTGTACCGGTCAGGACATCCGGGCGCTTTCCACGGAGGTCGCGGGAGGCTTTGTCGGCTGCACTGTCGGAATGTACGCGGTGGCATCGGGCGACTGCGATAACGGCGCTGTGTGCTTTAAGACATTTTCTTATCAGGCGTAGGGTGAATATAGAAAATAAAATATAAAAAAAAGAAAGCAGGAGACGGTTCCTATGACCGCCTCCTGCCTGCGTTTACAGAACGGATGCCATGAGCTGCAGAAGCGCAGAATTCCAATAGATTGTCACCTCATTCGTGGAGTAGCTGTCCGTCATGTCGACAAGGCACTTTGCAGGGGCGGTTCCGGGTGCGAGCACTCCCTTCGCGGCAGCGTCAGCCATCCAGTCGCAGGGACCGCCGGAGAGCATACCGGGCATTGCCTTTCCCTGAAAACCGGAAGGGCGGTGGTGTGGATGCTTGATGGCATCTGTGCCGCAGCCGGTGACATAGCTGAGTCCCATAGGGTTTCTGCCGAGGAGGTAATGCAGCTGTTCGGCAGCGGCATCCAGATATTCGTGTCTGCCGGTGAGTGCCCAAGCGTCATAGAGGTGGAGTCCGTTGTTGGCGACGCTTAAGTTGCTGCCCCAGATATATTCCTTCTCCGTCAGGGCGGTTCCGTAGCCGTCTGCATTTACCGTTTTCAGAAGGGCATCGGCGCGCTTTAATATGGCACTGATGATGGCGCTTTTGATTTCTTCGTTTACCGGGTGGTCAGTGGAGAGGTAGGCAAGGTTTCCGTAGCTGCCCATCTCGACCCAGCCATAGCCCTGATAGATTTTTCCAGCGGCGAGCTTTTCAAAGTCGAGACGGTATTCCTCGTCTCCGAATGCCTTGTAAAGCTCCGCAGCCGCCCAGTATCTCTCATCCGTGTCGTCGGGATCGCCGTACTCGCCGGTGGAGATTTCGGGAGGATTCCGAAAGCCGCCGGGCAGCTCCATGGTCTTCATGGCGGCGTATGCCCTGCGGGCTGCGTCGGTGAGTGTATCCGCATAGGCAGCGTCATAGGGGGCATAGAACCTGACAGCCATAGCACAGACGGCGGCGAAATCCCCTGTTGCGGTGACGGAGACGGGACTGAGGACAAGCTCCTCCTGTTCCTCCTCCGGCATGACAAAACCGCAGAAGCCGCGGCAGGTGGCCTTGTGGTAGAGCGTACCGTCTTCACGCTGCATTTTCAGCATCCAGTCCAGCTCATACTTGATCTCCTCGAGAAAGGCAGGCAGGGCAGATATGTTTTCAGTGTCGGGGCAGGTGTATCGGTCACAGAGGGGCTGCTTTCTCTCGTAGGCGTAGAGAAGCTGCGCGACAGCCATGGCGCCGGGGCCTACATAGCGGCCGTAATCTCCGGCATCATGCCAGCCTCCGCTGACTTCCTTTCTGCCATTTTCCCCATAGATGACAGCTGTGCCAGTATGACAGGCGCGGTGCGCATAGATGCCTGCAGTCCTTGCAGGAAGCTCGCAGCCGCAGCGCTGCAGGTAGAAGAACCGCATACCCTTGTGAAAGACGTCATCAAAGGCATCCTCGCAGATGACAAAGGTGTCCGATTCGCTGTGATTTTCTGTCAGAATGTAATAGCGTCCCGGCTCCTGAATCCCGGAAAAGTCGCCGATATAGTCGGTTTCACCGGCGGCCGCGTTCTTTACACAGCGGTCAGCAATTCCGTTATATACGGCGCTGCCATCCGAGCGGCGCACCTCGAAGGAGACAGGAGATTCGCTGCGGATCGTGACATGCTTTTTCATCTCTGGCAGATAACCGATCTGGTCAACAAAAACATTTTTGTACATAAGAAATCCCTCCCATTTTATATAAATACAGTGCAGAATAACCCGGATTAAGCGTCGGCACCCTCCTCGTCTTCGTCGTCAGCGCCGGGACGGACGGTGATACCGTTGACCATGACACTGCCGTCTAAGCGGATCACAAGGCATTCCTGTCCGTTGATGTTGCGTGTCTCGATGAGATCCGTGCGGTCGGGGCTTACCTTGATGACGATATCGGGTGTCTTGACCTCAAAGGTTCTCGTGTTCATGACGTTGCTGGCAAGCAGAGAAGTTGCTTCACCGGCTGTCTCGTCGTAATGGCGGTCAAATTCCTCCAGCTTTTCGTTGGAAACGCCGCTGTCGGCGAGGATGGTCTTTACTTCATTCTTGTCCAGAACGAGCGGTTCCGGCTCTTCCTTGTGTTCCTCTGCCATTTCCGTAAGAAGGTCATGGATATTCTTGACAAGCTCGATGCCGCAGTCCTCGCCGAGCGTTTCCTCGATCAGTGCCTGAAAGGTTTCCTTCTGGTCGCCTGCGGAGAGCGGCAGCGGACAGCCGAGAAGCTCGCTGACAAAGCTGGCGTTCAGCTCTTCAGGATCCTTTGAGTAATAGAGGGCACTGTGAAGGTCGGTGCTGCGGTCCGTGAATGCCGGGAAGAGGAAGCCGGTCTCCGGCAGACTTACAACCCAGTCACGGATACGGTTCTGGAAGGTGTTCTCCACGGCATTGTAGGAGAGCCCGGGCTTGGAGAGCTCCACAGGACAGATACAGGTCAGTATGTACTCGTAGATCTCATCCGAAGCGTCCTCCATGTCGATCCCGTCCGAGGTGCGCCCCGGAACGTCATAGACATCATGGATGATCAGAATGAGGTAGTTGCCGACATATTCATAGTTGGCGATGATCCGGTCATAGTATTCTTCGAGCAGGGCATCATCCCTGAGCTTGCTGTCGCGCAGCCGCAGCAGAAATTCCTGTGCGCCGCCCTCCTCCTCGCTCTTTAAGGGAAATTCCAGAGTCAGCAGATTTTTCCCGGGCGTGCCGGAGAGATTCTTGCGGAGAATTTCAAAGTATTTGAACATTTCCTCCTCCGGCAGCGCAAGGAACGCCTGCTTCAGTTCGGTTTTCTTATTCTTCTCACCGTCCACATAGCAGCCGCAGATGCGTGTGATTGAGCAGTTCTTCGGGGTGAGGAGCTTCTTAATTTCAGATATTTCCTGTTTTGTCATTTGATTACCTCGTGCGTTAAGTTTATGGTCTCAGTATAGCTCAATTTCGCTGTGCGGGCAAGCACGGAATGGCGGATGGGAAAATCAGTGATTGTAGAGAGTTGGAGAATGTGGTAAAATGACCGTATTCAGGGCAGAGAGTCTCACTGCCGACGAGAGATAAATGTGGGAGGAACCGGAGGTGAAAAACGATAAGAGTAAGGGCTTTATTGCGGAGTTCAAAAAATTTATCATGAGAGGAAATGTGATGGATATGGCAGTCGGCGTGATTGTCGGGGAGCCTTTACATCCATT
>USGM01000141.1 GCA_900554205.1 uncultured Lachnospiraceae bacterium
ACAATCGACTATAATACTATCATCTTTTAAATTTAAATTATCTATACATTCTTCTAACAAAACTGATTTATGCATATTACTCACTTGCAAAAAGTTTATCTGCTATTGAAGACATATTCTCTTCATTAGTATCAATAAACTCTTCCCAATTCTTTCCACTCCATATTTCTAGTCTCTCATCTACTCCAATTATAATACAATCTTTGTCAAGGCCTGCATAGTCATCTGACGGAGCGGAAATGGAGATGACCGGCGCAGTCAACAGCACCTCGGAGGATGGCATCACCGTCACTCTAGCGACGGATAAGACATCCTACCGCGCCGGAGAAGAAATTCATTACACAATCCGGGTGGAAAACGGGAGAACGCTGTGGGACATCAAGGGAACCAAGTTCACCTACAGCAATACGGAGGGACTGGTCGCAGCGGCGGAGGATTCCAGCCCTGATACGCTTCCTGACATTCCTGCCGGAGAGTGTGTCACTTTAAGTGGCACGCTGGTCGGAGACGAGGAAATCTTCGGAAAGGCGTCCACTGGCAGCAACGTCGCTGTCATTTTTGCGGCAGCGGCGGCAGTGGTGATCGTAGGAGGACTTGGCATCGCACTGTTAATCAAAAAGAAGAAGGGAAAGGGTGCGGCTGCACTTTTGCTGGCGGTCTGTCTGCTCGGGGAGGCATTTCCCGCACAGGCGGCTGGCGGAGAGGAGATTATCCTGCGTCCCTATGTAAAATTTGAATATGCAGGACAGGAGGTTATGATCCGCGCCGTGATGAAGCTGGAAGTGACACAGAAGTTATGGGAAATCAAATACGAGGACAGGATGCAGTATAAGCGCATCACCTGTCATGATCCGTCCATATTCAAGGATTTTGACGGCACCTATTATATTATCGGTACGCATATTACCGGGGGAAGCAGTGAGAATCTCTATGACTGGGTCAGCCTTGACAGTGTAATTCAGGACGGTTATTCACAGGAGACGAGGGACGAGGTCAGGGCATGGAATGACGATGACCGTGCCGGAAGCTGGCTTGGCTATCTCTGGGCACCGGACATTATTTATAATCCGGTTCTGGAGAAGTATTGTGTGTATCTGAGCGCAAACGGCGACGACTGGAAGTCCAATATTGTCATGCTCACCGCAGACAGTGTGACCGGGCCGTATACCTATGTCGGAACGGTGGTCTATGGCGGCTTCAACGCGGCTGACTTCGGAGAGACGGATGCGCCGCAGGTTCTGGGGACGGAGGAGATTCCCGAGCGCTATGTGAAGAACGGTGTGGATAACAGGAAGTGGGGCGATATGTGGCCGAACTGCATTGACCCCTGTGTCTTCTATGATGACGACGGAAATCTCTGGATGACGTACGGTTCCTGGTCGGGCGGAATTTTCATGCTGGCGCTGGACGAGGAGACAGGACTGCGCGATTACAGCGTGAGCTATGACACAGACATTCATTCCGATGCTTATTTCGGAAAGAAGATCGCGGGCGGCGCTTATGTGTCCGGCGAGGCATCCTATGTGCAGAAGATCGGGGATTACTATTACCTCTTTATCTCCTACGGAAATCTGGAGGCGGCGGGAGGATATAATATCCGCGTATTCCGCTCGGAGCGTCCTGACGGAGATTATGTGGATGCGCTCGGGAACTCGGCCTTCTATGACAAATATGTCTTCAACTATAACCAGTCCGTCGGCGTGCGCCTGATGGGCGGCTACAAGTGGCGGAATTTTAACAACGGACAGGTGGCGCAGGGGCACAACTCAGCGTTTGTGGACGATGACGGCAGGGCTTACATTGTCTACCATACCAGAACGACCAACGGAACGGAGGGGCATTTTGTAAAGGTGCATCAGCTCTTCCAGACGAAGGAGGGCTGGCTTGTGGCAGCGCCCTACCAGACGACAGGGGAAGCGTTGAAAAAGGGCGGCTATTCTGTCTCTGAGGTGGCGGGAGATTATGAAATCATCCTGCATGAGCTGGATATTGACTATAAGGCGCTCGAGACAAAGCAGCCCGACCTGATTACCTTACACGAGGACGGCACGATTACCGGCGAGTATACGGGAAGCTGGACGCTGGAGCCGGGGACATCCTATATCACGCTCTCCATGAACGGGGAGAAGTACAGCGGTGTGACATTGGAGATGCTTGTCGAAAATACGACGCTGAATACCATGGTATTCACCGCGCTTGGCGATAAGGATCAGATCACGCTCTGGGGAAGCCGCGTGATTGAGTAAGGAAACCGACAGCGACTTATGTGTTGTAAAATCATGTGCTGAGTGAGGAATGTGGTCAGAGTATAATCTTTGGTGCAGAATGGAACCGTTGTGGGGAGGCTTCAGCTGGATTTGCCTGTATGAAATAAGATTGAAGCGAGATAGGGAATGTGCTACAATGTCGATGAGTAAATCGAAGGAGGATTTTTTATGAAGGACTGGCAACGACTCATTGGCATGATCATCATTGCAGTGGCTATTATTATCTGTGGCATCCTTATTTCGCAGGCAATCAGGGATGCGGGTGATAATGTGCGTAGTGCTTTGAGCTATATGGGAGAATTGCTTCGGTAGAATCCGGTTTCATTGCGTCGGAAATGACGGTATCATATATCGGAGCACTAATAAAGGAAAATCATGAAGGGTATGGTAGCAGAAAATTTGCTGCCATACCCTTGTTTAATGTAGGAAGGGGGTACAGAGGATGAAAAATCGCCCATATACCCCTGCCGTGAGCAGGAGGAGGGTACAGGGGAAGAAAGAGTGTTCATATACCCCAGCCGTGAGCGGGAGGAGGGTACAGGGGAAGAAAGAGTGTTCATATACCCCAGCCGGGAGCGGGAGGAGGGTACAGGGGAAGAAAGATTGTTCATATACCCCTGCCGTGAGCGGGAGGAGGGTACAGAGGAAGAAAGATTGCGTCTGTACCCGCGCCGGAAGCGAGAGGAGGGTACAGAGGATGAAAAGCCGCTTATATACCCGCGCCGGGGGCAGCTGGCATATAAAATGCCGGAAGTTTCCGACTTGCAAGTCCGAAACTTCCCGAATCCATACACTTTTCGACATGGAAGTCCAAAACTTATAGAACGAATCTGTTGTTTTTCGAGTAATGTATGTTATAGTATTGATAGTTAGTTTGCACTAACTCGAAGCAATGACATTTCGGAAGAAAACAGAAAAGGACAGGAGAACATGTCGATGGGTACGAAAATTAAAAAGAAAAATTTGCTTGCGGGAGCAATAGGTGCGTTTGGAATGCTGCTGGGGGATCTAACGTTAAGTCTGATTGAGCCCAGGACGGCTGACGGAGGACTTTTTCTCCGGGAGGCATATTATAACGGCGGATATCCGGCGTGGCGGCTGGTGCTGCTGCTCCTGACCGGAGTTGTCGGAAGCTGGGGTTACTGGCACGGACTTCGGACGGTCGAGGATTCGTTTTATGAAGAGTGCCGGAAGACGAAGGCTTGCTTCCGCTTTTGCAGTAGGATGTTCCGCTTTACCGGGTCCGCCTTTTATGTGGTGTACCCGTTCATGATCCTTATCTTCCTGATACAGCTGGTTATGCTGCTGCGTGGAAAGACGGTCTATTCCCGGAGGATGCTTCTCTTTACACCGGTTCTCCGGGTGGCAGTATTTGCATTGGTTCCCGACATCCGTCAGGCGCTCGGCTGTGAGCTTCACACATTTGATTATGTCATGACGCAGTGCTCAGGCAATTATGCACCGCATCTCTATTTTCTGGCTTGTCTGATCCTGCCGGATTCCTTCACCTATGCAAAGCAAAAATAATTATGCAAAACAAAAATAATCTGCCTGAGAAGCGCAGATAGGATATCCCGTTGCACTGCGGCGCGTTTGCGGCTATAATGGGCGGAGAGAGTGCAGACGCGGCAGTGCCCGGCAAAGACCGGGAGAAGTACACATTCACGAGATGCCGCGGGAAGGGACAAGGCATGATAAAGGCTGTTATCTTTGATCTTGACGGAACATTGATTGACACGGAAAAATATTATCGGATTTTCTGGCCGAAGGCGCTGGCGGAATTTGGCTACCATATGACAGATGGGCAGGCACTGACGATGCGCAGTCTCGGCAGACCCTTTGCGCCAAAGCAGTTGAAGGAATGGTTCGGGGAGGAACTGGACTATTATGCCGTGAGGGACAAGCGCAAGGAAATGATGGAGGAGTGCCTTGACAGGGACGGCATACAGAGAAAGCCGGGCGCACTGGAGCTTGTGCGGAAGCTCCGGGACAGCGGCGTCACGACGGCGATTGCGACGGCGACGGATCCTGAGCGGACCCGGAAATATCTGAGGCTTACCGGCATGGAGGACTGCTTCGACCGGATTATCAGCGCAACGATGGTAAAGGAGGGGAAGCCATCTCCCGACATCTATCTCTATGCCTGTGAACAGCTGGCGCTGAAGCCGGGCGAATGTATTGCGGTCGAGGACTCGCCAAACGGCGTATTGTCGGCTTACCGGGCTGGCTGCCGGGTAGTCATGGTGCCGGATCAGACCCCGCCGGACGAGAAATTGAAGAAGTACCTCTACCGGACGGCACAGGGGCTTGATGAGGTCTATGGGATTATGCAGGAATGTAATGCGGATGAGGGAACACAGAATGATTAGACGGACGTTGTTTCTGACTTTTCTAAAGATCGGGGCGTTTACCTTTGGCGGCGGCTATGCCATGATCCCGCTGATCCAGAAGGAAATTTCCGAAAAAAGAAAATGGTTATCCGATGAGGATATTCTTGAGGTCATTGCCATCTCGGAGTCCACGCCGGGACCGATTGCCATCAATGCGGCAACCTTTGTGGGGTATCGTGTGGCGGGCTTCTGGGGGGCATTTCTGGCAACGGTGGGGGTGGTTCTGCCCTCGTTTTTGATTATTCTGGCAGTATCCTTCGTTCTGCGGCAGTTTCAGGAGCTGAAGGCGGTGCAATATGCCTTTTACGGCATCCGGGCGGGAGTGCTTGCACTGATCGCAAAGGCGCTGCTCTCCATGTACAGACAGTGCCCGAAGTCGGTGGTGTCCTACCTTATTATGGCTGCTGCGTTTGTCTGCGTGGCATTTCTGAAGGTCAATGTGCTGCTTGTCCTTGTATGCTGTGCGGCTGCGGGGTTTGCCGCCTCACTGCTCGCGGAGAGGAGGAACAGGAAATGATTTATTTACAGCTGTTTCTCGTCTTTCTGGAGATCGGGGCATTCACCTTCGGAGGAGGCTATGCCATGCTGCCGCTCGTCGAAGAGCAGGTTCTAAAGCACGGCTGGCTGAACATGGAGGAGATTATAGACTTTATCGCAGTCAGTGAGAGCACGCCGGGGCCCTTTGCCGTCAACATGGCGACCTATGTGGGCTTTGACTGTGCCGGCGTTCTCGGCGGCGTCGTGGCGACGCTCGGCCTTGTCACTCCGAGCGTGATCGTCATCGTGCTCATCGCCATGGCGCTGCAGGCCTTCCGTACGAACAAATACGTGGATGCCGCGTTCTATACGCTCCGCCCGGCCTCCACCGGGCTCATTGCCGCGGCGGGGTGGTCGGTATTCGCGCTGGTGCTTGTGAACCTTGACGCCTACCGCGCCTCGTATCAGCTTGCCGACCTTCTCCAATGGAAAAACCTGATCCTGTTTGCCGTGATCTGGGTGCTCACCAATTTGGTGAAGCCGCTGAAAAAGCTGCACCCGGTCGTGTTCCTCGCCCTCGCTGCCGTTGTGGGTATCGTGTTCCGGCTCGGCGGCGTGTAAGTAGACATAATATAATTAACGTAATATTATTTACATAATTAAATAAACATAATTTGATTTACATAATTATTGACGCGGCGGTGTAGGCGAGCGCTGCGGAGAAAACGCCCTGGAGGAGCTTTCCTCCGAGGCGTTTTCGCATTTTCAGCCCTTCGGCGGCAGCTCCGGCCTGCCCGTGGACGCACAGCCCGCCCCAGCTCAGCAGAAATTCGCCCAGTGCAAGGCTTCCGGGCGTGAGCGGCAGGCCCGCCATCGCGCCGACGCCGCTCGAGAGTTCGAGCGCGCCGGTAAAGAGCGCACGGAAAAAGGAGAGCGGCCCGCCGGTGCAAAGCGCGAGCTCGCCCGCGAGCGTGTCCGGAAAGCCCAGCGCGCCGAGCGAGGCGAGCAGCGCAGAAAAGAAGATCACATATGCGCCGATATGCAATATTGTCTGCCCTGCGGCGGTGACCGCGCCGCCGAGCGCCGCGCTGAGCGAGATCGTGCGCCGCGAGCCGTATCCCGTCAAGGGCAAGGCGGAGGAAATCCTGCACCGGCTCAAG